>NZ_JAFCWW010000005.1:102690-352229 GCF_049897765.1 Pseudomonas sp. TWP3-2 | reverse complement strand
GGTTTTACAACAACGAACGGCTGCACTCGAAACTGGGATATCTGCCACCGACCGTTTATGAGCGGGCGATGGCGTCAAAACCACCTATCGAGGTGCCCGGAATTAGTTGACCACTGCAGAGCTCGGCTGGAGATTTTTGGGGTGGCTGAAATCTTTTCCCCCCTCACCCCAACCCTCTCCCCCCAAGGGGGGCGAGGGGGAAAGGGGGCCGTTCTCGGTTGTTTCCAAAGCCTGAGCTCAACTTGGTATCTCACGTCGGCGTAACTCGAACATCCAACTCGGTCAGTCCCCTCTCCCTCCGGGCGGTCCGACGTTTCGGGAGGGCTAGGGTGAGGGGCTCTTGGCTGTATCCGCCATAAGCGGAAATCCGCTCACAAACCACTAACCATCGGCAAAAACCCGCTCAACAATATCCGCCGCCCCCTCTAAACCGCCCCTCTCCCCGTTGGCACAGCTCCTGCTATAGCCCCCGCAGGCTGCGTTTTAACGCGCTCCACAAAAACAATTAAACGAAGGATCCTTCAATGGATAACTCCAATACCCTGCCGCTTGGGTCGGCTGCCGCGCCGGTCAAACAAAGAACCACCGCGAGCCGGATCAAATCGATCTTCAGCGGCTCTGTCGGCAACATGGTCGAGTGGTACGACTGGTACGTCTACGCTGCCTTCTCGCTGTACTTCGCCAAGAGTTTTTTCCCTGCCGGTTCCTCCACCGCACAATTGATGAACACCGCCGCGATCTTCGCCGTGGGCTTCTTGATGCGGCCGATCGGTGGCTGGCTGATGGGTTTGTACGCTGACAAGGTCGGGCGCAAGAAAGCCTTGATGGCTTCGGTGTATCTGATGTGCTTCGGCTCGCTGATCATCGCCCTCAGCCCGAACTACGCCACCATCGGCATCGGCGCACCGATCCTGCTGATTTTCGCCCGTCTGCTGCAAGGCCTGTCGGTCGGCGGTGAGTACGGCACCTCCGCCACCTACCTGTCGGAAATGGCCACCAAGGAACGTCGCGGTTTCTTCTCCAGTTTCCAGTACGTGACCCTGATTTCCGGCCAGCTCATCGCGCTGGGCGTATTGATCGTGCTGCAACAGACGCTCACCACCGAGCAGTTGTACGCGTGGGGCTGGCGCATTCCGTTTGCCATCGGCGCGCTGTGCGCAGTGGTCGCGCTGTACCTGCGTCGCGGCATGGAAGAAACCGAATCGTTCACCAAGAAAGAGAAGTCCAAGGAAAGCGCCATGCGCACCTTGATGCGTCACCCGAAAGAGCTGGCAACGGTGGTCGGCCTGACCATGGGCGGTACGCTGGCGTTCTACACCTACACCACCTACATGCAGAAATACCTGGTGAACACGGTCGGCATGAGCATCTCCGACTCGACCACCATTTCTGCGGCCACGCTGTTCCTGTTCATGTGCCTGCAACCGATCATCGGTGGCCTGTCGGACAAGATCGGCCGCCGTCCGATCCTGATCGCCTTCGGCGTGCTGGGGACAATTTTCACCGTGCCGATCCTGATGACCCTGCACACCATCCAGAGCTGGTGGGGCGCGTTCTTCCTGATCATGGCGGCGCTGATCATCGTCAGCGGCTACACCTCGATCAACGCCGTGGTCAAAGCCGAGCTGTTCCCGACCGAGATCCGCGCGCTGGGCGTCGGCCTGCCGTACGCACTGACCGTGTCGATCTTCGGCGGCACCGCCGAATACATCGCTCTGTGGTTCAAGAGCATCGGCATGGAAACCGGCTACTACTGGTACGTGACCGCGTGCATCGCGGTGTCGTTGCTGGTGTACATCACCATGAAAGATACCCAGAAACACTCGCGAATCGTCACTGACTGATTCGCTCCTCGCTTTACGAAAAAGGGGCAGACCTGTGCAAGGTCTGCCCCTTTTTTCGTTGGCTGCCGATCAGCGGTCATTCGATTAATCACCGGTTAATTGGCTGACGCGATCCTGCAGCTGTCTGAATCGACCAAGGTTGAACGCCCCGCCGAATGCCAATCGAGTTTAAACCTGCGGCCCTTAACATCGACTTAATCGATACTTATCAACATTAATTTGCGCTTTTTAATCAATTTAGTTGGCGTAGCATTAAACCCATGCAAGACACACACGCCAACCCATTCGGAGTACACACCATGAAAACCAAACTGATCCTCGCCTTCGCCCTGTCCGTACTGGCCGCCAACACATTCGCTGCCGACGGTTTCGACCGCACCGGTTCGGCGGTCGCCGCTGACGGTTATGACCGCACCGGTTCTGCCACAGTTGCCGCTGATGGCTACGACCGCACCGGTTCCGCAACTGTCGCTGAGGATGGTTTTGACCGTACCAACTCGGCTACTTTCGCCGCTGACGGCTATGACCGCACCGGTTCCGCTACCGTTGCCGAAGACGGCTACGACCGTACTCAGTCCGCCTCCATCAGTTAATCGCCTGACGCATAGCGCACAGCCCGGCTTCGGCCGGGCTTAGTTGTTCCTGGAGACTGGAAATTGCCGCGCCGCGCTTGCACTATTGGGCGCCTATAACCGCCCGCCAGGATCACCCGCCATGCCCGATGACATCCATTTCTACGAACCCGCCAACGGCCACGGCCTGCCCCACGATCCGTTCAACGCGATCGTCGGCCCGCGCCCCATCGGCTGGATTTCTTCGCAGGATGCCGAGGGCCGGTTAAACCTGGCGCCCTACAGCTTTTTCAACGCGTTCAACTACATTCCGCCGATCATTGGTTTTTCCAGTGTCGGGCGCAAAGACAGCCTGAACAATATCGAGCAGACCGGCGAGTTCGTCTGGAACCTCGCCACACGCCCGCTGGCCGAGCAGATGAACCAGAGCTGCGCGATGGTCGCGCCCGAGGTCAACGAGTTTGAACTGGCGGGGCTGACCACGGTGGCGTCGAAAGTGATCTCCGTACCACGAGTCGCCGAAAGCCCGGTGTCCTTTGAATGCAAGGTCACGCAGATCATTCAGTTGCAGCGCGCGGATGGCGAGACGGTGCCGAGCTGGCTGATCCTCGGCGAAGTGGTCGCCGTGCATATCGCCAAGTGGCTGTTGAAGGACGGCATCTACGACACCGCCGCCGCAGAACCGATTCTGCGTGGCGGCGGGCCGGCGGATTATTTCCAGCTGGGGCCGGAGGCACTGTTCAAGATGTGGCGCCCCGGTGCTGCGAAATAGTCTTTACCAGATCAGATCGGCGTCTTCGGTGACGCCCTTGAGATTGTCCAGTTGATTGATCGCTGCTTCGTCGGCGGCGATGGCGCCGGGGAACACCTGATCATCGAACAGTTTATGAAACCGTGGCGCGCCGCCATCGACCAGGGCTTTGACGGCGATTGCCGCGTGGTAACCCTTGTTGCCGCCCAGCTCGACGGGGACTACAGCAGAAACCGCTTCGAAGTGTTCGAACTCTTTACGTGCCATGTTTTTAGTTCCTGGCTCAGTCAGATAGGCTGGCCATTAAACCCTCAACCGGCGAGTTTGTGTACCGCTGCCGTGCATTGACCCAGCGCTTGCGCCGCCGACACGTCTTTAAACGTGTGGAAATCGAGGCTGTTAACCACCAGCTCTTGCACCAGTTCGCCGAACACCTGCATCGCCGGGCTGTTGAAATAAGCGGTCATCGCTTGCTGGTTGCTCCAGAATCCGCAGACCAGCCACAACTCGGAATCGCACTGCGAATGCTGCAAGGCAAAGCTCAGGCAACCGGCCGCGGCGCGCGATGGCTCGATCAGCGCGCTGAGGCGCACACCGAGTTCCGCCGAGCGCCCGGCGCGTGCACGAACGAAGGCCATATGACTGACGGGAATCTGCTTGGACATTGTTCAACCCTCCCAGGGAGTCGCGTGGCAGCCGGGGGACGGGCTGCGACAGGATCCAAGGTTAAGGGCCGGGCACGACGCGGCGTTAGTCGATTCCTGCCGGTGCGTTGCACAATCCTGCGAGAGTGTCCTCATGCGCTGCCAAATCCTGCAACTCCGGTAACACGTCTGTAATACGAGCATTGTGTAGGAGCTGCCGCAGGCTGCGATCTTTTGATTTTGCCTTGAAGATCAAAAGATCGCAGCCTTCGGCAGCTCCTACAGGGTTTGCGACGTGACAGTGGTGACGGGGCGGAAACGGCGGCCGTGCAGAATCAGGCAAGCATCTGGCAGGATGTGTCTACCGCTGCGGCTTGCACAAACATATGCTCTGCCCCACTTCACCTCCCAGAGGAAGCCGTGCATGTCGTCACTCGATCATTCCCAAACCGCGCACGATGCCGAGATGGAAAAGCAGCGCGCAGAACTGGCGACGATTATCCGCCGCAACACCTCGGAGGATGGCAGTTACGCCACCGCCATCGATTCGCTGCTCATGTCGCGTCACACCCAGTCGCATGATTTCGCCTCGGTACTCGCGCAACCGGCGCTGTGCATCATGGCGCAGGGGCGCAAAGAAGTGCGGTTGGCCGATGAGTTCTTCAATTACGACCCGCTGAATTATCTGGTGGTCTCGGTTTCGATGCCGCTCAGCGGGCGGGTGGTGAACGTCTCGCCTGAGGAGCCGATTCTCGCTATCCGGCTGGACATCGATCCGGCAGAAATCACCGCGCTGATCGCCGACGCCGGTCCACTCGGCGTGCCGACCCGGCCGACCGGGCGTGGCTTGTATGTCGAACGCATCGACAGCGCCATGCTTGACGCGGTGTTGCGCCTGGCACGCCTGCTCGATGCACCAAAAGACATCGCCATGCTCGCCCCGCTGATTCGCCGCGAGATTCTCTATCGTCTGCTGCGCAGTCCGCAGGGGCATCGCTTGTATGAGATTGCGATTGCCAACAGTCAGAGCCATCGCATCAGCCAGGCGATCAAATGGCTTAACGGCAATTTCGAGCAGCCGCTGCGCATTGATGATCTGGCCAAAGAAGTGAACCTGAGCGTGTCGACCTTGCATCACCGCTTCAAGGCGATGACGGCGATGAGTCCGTTGCAATATCAGAAGCAGCTGCGCTTGCAGGAGGCGCGGCGCTTGATGCTGGCTGAGGGACTGGAGGCTTCGGCGGCGGGGTATCGGGTCGGGTATGAGAGTCCGTCGCAATTCAGCCGCGAATATAGCCGGCTGTTCGGGGCGCCGCCGTTGCGGGATTTGGCGCGGTTGCGGTTGAGTGTTTGACCGCTGAAGAGCCCCTCACCCTAGCCCTCTCCCAGAGGGAGAGGGAACTGATCGGGGGATGCTTGATAGTTACGCCGACGTGATGGTGCTCAGCCGAATCCATAATCGACCTGGTCTTTCAGGTCGATGGATAGCGCCCGACACCTCGGTCGGCCCCCTCTCCCTCCGGGAGAGGGCTGGGGTGAGGGTAGGCTCTTGACCTTAAGCTTCAGACCGCGCGGATCACATGCTTGATCTCTTGAAACGCCGCCAACCCCCAAGGCCCCAACTCGCGCCCGACACTGCTCTGCTTGTACCCACCCCAAGCCGCCTGCGGGAAAATCACTTGCGGCGCATTGATCCACACCAGCCCCGCCTGCAACGCATTGGCCACCCGATCCGCCGTCTCGGCATCGCGCGTCACCACGCTCGCCACCAGCCCAAACTGGCTGTCATTGGCCAGCGCAATCGCCTCAGCCTCTGAAGCAAAACTGCGCACACAAATCACCGGGCCGAAAATCTCTTCGCACCACAACGCGCTGTCCAGCGGTACTTCGGTGAACACCGTCGGCTGCAAGAAATAGCCGCGCGGCAGATCGGCCGGACGATTGCCGCCGCAGACCAGTTTCGCCCCGGCGCTCAAGCCCCGATCAATGTGACCGAGCACCCGCTGATACTGCGCCTGATTGACCAGCGCGCCCATTTCCACTTCCGGATCGAACGGATCCGCCACGCGGATTTTTTCCGCACGCGCCTTCAGACGGATCAGGAATTCATCCGCCAATTCATCCGCCACCAACACGCGACTGGTTGCCGAGCACATCTGCCCGGCATTGAAGAAACCGCCGCCGCAGGCCAGCTCTAACGCCAGGTCGAGGTCGGCGTCTTCCAGCACCAACAACGAGGATTTCCCACCCAGTTCCAGGCTCACACCCTTGACGGTTTCGGCGGCGCGTTGCATCACCTGCACACCGACTGCATTGCTGCCGGTGAAGGAAATTTTCGCAATGCGTGGATCGGCCGACAGCGGCGCGCCCACCGCCAAACCTGTGCCGCAAACCAGATTGAACACGCCATCCGGCAGCCCGGATTCAGCAATGATCGCCGCCAGTTCCAGCTCCGGCAGCGGTGTAACCTCGGAGGGTTTGAGCACCACGCAGCAGCCGGCAGCCAGCGCCGGGGCGAGTTTCCACGCGGTGGTGACCATCGGGAAATTCCACGGCACGATCAGCCCGACTACACCGCACGGTTCCCGGCGCAAACGCGCACTGAAATCATCGCTGGGCAGCGCCACATTGCTGTCCTGGCCGGCGTCGAGGCCTTCGGCGAGTTCGGCGTAATACTCGAACGTGGCGATCACATCATCGACGTCGATGGCCGCTTCGAATTGCGGTTTGCCGTTGTTGCTCGACTGCAATTTCATCAGCTGCTCACGACCCTCGCGCACGCCGTTGGCGATGTTGCGCAGGATCACCGCGCGCTCGGTACCGGTGGTTTTTGACCAGGTTGTGAACGCTGCGCTGGCGGCGCGCACGGCTTGATCGACTGCCTGTTCGTCACCGCCATTGACCGTGGTCAGCAGCGCTTCGGTTGCCGGGTTGATCACCCGCAGATGTTCGCGACCGGCAGACCATTGGCCATTGATATACAAGCCGTCGAGCGTGGTAGGGAACATCATTACAAAGCTCATTGGGCCACCGCCTGCATCCACTGGTTCTGGTCGATTTCAATCAAGGTCGGGCCTTGCCGATCGGTCGCGCAACGCAGCGCCGTGCGCAGTTGCTCGACGCTGTTGATCGCTTCGGCGGCGCAGCCGAGTCCTTTGGCTACCGCGATGAAATCCGGGGTGTAAATGTCGACGCCGACCGGTTCGATGGCGCGGTTGACCATGTATTTCTTGATCTCTTCGTAACCCTGGTTATTCCACAGCAGCACGATCACCGGCACCCGCGCTTCGACGGCACTGGCCAGTTCCGGCAGGGTGAATTGCAGGCCGCCGTCGCCGATCAGGCACACCACTGGCGGTCGCGCGCCGTCTGCAACGCTGCCGCCAAGCCACGCGCCAATTGCCGCTGGCAAGGCATAGCCGAGCGTGCCGTAACCGGTCGAGGCGTTGAACCAGCGGCGCGGATGATCCGGGTTGAACGTCAGGTTGCCGGTGTACACCGGCTGCGTGGAATCGCCTACGAACACGGCTTGCGGCAGTTCATCGAGAACTGTTTCAAGAAAAAGTGTTTGTGCCAGAGTCGGCGCGTCCCAGCTTGCGGCCAGTTCAGTACGCAGACGTGCGGCGCGTGTCTTGCCCCAATCGCTGCTGCGCTCGGCAAGTTTGTGTTGCGACAAAGCACTGAGCAGCGCTTGCGCGGCGTTGCGCGAATCGGCCACCAACGCAAGGTGCGGCGGGTAGTTGCGCACGGTCTGATCGGCGTCGATATCGATGCGCAGCAGCTTGCCGGGAATTTCAAAACCACCGGCAAACGTAACGTCGTAATCGGTCTCCGCCAGTTCGGTGCCGATGGCCAGCACCACGTCGGCATCAGCCACCAATGCGCGAGTGGCGACCAGCGTTTGAGTCGAGCCGATCAGCAGCGGATGGTGCGACGCCAGCATGCCTTTGGCATTGATCGTCAGCGCCACCGGAGCGTCGAGCAGTTCGGCGAGTCGGGTCAGTTCCGGCGCTGCGTCGATGGCGCCGCCCCCCGCGAGGATCAGCGGACGTTTGGCCTCAGCGAGCAGGTCGCTCATGCGTTTCACCGCGCTCGGCGAGGCGCCAGCGCGATCAATCTTCACCGGCACACTGGCGAGCAAGTCATCGGCATTTTCCACCAGCACATCCAGCGGAATCTCGATGTGCACCGGACGTGGACGCCCAGCCTGAAACAACGCAAACGCGCGGGCCAGCACCGCCGGCAACTCCGCCGCTGACATCAAAGTATGCGAGAACGCCGCCACGCCGCCGACCAAAGCGCTCTGATTCGGCAGTTCATGCAGACGCCCGCGTCCGCCGCCCAACTGGCTGCGCGATTGCACGCTGGAGATCACCAGCATCGGAATCGAGTCGGCGTAAGCCTGGCCCATGGCGGTGGTGATGTTGGTCATGCCCGGGCCGGTGATGATGAAGCACACGCCGGGTTTGCCGCGGGTGCGCGCATAGCCGTCGGCCATGAAACCGGCGCCCTGCTCATGCCTCGGCGTAACATGGCGGATGCGCGAACGCGCCAGTCCGCGATACAACTCCACGGTGTGCACGCCGGGAATGCCGAACACCTGCTCGACGCCATAAGCCTCGAGTAACTTGACCAATACTTCGCCACACGTCGCCATGTTGTTCGCCTTTGTTGTTCGAATGAGCCCCCTCATTGGAACGGCCGGCGTGTAGCCGCAACAATCGATAAAAAGTCATACTAGCCATGTCCTTACGTCATACCTTGGATCCACATGAAACGACTGCCGCCCCTGCCCGCCCTGCACACTTTTCTGATCACTGCGCAGTGCTGCAACTTCACCCGCGCGGCCGAGCAGTTGCACATAACCCAAGGCGCGGTCAGTCGGCAGATCGCCGGGCTGGAAGAGCATTTGGGTTATCCGCTGTTCATTCGTCAGGCACGCGGTCTGGATCTCACTGCCGAGGGGCGGGAGTGGTTGCCACGGGTGCAGCAGGTGTTCGCGCTGATTGGTGACTCGGTGGAGCAGATCGGCGCCAAGCGCGAAACGCTGCAACTCAAGGCGCCAAGTTGCGTGATGCGCTGGTTGTTGCCGCGTCTGTTGCAGTGGCAACGCGAGCGCCCGGACGTACCGGTAAAACTCACGACATCGCTGGCGCATGGTGTGGACTTTGCGCGGGAGCAGTTTGATGCGGCGGTGATTTATGGTGCGGCGCCGGAGGATTCAGCGGGTGCGCTGCATTTGTTTGATGAACAGCTGACGCCGGTGTGTTCGCCTTCACTGCTTGAGGGGTCGCCCGGGCTGCTGGCGCCGGCCGATCTGCAACAGCATTTGTTGCTGCACCCCACGCATGATGCTCAGGACTGGACGGTGTGGCTCAGGGCGGCGGATTTACAGCTGAGCAATATCGTCAGCGGCCAGCATTTCGAGACGCTGGATCAGGCGATGTCGATGGCGTCGCACGGGACGGGGGTGGCGATTGGGGACTGGTCGTTGATTGGCGATGATCTGGAGGCGGGGCGGCTGGTGATGCCGTTTGAATTGAAGGTTGGGACGGGGTTGGGGTATTACCTTGTGACGCCGCAGATTTCTGAGCCAACCGGCAAGTTGCGTGAGCTGATGGATTGGCTGGTTGGGCAGGCTCATCGGCGGTGAGGCTTGGCCCCTCACCCTAGCCCTCTCCCAAGGGAGAGGGGACCGATCCGGGGATGCTTGGAATCTACGCCGACATGAACGCGCGACACTGAATCCAACATCGCTTCGACCCCATAATCGACTCGGTCTTTCAGGTCGATGTCAGACACAAGACACCTCGGTCTGCTCCCTCTCCCTTCGGGCGGTCCGACGTTTCGGGAGAGGGCTGGGGTGAGGGGCTTTTGACTTAATACCCCACAGCAAACCGCTGGCGCGAATGCTTCGGCACTTCCACTTCATCGATCATCGCAATCGCGTAATCGGCAAACGTGATCCAGCTCCGGCCCTCGGCACTCACCAGCAAATCATCCTTGCCGACGCGAAACGAGCCACTGCGCTCGCCCTCGACAAACTCTGCCGACGGCGAAACAAACGTCCAGTCCAAATTCTGCTCCTGACGCAACGCATCAAGAAACGCCGCACCGGCACTCGCCTCGGCTTTGTACTCGTCCGGGAACCCGGCGCTGTCGATCACCCGCGTGCCATCGGGCAGCAACAACGACCCTGCACCACCCACCACCAGCAAGCGCTTGACCCCGGCCTGCTTCAGCGGAGCGACCACTGCCGCCGCCGGCACTGTGGCGAAATGCGCGGCGCTGATCACCACATCGTGACCGGCCACCGCGTCCTGCAAAGCTGCAGCATCCAGCACGTCGACATCCTTGCTGACCACCCCGGCACGCACGCCGATCTTCGACGTATCCCGCGCAATGGCCGTAACGCTATGCCCACGACGCAGGGCTTCTTCCAGCAGTTGGCTGCCGGCACGACCGGTGGCACCAATGATTGCGATCTTGCTCATGACGTTCTCCAGTTGGCTTGAGAATGTTGCGACTTCAGATTCGGGTTACCACTGCATCTCACCCTTGGCGACTTTGGCGCTCAGTTCCAGCGAGCTTTCTTCGCCGAGTTGCGGGTAGCGTTTTTTCATGGCTGTGATCAGTGCGGCAGAGTCCTTGGCTTTTGCAGTTTCTGCGTCGAACGCCTTGATGTAGTCGGCGGTGAATTTCACGGCTGCGAGGGAACGCGCACTCTCGCCGAGGTAATGACCCGGCACCACGGTTTGCGGTTTCAGGGTCTCGATCGAGTGCAGGGTTTCGATCCAGTCGGCATGCGATTGCGCAGTCTGGGTGTCGGCCATCCACACATGGATGTTCTCGGCGACCACTACACCACCGACCACGGCTTTGATCGACGGAATCCACACAAAGCTGCGATCCGGCTGTTTGCCGTCCAGACCGACCACCTGCAATTTCTGCCCTTCCAGCATCAGACTGGCGCCCTTGAGCACGCCCGGCACGATGGTTTTGGCCGGCACGTCAGCGCCCATTTTTGGACCCCAGAACGCCAGTTTTCCTTCAACGGTTTTTTTGATGTGATCAACGGTCGGCTGCGAGGCCAGCACCTTGGCGTTGGGGAAGGCCTGGGTCAGGGTATCGAGGCCGAAGTAGTAATCCGGGTCACCGTGGCTGATGTAGATGGTGGTCAGTTGCTTGCCGCTGGCGCGGATCTTTTCCACGACTTGTGCGGCCTGGGATTTGCCAAATTGCGCATCGACCAGAATTGCCTCTTTCTCGCCGCTGACCAGCACCGACGTCACCGGGAAGATTGCCTGGGTGCCTGGGTTGTAGACGTCCAGAGTCAGGTTGGCGGCTGCGGCATGGGCGGCAAAGCCGAGAGTCGCGGTGGCGAGTAAAACGCGTTTGAGGGTGGTGAAGCCGATCATGTGTTGCTCCGCTGTTCGAATGCCATGTCTGGCGATGGGACAGAGCTTAGTTGCCAGACTCAGTACAAAAAATGCGATGCTTGAACATAGTTTGTTTCTGAAAGCGGGCAAATCATGGATCGTCTCCAAGCAATGCGGGTGTTTGTCACCGTGGTAGATCTGGGCAGCCAGTCGGCGGCGGCCGATCATCTGGACCTGTCGCGGCCAGTAGTTTCGCGCTATCTGGCGGAACTGGAAGACTGGATCGGCGCGCGCCTGATGCATCGCACCACGCGTAAATTGAGCCTGACCACCGCTGGCAACGAAATCCTCCCGCGCTGTCGGCAGATGCTGGAACTGTCCGGCGACATGCAGGCTGCGGTCAGTGAACCGGCCGATGCACCGCGCGGCTTACTGCGCATCAGCGTCAGCACCTCGTTTGGCCAGGCGCAACTGGCCGATGCGATGGCGGCGTTCGTCAAAGTGTATCCAGGGGTCAGCATCGACATGCAAATGCTCGATCGCACGGTGAATCTGGTGGATGAACGGATCGATCTGGCGATCCGCACCAGCAACGACCTCGACCCGAATCTGATCGCCCGGCGCTTGACCGTGTGTCGTTCTGTGGTCTGCGCTGCGCCTGCGTATCTGCAAGAGTATCCGGCGCCAAAACGGGTGGAAGATCTGAGCCGGCACAACTGCCTCACTCACTCGTATTTCGGCAAGAGCCTGTGGCATTTCGAGGAGGACGGCGAGCCGGTTTCGGTGCCGGTGCAGGGCAACATCAGCGCCAATGAGGCCAGCACCCTGTTGCGTGCGACTTTGGCCGGTGCCGGAGTGGCGATGCTGCCGACCTATCAGGCCGGGATACATGTTCACAGCGGGGAGCTGGTGCGTTTGCTGCCGCATGCCGAGCCTCGGCAGATGAACATCTACGCGGTCTACGCCTCGCGCAAACACATGCCGGCGGCGTTGCGCTGCATGCTGGATTTTCTGGTGCTGAGATTTCCCGAAGACCCGCAGTGGGATGCCAAGTTTTGATCTTGTTCTATGCTGAATGTAGTACCCACGGGTATTCGTTCAGAGGTCAACGCCATGAACATCAAAACAAGAAGATATTTCGCGATTTTCATCACCTGCGCAGCGACGCTGGCGCTCTACGGCACCGCGGCCTGGCGGGTCGAACAGGCGCGACAATTGCCACGCGAATATGCGAGCTGCAACTACGAACGCTGCATTCCGCATAACGCCACGCTCAACGCGTTGCGCTGAGCCGGCATAAATAATGTGGGAGCAGACTCGCTCCCACATGGGTTGGCTTATTGCTCGGTTTTGAGTCGATCGCGAAACGCCTTCGGCGATATCCCCACTCGGCGTCGGAACAGCCGCGTGAAGTTTGTAGGATCGGAAAACCCCAACACTTCCGACATCTCATAAATCGTCATGCTGGTGTAGGTGAGCAAACGCTTGGCTTCCAGCAACTGCCGCTCGTGCATGATCTGCAACGCCGGCTGCCCCGCCAGTTCGCGGCACGTACCGTTGAGGTGCGACACTGAAATCCCTAGCCGATGCGCCAGATCCTCGACCTTGACGTGCTGGCGGTACGTCTCCTCCACCAGTTGAATGAACCCGTTGAGGTATTCGCGCTGACGTTGCGGACGCTGCGACGCGCTATGGCGCTGAATCGCCTGACGGCTGACCCAGACCATGATCACGCTGGCCAGCGAATGCATGAGCATTTCCCGCGCCGGTTGATGGCCGGTGTACTCGGCCTGCAACGCGGTAAACAGACTGTTCAGGTACTCCGCATCCTTCCCCGCCGGATAACTTCCGGCCTGCGCCAGTGCATGCACGGCGCTGCCCAGCTGCGCCTGCAAATGGTTGATCAGCGGGGTCGCCAGCGTGACGACGAACCCTTCGACGTCCTCGGAAAAACGGAAACCATGCACCGATAACGGCGGCAGGATCTGAATCGCTGCTTCGTTGAGCTCTGTGCGTTGACCTTCGATTTCAAGCTCTGCCTGACCTTTGAAGACGAAGAGCAACTGGCACAAATCGGCGTGGCGGTGGGGTTTGATCTCCCATTGATGTTCGCGGCTGCGTTTGGAAATGGTTTCACAGTGCAGCAAGTCAGGGGTCGGCCAGTCCAGGCTTTCACCGTAGAGCTTGAACACCGGAATCGAAGGCAGGTCAGGCTTGTTCATCACTTCAATCCAGGCCTCTGGGGTTGCGGGCGATAATCGCACCGATTGGCAGAATGTACAGGTATCAGCTCAGTTTTCACCTTCAATTGACAGACCCGCAAGGGAAAAATGCAAGCACTCGAATCCTTTAAATTTTTCACCGAGCTATTTCGCGTGAAGCTTGCGAGTCATAAAAACAATGAAAACGCTGAAAACCCAAGTCGCCATCATTGGCGCCGGTCCGTCCGGATTGCTCCTCGGTCAACTGCTGCACAACGCCGGCATCGACACCCTGATTGTCGAGCGCCAGACACCCGAATATGTCCTCGGGCGCATCCGCGCCGGGGTGCTTGAACAAGGCATGGCAGAGCTGTTGCGTGAGGCTGGCGTGGGTCAGCGCATGGATGCCGAAGGGCTGGTGCATGGTGGTTTCGAACTGGCGCTCGACGGGCGTCTGGTGCACATCGATCTGCAGACTTTGACCGGCGGCAAAACCGTGATGGTGTATGGCCAGACCGAAGTCACCCGCGACCTGATGGCCGCTCGTCGGGAGACTGGCGCTCAGACTATTTACGGCGCAAGCGATGTCGTCCCCCATGGCATGAAAAGCGATGAAGCTTTCGTCACCTTCGAAAAGGATGGTGAAACCTGGCGCGTCGATTGCGATTACATTGCCGGTTGCGACGGCTTCCACGGTGTGGCCCGGCAATCGATTCCTGCCGACTGCCTGAAAGTCTTTGAACGGGTTTATCCATTCGGCTGGCTGGGTATTCTCGCCGACACCACGCCCGTCCACGATGAACTGGTCTACGCCCGCCACGCGCGTGGCTTCGCCCTGTGCAGCATGCGTTCGGCGACGCGCACGCGGTATTACCTGCAAGTGCCGGCTGAGGAGAACGTCGAGGATTGGTCCGATCAGCGCTTCTGGGACGAACTGAAAAGCCGTCTGCCCGCGAGCCTCGCCGACAAGCTGGTGACCGGCCCGTCGATTGAAAAAAGCATCGCGCCGCTGCGCAGTTTCGTCGTCGAACCCATGCAATACGGGCGGATGTTTCTGGTCGGCGACGCCGCCCACATCGTGCCGCCGACCGGTGCCAAGGGGTTGAACCTGGCCGCCAGCGATGTCAGCACGCTGTTCCGCATTCTGCTCAAGGTTTACCGCGAAGGGCGCACCGACCTGTTGGAAAAGTACTCGGAAATCTGCCTGCGTCGGGTTTGGAAAGCCGAGCGCTTTTCCTGGTGGATGACGTCGATGCTGCACCGTTTCGATGATCACGACGACTTCAGCCAGCGGATTTGCGCGTCGGAACTCGACTACTTTGTCAGCTCGGAGGCCGGGCAAAAAACCATTGCAGAAAATTACGTCGGTCTCCCGTACGAGGCTATCGAATAGCTTGCTATCGACTTACACTGGCGAGCACTTACCCGCTCGCCATGGCGGGATTCATCTCTGCCCGCAGGTTCGCCCGTGACCAATCTAAACCAACCTGAAACGCCCAAACCGGCCATTCGCAGTGTGCTGATCGCGCTGATGCTGGCGATTTTTCTCGGTGCGCTGGATCAAACCATCGTCGCCGTGTCGATGCCGGCGATCTCCGCACAATTCAAGGACGTCAGCCTGCTGGCCTGGGTGATTTCCGGCTACATGGTGGCGATGACCGTGGCGGTGCCGATCTACGGCAAGCTCGGCGATCTGTACGGGCGGCGCAAACTGATGCTGTTCGGCATGGGCCTGTTTACGCTGGCGTCGCTGTTGTGCGGCATGGCGCAAAGCATGGAGCAACTGGTGCTGGCGCGGATCATTCAGGGCATTGGTGCTGGCGGGATGATTTCGGTAAGTCAGGCGATCATCGGCGACATCGTGCCGCCGCGTGAACGCGGGCGTTATCAGGGTTACTTCAGCAGCATGTACGCGATGGCCAGCGTCGCCGGGCCGGTGCTCGGTGGCTACATGACCGAATATTTGTCGTGGCGCTGGGTGTTTCTGATCAACTTGCCGCTGGGCCTTGGCGCATATTGGGTGGCGCGACGCAATCTGCGCGGGCTGCCGATTCCGCAGCGCAAACCGGTGATCGACTACCTCGGCACGTTGCTGATGATCATTGGCCTGACCGCGTTGTTGCTCGGTATTACTCAGGTTGGCCAGGGCCATGCTTGGCGCAGCACCGAAGTGCTGGGTTTGTTGGCTTGCGCGGTCGTAGTGTTGGCGATCCTTGTCTGGCATGAACGACGTACCCGCGAGCCGTTGCTGCCGATGCACCTGTTCGCGAATCGCAGCGCATTGCTGTGCTGGTGCACGATTTTCTTTTGCAGTTTTCAGGCAATTTCGCTGATCGTGCTGATGCCGCTGCGCTTCCAGACTGTCACTGGCGCCGGTGCCGATAGCGCTGCGCTGCACTTGCTGCCACTGGCGATGGGGCTGCCGATTGGCGCATTTTTCGCCGGGCGTCGCACT
This sequence comes from Pseudomonas sp. TWP3-2, assembly GCF_049897765.1. NCBI lineage: Bacteria > Pseudomonadati > Pseudomonadota > Gammaproteobacteria > Pseudomonadales > Pseudomonadaceae > Pseudomonas > Pseudomonas sp. TWP3-2. The sequence goes on along the minus strand of NZ_JAFCWW010000005.1, from coordinate 336,383 downwards.
TCGATCACCGGGCGCTACAAACCGCAGATTCTGACTGGCGCAATCCTGATGCCGATCTCGATTCTCGGCATGGCCTTCAGCCCGCCTGATGCGACGCTGGTCAGCGGTCTGTGCATGTTGCTCAGTGGTATCGCTGGCGGCATGCAGTTCCCGACTTCGCTGGTGGGTACGCAGAATTCGGTGGAGCAAAAGGACATCGGCGTTGCGACCAGCACCACCAACCTGTTCCGCTCATTGGGCGGCGCGGTGGGTGTGGCGTTGATGTCGGCGCTGTTGCTCGCGTTGTTGCAGGATTCGAATTTTGCGCATCTGGCGGGCAGTTCGCTGATGAGCGAAGGGCATTCGGGGAATGTGTTGCTGGATGGTTTGAATGCGGCGCCGGGGGATGCACAGAACGCCTTGCGTGCGGAGTTGCTGGTGACGTTCCGGCATTTGCTGATGGTCAGCGCGGCGGTTTCGTTGCTGGGACTGGCAGCCGCGATTGCGATGCCCAATCAACTGTTGCGCGGGCGGGAACACACCGCCCGCTAGCAGCAAAAATCTTCAAGGACTGTAATACCCGACAGCCACCAGGAAATGCCCGACCTTCTTCAGGTACGCATGTTTGTCCTCGACCTTGCCGGTCACCGGGTTTTTCCAGCGGTATTCGTATTCGCCTTCATCCTGCTTGCTGATCAGCGCCAGAATCGGCTCGCCCACCGGTTTGCCTTCCGGGTCCTTGACCTTGCCGAAATCGGTATTGATCAACCGCAGGTTGGTGCCGTGGGCGACATAGCGCTGGGTGTCCAGATCGACCACGAACACATACAGGTCATCCTGCAAGTAACCGCCCCTCAGCGAGTTGATTGCGGTCAGCGTGCCCTTCTCGTCTTTCCCCAGATCAGTCGCAGCCTTGTCGAGCAAGGATTTCGCCTGTTCCGCTGACGCGCGCGGCAAGTAATACCCGACCGCCAGAATCCGCTGGCCGATGCGTTGGTAGAACACATGTTTGCGCTCGACCTTGCCGTCGGCCTGATTCTGCCAGCGGTACTCGGCCTGCTGGATGCCGTTGCCCTCCGGCACTTTCAAGGCGTCCTTGAAGGCCTTTTGCAGATCCGGCCCGAGCACCTCTGTGACATCGCGACCGATCAGCGCCGACGACGGCCCGCCGCTGGCGAGCATCACGCCTTTGGTATCGACCACGAACACGTAGCGATCCTTGTCGACGAACTCGCCCTGACGACTGAACGCCGCGAACGCCTTGTCGCCATTGTCGTGGTAATAGGCCAGAGCTTTCTCCAGCAGGGCGATCGCGGCCTTGCTGTCCTCCTTCTCCGTAGCGGCGCTGGCCTGGCCGAGAGTCAACAGCAGTACCGCGCCGAGCCAGGCCAGCTTATGCAAAAACCCCATGACGCATCCCTCGTTCTTGTTGATGTTTCAAGAGCGTAGACGGCCTGGGGCTATGTATGGATATTCAGGTTGGTTCTGGATATTGCACAGTTCTTGTGGCGAGGGGATAAATCCCCTCGCCACAAGAGTCCCTATCGATTAGGGCCGGGCGTTGAGCTGTTGTTGCAGGTTCTGGATCTGCGCTTGCAGGGTGTTGATGTTGCGCGTCATCTGGGCACGGAACGCGTCGAACTCGGCGGTGTTGGTGGCACCCTGCGGCGCGGCCGGGCGGTTGTCCTGCTGGCTTTTGAGCACGACGATATCCTGCTCCAGACGATCAATCGCAGCGCTCGGGTTGCCCTGTTTTTTCAGCGCCGTGATGTCAGCGCCGAGGCTCTTGAACTGGGCATCGAAGGCTTTGAGCTGAGCGTCAACCTTGCTGGTGTCGGCCGGCGCGCTTTTCAGTGTCGCAAGCTCTGCGCTCAGGGCTTTGACCTGCGTCTGCAATTCGCTATTGGCTTTCTGCTGTTCGCTGGTCTGCGCGGTCATCTGTGCCAGGCGCTTGTCCAGATCAGTTGCCTGCCCCGCTACGCCCTGCTGTTGTTTACTCTGATCCTGGAGTGCGCTTTGCAATTGCTTGATCTGCAATTTCAAGGCTTCGCTGTCGCTGCTGACGTTACTCTGGCTGGCCACGACCTTGCCGGAAATGTCCTGCAAACGGCCGGCCGCTTCCTCACTGATCCGCGCGAAGCTTTCCTGGGTTGCCACCAGTTGCTGCTCCATCAGCGATATCTGCTGAAAGCTCCACCAGGCCAAGCCGATGAAGGCAAAGAACAAGGCGCCGACCAGCGCCCACAACGGCCCGGTGCTGGCGGATTTGACCTTGACCACCGGCGGCGTGCGCGAGTGCACGGAGGTGCGGGTGGTGGTCGGGAAGTCGTCGTCATCGAGAGGGTCGGCACGCAAGCTCGGTACATCATCGAAATCGTCGTGGGCATCGTTACGCATGGACATTGAGGCAACCTTTGTAAAACACGGTGGTGGCAGATTGCGGCGAAGTATAAACCCCAACAGCCGCAGGCATTGACCCTCAACCCGCAGTCCGGTTCATTGCCGGCGGACTGATGGGTGTCAACGTATGTCCTGGGCTCTCCACCAGCCACAGAATTCATCGAGTGCAGTCCACAGACTGACTTTCGGATCGTAATCCAGATAATGCCGGGCGCGGCTGATGTCGAAAGTGAAATTTTTCTTCATGACCTGCATGCCAAGGCGCGACAGCGTCGGCTCGGGACGACCGGGCCAGAGCTTGCACACGCCTTCATTGATCGCAGCCGCGCTGTAGGCCAGTCCGTAGGAACGGTACTTGGTGACCTGTGGGACTTCCATTTTGCGCATCACATAATTGACCACATCCCACAACGGCACCGGGTTGCCGTTGCTGATGTTGTAGGCCTGGCCCAGCGCGGAACCGGCCGCCAGCAGGCTGCTGAGCAAGGCCTCATTAAGGTTGTGCACGCTGGTGAAATCGACCTTGTTCAGACCGTTGCCGATGATCGCCAGACGGCCCTTGCGTTGCATTCTCAGCAGGCGCGGGAAGATGCTCATATCGCCTGCCCCAGTCACGAAACGCGGGCGCAGGGCGATGGTTTCGAGGCCGAATTCCTGGGCGCCGAAGACTTTCTGCTCGGCCAGATATTTGGTCGCGGCATAGTGATTTTTGAAGCGTTTGGGCACTTGCTCTTCGGTCAGGCCGAGATGGTCGCGGCCATCGAAGTAGATCGATGGCGACGAAAGATGCACCAGACGCCGCACCCGCTGTTTCAGGCAGGCCTCGACTACGTTTTCCGTGACCTGCACATTGCCCTGATGAAAGTCCTGATAGCGGCCCCACAAACCGACCGCGCCGGCACAATGCACCACGGCTTCGACATCGGCGCACAGGTCACGCACCAGCTCCGGATCGCTCAGATCGCCCTGCACGAACTCGGCGCCACGGCGCACCAGATGTTCGACGCCTTCGGCCCGGCGACCGTTGACCCGCACGTCCAGGCCCTGCTCCAGGGCGAATCGCGCAAAGCGTCCACCAATGAAGCCGCTTGCGCCGGTGACCAGAATTTTCATGTAGAGCTCCGCTGTCTTTCGTTTTGCCGAATGCGTGTGTCTTGACGCTGCGTGTCAGTGCAAGGGCACCAGCCATTGTGCCGACGAACGCACCAATTGCTCGGTCAACAACCCGAGCAGCTGACCGCCATTGCGCCAATGATGCCAGTACAACGGCACGTCGATCGGTTTATCTGGCAACAGTTCACGCAGCGAGCCGCTGAGCAACTGATCGCGCACTTGCAGTTCAGGTACCAGTCCCCAGCCAATTCCGGCTTCAATCAGGCGGATAAAACCTTCGGACGACGGACACAGGTGATGCTCGAAACCGCCATCGACGCCGAGGGATGCAAGATAGCGATGCTGCAGGAAATCGTCCGGCCCAAACACCAGCGCCGGGGTGCGCGGCAGTTGTTCGGCGCGCACCCCGTTGGGGAAATGCCGCTCGATGAACGCCGGGCTGGCGAGCGCCCGATAGCGCATCGCGCCGAGCAACACACTGCGCGCCCCGGCCACCGGTCGTTCGCTCGCGCACAAACACGCGGCGACTTCGCCGGCACGCATGCGTTTGAGGCCGACGGTCTGGTCTTCGACGACCAGATCGAGCAACAGATGTTGTTCGGCGCAAAAATCCGCCACGGCGCCGGCCCACCAGGTCGCCAGGCTGTCGGCGTTCAGCGCAATGCGCAGACGTTCCGGCATGCCCTCCTCATCCAGCGCCGGCACCAGACTCTGCAGGTCACGTTCGAGCAAACGCACCTGCTGCACATGGTTGAGCAGGCGCCGACCAATCTCGGTCGGCGCCGGCGGCGTGGCGCGCACCAGCACCGGTTGGCCGACCCGCGCTTCGAGCAGTTTGATGCGCTGGGAAATCGCCGATTGCGACAATCCCAGCACCTGCGCCGCGCGTTCGAATCCGGCCTGCTCGACCACGGCGGCCAAGGCAGAAAGTAATTTATAGTCGAACATCAGTTTTCCTAATGAGCGATCAGCACTATTGGTTTTTCTTATACCGCGTCGAACCGCAGAATAGCCAGCAAGCACTCTTTATCAAGGATCACTTTTATGTGGCAAAGCTACGTGAACGGCCTGCTGGTGGCCTTGGGGCTGATCATGGCGATCGGCACCCAGAACGCTTTTGTTCTGGCGCAGAGCCTGCGCCGGGAGCATCACCTGCCAGTCGCGGCGTTGTGCGTGGTGTGCGATGCGCTGCTGGTCGCCGCCGGAGTATTTGGCCTCGCCACGGTGCTGGCGCAGAACCCGACATTACTGGCGGTCGCACGTTGGGGCGGCGCGGTGTTTCTGATCTGGTACGGCAGCCAGGCGTTGCGTCGGGCGTTTTCGCAACAGAGTCTTGAGCAGGGCGAGAATCAGACCGTGCGCTCGTTGCGTGCAGTCATGCTCAGCGCACTGGCGGTGACCCTGCTCAATCCGCACGTGTATCTCGACACCGTGCTGTTGATCGGCTCGCTCGGTGCGCAACAGTCGGTGCCCGGCGCCTATGTAGTCGGCGCTGCGAGCGCTTCTCTGTTGTGGTTTTTCACCTTGGCGCTGGGCGCTGCATGGCTAGCGCCGTGGCTGGCACGTCCGAGCACCTGGCGAATCCTTGATCTGTTGGTGGCGGTGATGATGTTTGCGGTGGCCGGTCAGTTGATCTTCGCAGCGTGATTTATTCCCAACTGCTCTGGAACCTCTATTCCACACAGTTGTTGCGTGGTTATGCCGCACCCCCGGTGCTATGATCCGAACCCTGCGCCGCAAAGAGTAAAAACTCGCCGGTGCATTTCTGGCCGCCCGTGATCGGCCTTGCGCTCACCGCAACAGACCTGATTAGGAGAATCATCATGGCTTTCGAATTGCCGCCGCTGCCCTACGCACACGATGCCCTGCAGCCGCACATTTCCAAGGAAACCCTGGAATTCCACCACGACAAGCACCACAACACCTACGTCGTGAACCTGAACAACCTGGTGCCAGGCACCGAGTTCGAAGGCAAGACCCTGGAAGAAATCGTCAAATCTTCCTCGGGTGGCATCTTCAACAACGCCGCTCAGGTCTGGAACCACACTTTCTACTGGAACTGCCTGGCGCCAAACGCCGGCGGTCAACCAACCGGCGCACTGGCTGAAGCCATCAACGCTTCTTTCGGTTCGTTCGACAAGTTCAAGGAAGAGTTCAGCAAAACCTCGATCGGCACCTTCGGTTCCGGCTGGGGCTGGCTGGTGAAAAAGGCTGACGGTTCCCTGGCTCTGGCCAGCACCATCGGCGCCGGCAACCCGCTGACCAGCGGCGACACCCCGCTGCTGACCTGCGACGTCTGGGAACACGCTTACTACATCGACTACCGCAACGTTCGTCCGAAGTATGTCGAAGCGTTCTGGAACCTGGTCAACTGGAAGTTCGTGGCCGAGCAGTTCGAAGGCAAAACCTTCACCGCTTAAGCTGCGCGCCAGATCAAGGAACCCGGCTGCTGCCGGGTTTTTTGTGCCTGCGATTTGTGCGCGGTGACGCGCGGACTTTTCCCACAGTGAAAGCAGACCTGCGCGCCTTGCTCACAAGCCACGGCGGGCTAACATCAAACACAGGAAAAATTATCCCGATGCCCTCAAGTTGCGGGCGCAAACTACCGACATAGTACAAATAGGACAAATACTCCAGAAAGCCGCCTTTCGGCCAGCCTCAAAGACAAATGCTCCCGGGCCTGATTGTCCCTTTGACTGCCACCACCGGATTGCCAATACTCATGGCAACTTGACGCTACCCGCACGGAACAAGGAATAACCCTTTGAAGCTGGAACTCAAGAACAGCTTGTCGGTGAAGTTGCTCCGGGTCGTGCTCCTGTCGGCATTGATCGTCGGCGTGGTCTTGAGCTGCGCGCAGATCGTTTTCGATGCCTATAAAACCCGTCAGGCCGTCGCCGGTGACGCCGAACGCATTCTCGACATGTTCCGCGATCCGTCGACTCAGGCGGTTTACAGCCTCGACCGCGAAATGGGTATGCAGGTGATTGAAGGCCTGTTCCAGGACGACGCCGTGCGCCAGGCCTCCATCGGCCATCCCAACGAAGCGATGCTCGCGCAGAAATCACGGGAGTTACAGCATTCCAACAGTCGCTGGCTGACCGACCTGATCCTCGGTCAGGAGCGCAAGTTCACCACGCAACTGGTCGGTCGCGGTCCGTACAGCGAATATTACGGCGACTTGAGCATCACCCTCGACACCGCCACTTACGGCGAAGGCTTTATTGTCAGCTCGGTGATCATCTTCATTTCCGGCGTATTGCGCGCGCTGGCCATGGGTCTGGTGTTGTATCTGGTGTATCACTGGCTGCTGACCAAGCCGCTGTCGCGGATCATCGAGCACCTGACCGAAATCAATCCCGACCGCCCCAGCGAGCACAAGATTCCACAGCTCAAGGGTCACGAGAAAAACGAGCTGGGCATCTGGATCAACACCGCCAATCAATTGCTCGAATCCATCGAACGCAACACCCATCTGCGCCACGAAGCGGAGAACAGCCTGCTGCGCATGGCACAGTACGACTTCCTCACCGGTCTGCCAAACCGCCAGCAATTGCAGCAACAGCTGGACAAGATTCTGGTCGACGCCGGCAAACTGCAGCGCCGCGTGGCGGTGCTGTGCGTGGGTCTCGACGATTTCAAAGGCATCAACGAGCAGTTCAGCTACCAGACCGGCGACCAATTGCTGCTGGCGCTGGCCGATCGGCTGCGCGCCCACAGCGGTCGTCTCGGCGCCCTCGCCCGCCTCGGTGGCGACCAGTTCGCACTGGTGCAGGCGGATATCGAACAACCTTACGAAGCGGCGGAACTGGCGCAAAGCATTCTCGATGACCTCGAAGCGCCATTTGCCCTCGGCGATCAGGAAATCCGCCTGCGCGCGACCATCGGCATCACCCTGTTCCCGGAGGACGGCGACAGCACCGAGAAGCTGTTGCAGAAGGCCGAGCAGACCATGACGCTGGCCAAGAGCCGTTCGCGCAATCGCTATCAGTTCTACATCGCCAGCGTTGACAGCGAGATGCGCCGCCGTCGCGAGCTGGAAAAGGATCTGCGCGACGCATTGCTGCGCGATCAGTTCTTCCTCGTTTACCAACCGCAAATCAGCTATCGCGATCACCGTGTGGTCGGGGTCGAAGCGCTGATTCGCTGGCAGCATCCGGAACACGGTCTGGTGCCACCGGATCTGTTCATTCCGCTGGCGGAGCAGAACGGCACGATCATCGCCATCGGCGAGTGGGTGCTTGATCAGGCCTGCAAGCAATTGCGCGAATGGCATGACCAAGGTTTCGTCGACCTGCGCATGGCGGTCAACCTGTCCACCGTGCAGTTGCACCACGCCGAGCTGCCGCGCGTGGTCAACAACCTGTTGCAGATGTACCGCTTGCCGCCGCGCAGTCTGGAGCTGGAAGTCACCGAAACCGGTCTGATGGAAGACATCAGCACCGCCGCCCAGCATCTGCTGAGCCTGCGTCGCTCCGGCGCGTTGATCGCCATCGACGACTTCGGCACCGGTTATTCATCGCTGAGCTATCTGAAAAGCCTGCCGCTGGACAAGATCAAAATCGATAAGAGCTTCGTTCAGGATCTGTTGGATGACGACGATGACGCGACCATCGTTCGCGCCATCATCCAGCTGGGCAAGAGCCTCGGCATGCAGGTGATTGCCGAGGGCGTGGAGACCGCCGAGCAGGAAAGCTACATCATCTCCGAAGGCTGCCACGAAGGTCAGGGCTACCACTACAGCAAGCCACTGCCGGCGCGCGAGTTGGCGGCTTATCTCAAGCAGGCGCAGCGCACGAACGCGGCAATCCTCTAAACCTTAAAAGCTCGCTGCCTCGTTGCGCTCGACAGTTCCTACAGAGTGCAACGAGGCTGCGATCTTTTGATCTGCAACACCCTCCGCGTAAATAAGAAATATTTCCAGCCACAACCCTTTACACATAATGCGAAAGATTTGCATTATGTCGCAGTTTTGCGCGCCCTCGGCGCCTGTCCATCAATCACCGAAGCAGGATGTTCGCCATGATTCGTATGCCTCTGGCCACCGCCAGTCTGCTGGCCATCGCTATTTCCCTCGCCGGTTGCGGCGAAGGCAAAGACAAAGCCGCTGCCCCAGCGCCTACTCCGGCTGCCACTACCACTGCACCGGCTGCTCCTGCTCCAGCCGCTGTTGCCGGTAAAGTCGACGAGGCCGCTGCCAAGGCTGTGGTCGCGCATTACGCCGACATGGTGTTCGCCGTTTACAGCGATGCCGAATCCACCGCGAAAACCCTGCAAACCGCTATCGACGCGTTCCTTGCCAAGCCGAATGCCGACACCCTGAAAGCCGCCAAGGCTGCCTGGGTGGCCGCGCGCGTTCCTTACCTGCAGAGCGAAGTGTTCCGCTTTGGCAACACCATCATCGACGATTGGGAAGGTCAGGTTAACGCCTGGCCGCTGGACGAAGGTCTGATCGACTACGTCGACAAATCCTACGAGCACGCACTGGGTAACCCGGGCGCCACTGCCAACATCATCGCCAACACCGAAGTTCAGGTCGGCGAAGACAAGGTTGACGTGAAAGACATCACCGCCGAGAAACTCGCCAGCCTCAATGAGCTGGGCGGTTCCGAAGCCAACGTCGCCACCGGCTACCACGCCATCGAATTCCTGCTTTGGGGCCAAGACCTGAACGGCACCGGCCCTGGCGCTGGCAACCGTCCTGCTTCGGACTACCTGGAAGGCGCCGGCGCCACTGGCGGTCACAACGACCGTCGTCGTGCCTACCTGAAAGCCGTGACCGAACTGCTGGTCAGCGATCTGGAAGAAATGGTCGGCAACTGGAAGCCGAACGTGGCTGACAACTACCGCGCCACGCTGGAAGCCGAGCCGGGCGAAACCGGTCTGCGCAAAATGCTCTTCGGCATGGGCAGCCTGTCGCTGGGTGAACTGGCCGGCGAGCGCATGAAGGTTTCCCTCGAAGCCAACTCGCCTGAAGACGAGCAAGACTGCTTCAGCGACAACACGCACAACTCGCACTTCTACGATGCCAAAGGCATTCGTAACGTGTACCTGGGCGAATACACCCGCGTTGACGGCACTAAAATGACCGGCGCCAGCCTGTCGTCACTGGTGGCCAAGGCTGACCCGGCTGCCGACACCGCACTCAAGGCCGATCTGGCTGCCACCGAAGCGAAGATCCAAGTCATGGTCGATCACGCCAACAAGGGTGAGCACTACGACCAGTTGATCGCTGCCGGCAACACCGCCGGCAACCAGATCGTGCGTGATGCGATCGCATCCTTGGTCAAGCAGACCGGTTCGATTGAAGCCGCTGCCGGCAAACTGGGCATCAGCGACCTGAACCCGGACAGCGCTGATCACGAGTTCTGATCACAGCGTGTCTGACTGAAAAAGGCGATCTTCGGATCGCCTTTTTCATGCCTGCCATTTGCGGTGATGCTGATGGCCTCATCGCTGGCAAGCCAGCGCCCACAGTGGTTTATGTTGTGCCTACCATTTCAGCATCACGCAAGACCCTGTGGGAGCTGGCTTGCCAGCGATGGCAGCACCTCGATCCCAAGCCAAACCCTGCCCCACATCAAGCAAACGATAATTCCTCTTATTCAATCTCCCCCGCCCTGTTAGACTTTGCGCCTCAAATTTCGCCCCGTTTGCAGGATGTCTGATGCCCTCGCCGGTTCTTCGCTTGTCCGCACTGTTGCTGGCCCTGGGCCTGAGTGCCTGCGATGACGCCCCGCGTTTCACCAAGGCCGAACCCGGTGAAGCCCGGTCTGGCGGCGGCGCGACCGTGCGCAAGAGCGATCAGAACGCGTTTTCCCTGCCTTCGGCCAACCTGCCGCCGTCGCGGCGGGTGGATTTCAGCGTCGGCAACAGCTTCTTTCGCAGCCCGTGGGTGATCGCGCCGTCGACCACCACCGCACGCGATGGTCTTGGCCCGCTGTTCAACACCAACGCCTGCCAGAACTGCCACATCAAGGACGGTCGCGGCCATCCACCAGCGCCGGGCGCGGCCAACGCCGTGTCGATGCTGGTGCGTCTGTCGATTCCAGATGCGCCGCAGTACGCCAAGGTCATCGAGCAATTGGGCGTGGTGCCGGAGCCGGTTTACGGCGGGCAGTTTCAGGACATGTCAGTACCCGGCGTCGCGCCGGAAGGCAAAGTACGGGTCGATTACACCCCGGTGCCGATCCGCTTCAAGGACGGCACCGAAGTCGAGCTGCGTAAACCGACCTTGCAGATCACCCAGCTCGGCTATGGCCCGATGCACCCGGACACACGTTTCTCGGCGCGTATCGCCCCGCCGATGATCGGCCTCGGCTTGCTTGAAGCGATCCCGGAAGCAGCGATCCTCGCCAATGCCGCCGAGCAGGCCAAACAGCACAACGGCATAAAAGGCCGGCCGAATCAGGTCTGGGATGACGCGCAGCAGAAAACCGTAGTCGGCCGTTTTGGCTGGAAGGCCGGACAGCCGAATCTCAATCAACAGAACGTGCACGCGTTCTCGGGTGACATGGGCCTGACCACCAGCCTCAGACCCATCGATGACTGCACCGACGCGCAAACTGCCTGCAAACAGTCGCCGAACGGCAACGGCCCGAATGGCGAACCGGAAGTCAGCGACAACATCCTGCGTCTGGTGCTGTTCTACAGCCGCAACCTCGCGGTGCCGGCACGCCGTGGCGTTAACGAGCCGCAGGTGCTGGCCGGCAAGAATCTGTTTTTCCAGGCCGGTTGCCAGTCCTGTCACACGCCGAAATACACCACGGATGCCAACGCCGCCGAACCCGAGTTGGCCAATCAGGTGATTCGCCCGTACAGCGATCTGCTGCTGCACGACATGGGCGAAGGCCTGGCCGACAACCGCACTGAATTCCAGGCCTCCGGCCGCGAGTGGCGCACGCCGCCGCTGTGGGGCATCGGCCTGACGCAGACGGTCAGTGGTCACACCCAGTTTTTGCATGACGGCCGCGCCCGCAATCTGCTCGAAGCCGTGCTCTGGCATGGCGGCGAAGCGAGCGCGGCGCAGCAACAGGTTTTGTCTTTCAATGCCGAGCAGCGTGCCGCGCTGCTGGCGTTTTTGAATTCCCTTTAAACACAGATCAAGATTCGGGAGCCCGACATGTTCCGTCCCAAGCTGTTGTTCACCAGCCTCGCCGCCCTCGCGCTGGGTGCCTGCTCGCCGCAGGACCCGCAAGCGGTCACTTCGGCGGCGATCGCCAAGTCGGTGATCCTGCCGACCTACACCCGTTGGGTTGAAGCCGACAAGCAACTGGCGGTCAGCGCTCTCGCCTACTGCCAGGGCAAAGAAACCCTGGAAACCGCCCGCGCCGACTTCCTGCACGCGCAGAAAGCCTGGGCCGAGTTGCAACCGCTGCTGATCGGTCCGCTGGCCGAGGGCAACCGTTCGTGGCAGGTGCAGTTCTGGCCGGACAAGAAAAACCTCGTCGGCCGTCAGGTCGAGCAACTGGTGATCGCCCAGCCGCAGATCGACGCCGCCGCGCTGGCCAAGTCCAGCGTTGTGGTGCAAGGCCTGTCGGCGTACGAATACATCCTGTTCGACGCCAAGCCAGACGTGGCCAATGACACGCAGAAAGCCAAATACTGCCCGCTGCTGGTGGCCATCGGCGAACGCCAGAAACAGCTCGCTGAAGAGATCCTCAGCAGTTGGAACAACACCGACGGCATGCTCGCGCAGATGAGCAAGTTCCCCAATCAGCGCTACGCCGACTCCCACGAAGCGATCGCCGATCTGCTGCGGGTGCAGGTCACCGCGCTCGACACCCTGAAGAAAAAACTCGGTACGCCAATGGGCCGCCAGAGCAAAGGCGTGCCGCAGCCGTTCCAGGCTGATGCATGGCGCAGCCAATCGTCGCTGACCGCACTGGAAGCCAGCCTCGCAGCGGCCAAAACCGTTTGGGAAGGCGTCGACAACAAAGGCCTGCGCGGCTTGCTGCCGGCTGAGCAAAAACCGTTGGCGGACAAGATCGATGCGGCTTACGCGGCCTCGCTGAAGCTGTTCGACAGCACCCAGCGTTCGCTCGGCGAAATGCTCGAAGACGACGCCGGTCGCCAGCAACTCAACGACATCTACGACAGCCTGAACGTCGTCCACCGCCTGCACGAAGGCGAACTGGCCAAGGCGCTGGGCATCCAACTGGGCTTCAACGCCAACGACGGTGACTGATGAGGGCAAGTGCCATGCTGCGACGCCAGGCTCTGACTTTAGGTAGTTTGCTGCTGGGAGCAGTGACGCTGGGCGGCTGGACGCTGTTCAAACGCAAGGATCAGAGCCCGCTGTTGCTCTCGGCTCGCGATGACACCGACGGCAAGCACTACGCCGTCGGCTATCGGCTGGACGGCACGCGGGTGTTCGCCACCCAGGTCGGCCAGCGCTGCCACGACATCATCAACCACCCGACGCTGCCGATCGCGTTGTTCGTGGCCCGGCGCCCCGGCACGGAGAGCTATCTGATCGATCTGCGCGACGGCACGTTGCTGCAAACCGTGACCTCGCAGCCGAACCGGCACTTCTACGGTCACGCGGTGATTCACCACAGCGGCGATTATTTGTACGCCACCGAAAACGACACCTCCGATGCCGGGCGTGGTTTGCTCGGGGTGTACAAATTCGAAGGCGAGCGACTGGTGCACAGCGGCGAGATTTCCACCCACGGCCTCGGCCCGCATCAGGTGTCGTGGATGCCCGACGGCGAGACGCTGGTGGTGGCCAACGGCGGGATTCGCACCGAGGCCGAAAGCCGCGAGGATATGAATCTCAACGCCATGGAACCGAGCCTGGTGCTGATGCAGCGCGACGGTACTCTGCTGAGCAAGGAAACTCTCGCCCAACAGATGAACAGCGTGCGCCACTTGGGGATCGCCAGTGACGGCACCATCGTGGCCGGTCAGCAGTTCATGGGGCCTTCGCATGAGCGTTCCGAGTTGTTGGCGATCAAGCGTCCAGGTCAGCCATTCGTGGCGTTCCCGGTGCCGGAGCATCAGTTGCAGTCGATGGGGCATTACACCGCCAGCGTTGCCGTACACAGCGAATTGCGTCTGGTGGCGTTGACCGCGCCGCGCGGTAATCGCTTCTTCATCTGGGATCTGGACAGCGGCGAAGTGCGTCTTGATGCACCGTTGCCGGACTGCGCAGGCGTCGGTGCGGTGCAGGATGGTTTTGTCGTGACCTCGGGTCAGGGCCGTTGCCGTTACTACGATTGCCGCCAGGATGAACTGCTGGCCAAACCGCTGGAACTGCCGGCGGGGCTCTGGGACAACCATCTTCACCTCATGGCTTGACACAACTCTTGTGGGGAGGGGATTTATCCCCTCCCCACAGGTTTATATGCCCGCCCCTCTTCTTACGTCCTGTAAAAACTGCCAGTTGGAATCCGCACTGTACTCGGAGTAATGTTCGCGCCTGTCTCGCCTGATTTTCTCCAAGGAACTGGAAATATGCTGCGTCGCCGCATGCTGATCATGTTGGGTGTTGTGCTGCTGATTGTCCTGGTGCTGGCCGGGTATAAAGCCTTCTCGATCTATACGATGGTGCAGGGCTTTTCCAAACCGAAACCGCCGATCAGCGTCGCCGTGGCCACTGCCACCGAGCGCCCGTGGCAGATGCGTTTGCCTACGGTCGGCACGCTCAAGGCATTGCAGGGCGTCGATCTGAGCCTGGAGAACGCCGGCACGGTGACCGAGCTGAAGTTCGAATCCGGACAGAAGGTCAAGGCCGGCCAACCCTTGCTGCAATTGGACAGCGCCGTCGAAGCAGCCTTCCTGGAAACCGCCAAGGCTGACCTCGGCCTCGCACAGCTGGATTACGGTCGCGGCAGCCAGCTGGTCGGCAGCAGTGCCATCTCCAAGGGCGAATTCGACCGACTCGCGGCGCAACTGCAAAAAAACAAAGCCACGGTCAATCAGCTCAACGCGGCGCTGGCGAAAAAACGTATCGTCGCGCCCTTCAGCGGCACTATCGGCATCCGCCTCGTCGACATCGGCGACTACCTCGCCAGCGGCACAAAAATCGCCACGTTGCAGGATCTGAGCAGTCTCTACGCCGACTTCTATGTACCCGAACAATCGGTGCCGAAACTGGCTGTCGGCCAACCCGTGCAGATTTCCGTCGCCGCCTACCCCGGCCAGAATTTTCAGGGTGCGATCAGCGCGATCAACCCTATTGTCGAGAGCACCACGCGCAACATCCTGGTGCGCGCCACACTGGCCAACCCCAACGGCAAGCTACTGCCGGGGATGTTCGCCAGCCTCGAAGTGCTGCTACCGAATCCGCAACAGCACATCGTGGTGCCGGAAAGCGCGATCACCTACACCCTCTACGGCAACTCGCTGTACGTGGTCGCGCAGAAGAAAGCCGAGGACGGCAGCCTCGAAAAAGACGACAAGGGCCAACCGGTGCTGATCGCCGAGCGGCGTTTCATCGAAACCGGTGAACGCCGCGATGGCCTGGTGATGATCAACAAGGGCGTACAGAGCGGCGAACAAGTGGTGACGGCTGGCCAGATCAAACTGGACAACGGCGCGCACATTGCCATCAGCGACGACAAGACCCTCGGCGAGCAGAACAGTCCGCGCCGCGCCGACTGATCAAGGAATCCTCATGGCTTTTACTGATCCGTTCATCCGCCGCCCGGTGCTCGCCACCGTGGTCAGCCTGCTGATTGTGCTCTTGGGTTTCCAGGCCTGGAGCAAATTGCCGCTGCGCCAATACCCACAAATGGAAAATGCCCTGATCACGGTGACCACGGCTTATCCCGGCGCCAATGCCGAAACCATTCAGGGCTACATCACTCAGCCGATGCAGCAAAGCCTGGCGAGTGCCGAGGGCATCGACTACATGACCTCGGTCAGTCGCCAGAACTTCTCGGTGATCTCGATTTACGCGCGCATCGGCTCCAACAGCGACCGACTGTTCACCGAACTGCTGGCCAAGGCCAACGAGGTGAAAAACAAACTGCCGCAGGATGCCGAAGATCCGGTGCTGAGCAAGGAGGCCGCCGACGCCTCGGCGCTGATGTACATCAGCTTCTTCAGCAAGGAATTAAGTAACCCGCAGATTACCGACTACCTGTCGCGAGTGATCCAGCCGAAACTCGCGACGCTGCCGGGCATGGCCGAAGCGGAGATTCTCGGCAATCAGGTGTTCGCCATGCGCCTGTGGCTCGATCCGGTAAAACTCGCCGGTTTCGGTCTCAGCGCCAGCGATGTGACCAACGCAGTGCGCCAGTACAACTTTCTCTCTGCTGCCGGCGAGGTTAAAGGCGAGTACGTGGTCACCAGCATCAATGCCAACACCGAACTGAAGTCCGCCGAGGCGTTCGGCAAGATTCCATTGAAGATCAGCGGTGACAGCCGCGTGCTGCTCAGCGATGTCGCGCGGGTCGAAATGGGCGCCGAGAACTACGACTCGGTCAGCTCGTTCGGCGGCACGCCTTCGGTGTACATCGGGATCAAGGCCACGCCGGGGGCCAACCCGCTGGACGTGATCAAGGAAGTGCGCAAGATCATGCCGGAGCTGGAATCCCAGCTGCCGCCCAACCTGAAAAGCGAAATCGCCTACGACGCCACATTGTTCATTCAGGCCTCCATCGACGAAGTGGTGAAAACCCTGTTCGAAGCAGTTCTGATCGTGATCGTCGTGGTGTTCCTGTTCCTCGGTGCGTTGCGCTCGGTGGTGATCCCGGTGGTGACCATTCCGCTGTCGATGATCGGCGTGATGTTCTTCATGCAGATGATGGGCTACTCGATCAATTTGCTGACGCTGCTGGCGATGGTGCTGGCCATCGGGCTGGTGGTCGACGACGCGATTGTGGTGGTGGAAAACATCCACCGGCATATCGAGGAGGGCAAGACGCCGATAGACGCTGCGCTGGAAGGCGCGCGGGAAATCGCCATGCCGGTGGTGTCGATGACCATCACGTTGGCGGCGGTGTATGCGCCGATCGGTTTCCTCACCGGGCTGACCGGAGCGCTGTTCAAGGAGTTCGCGCTGACGCTGGCCGGGGCCGTGGTGATTTCCGGGATCGTCGCGCTGACCCTGTCGCCGATGATGTGCGCCTTCCTGCTGCGCCACGAGGAAAACCCCAGCGGCCTGGCCCATCGCCTCGACCGTATCTTCGACAGCCTCAAGCGCCGCTATCAGAGCATGCTGCATGGCACGCTGAATACGCGGCCGGTGGTGCTGGTGTTCGCAGTCATCGTGTTGTGCCTGATTCCGGTGCTGCTCAAGTTCACCAAATCGGAACTGGCGCCGGACGAAGATCAGGGCATCATTTTCATGATGGCCAGCGCGCCACAGCCAACCAACCTCGACTATCTGAACACTTACACTGACGAGTTCATCAAGATCTTCAAGGAATTCCCGGAGTACTACTCCTCGTTCCAGATCAATGGCTACAACGGCGTGCAATCGGGTATTGGCGGTTTCCTGCTCAAACCATGGAATGAACGCGACCGCACGCAGATGCAAATCCTCCCCGAGGTGCAGGACAAACTGGGCAGCATTCCGGGCTTGCAGATTTTCGGCTTCAATCTGCCTTCGCTGCCCGGAACCGGTGAGGGCTTGCCGTTCGAGTTCGTGATCAACACCGCCAACGACTATGAATTGTTGCTGCAAGTCGCTGACCGGATCAAGAAACGCGCCATGGAGTCGGGCAAGTTCGCCTTCGTCGACCTCGATCTGGCGTTCGACAAACCGGAAGTAGTGGTGGATATCGACCGCGCCAAAGCGGCGCAGATGGGCGTGTCGATGCAGGATCTGGGCGGGACGCTTGCGACCCTGCTCGGCGAGGGCGAGATCAACCGCTTCACCATCGAAGGTCGCAGCTACAAAGTCATCGCTCAGGTCGAGCGTGCCTTCCGCGACAATCCGGACTGGCTGAACAACTACTACGTTAAAAACACCCAGGGCGAACTGTTACCGCTGTCGACCCTGATCAGCGTGACCGACCGCGCGCGCCCAAGGCAGCTCAACCAGTTCCAGCAACTCAACGCCGCGAAGCTGTCCGGGTTCCCGCTGGTGAGCATGGGTGAAGCCATCGAAGCCGTGCAGCAGATCGCCCGCGAAGAAGCCCCGGCCGGGTTCGCCTTCGACTACGGCGGTGCCTCGCGTCAGTTCGTGCAGGAAGGCAGCGCGCTGTGGGTCACGTTCGCGCTGGCGCTGGCGATCATTTTCCTGGTGCTGGCGGCGCAGTTCGAGAGTTTCCGCGACCCGCTGGTGATTCTGGTGACGGTGCCGCTGTCGATCTGCGGGGCGCTGATTCCGCTGTTCCTCGGCTGGTCGAGCATGAACATCTACACCCAGGTCGGCCTGGTGACGTTGATCGGGCTGATCAGCAAGCACGGGATCCTGATCGTCGAGTTCGCCAACCAGTTGCGCAAGGACAAGGGCCTGACGCCGCGTGAGGCGGTGGAGGAAGCGGCAGCGATTCGTTTGCGGCCAGTGCTGATGACCACCGCAGCCATGGTCTTCGGTATGGTGCCGCTGATTCTGGCCAGCGGTGCGGGGGCGGTCAGCCGTTTTGATATCGGCATGGTGATTGCCACCGGGATGTCGATCGGCACGTTGTTTACGCTGTTTGTCTTGCCGTGCGTTTACACCTTGCTGGCCAAACCCGACAAAACCTGAAATCAAAAAAAGGCCTCGCATTTGCGAGGCCTTTCATTTTGGCTTCAATCGCTTCAACTTTGTGGCCTCATCCCTTGAGTGAGTCCGAACATGAACAGCAATAAATCATGATCCGGCTGTGCCGCCACGGAAGCTTTCGCCACCCGTGGCATCGGGCAATGGGCATCGCTGGGGGATGCGTCGATTACCTGCATGCGTGGCTGTTCCCAGGCCGCCACCGCCAATGATGCAACTGCCAAGGCTCCTACCAGAAACACACCTCGAGCAATTTCTAGTTTCATCGCTATAAACCTTTGATAGCGCTGCCAAACGCCGTCTCATAAAAGTAGACGAGTTTTTGCCATTCGGCATCGCTGAACGACGAGTGGCGACGCAATTGCTTCATGTCATGGGAGGCCGCGCGATAGGCGGTCAGGCGCTGACGGCATTTCTCGAAATCGATCAGTGCGATTTCAGTTTTGGCCGATTCACCTTCGCCGGTCACCCGCACAAACACATGTTTGACGTAGATGCAGCTGTGCTGCCAGCGGCCCTTGTGCATGCGCGCCAGATTGTCCGCCAGGTCTTTGAGCACGCGCTCATAGACGGCTTCGCCATACTGTTCGCGACCGCCGGCGGCCTTCCACAATTCGAGTTCTTGAAAACCGTCCAGCGACTTGGTCACCAGCAGCGCACGCCAGGTGTGTTGCGGATCAGGCTGCGCGCCACAGAAAACGATCTCCGGCACGCGCACACCCAGTCGCGAAACGCCGGTCAGCGCATCCAGTTCACGCAATACGGTCGGGCGCCCGAACGGGTGCAGCCAACTGCGATAGATATGTCCGGTCTGACGCTTGGCATACAGCAGTTGCCCGTCACGCCCCACCACCCGCTGTACTCCGCTTTCACCGCCGCGCCGCACATTGGGTTCTTCAACCCACTCACCGCGCTGGTTCCAGTAGTAGTCAAAGCCTTCCTGGGGAGCGACTGAATTGTCTGCTGCAAATTGCACTGCCATTTACTACCTCTTGCGTAATACGTAAACCCGCCACATGGCATAGAGCGGAATGAAGTCCAGTTGTTCCTGGATACGGAATCCCGCTTCTTCAAATTCCTTTTCAACCGTTGCAGCCGGTAACACAAATCTATTCTGGTAACCCACTTGCCCGCGTTTTTGCTCGGAGCGTTTGCGTTTCCAGGCCTTGAAATTGCCATCCACCCACAGCGAAATGATCACGCTGTCACGGGTCACACGGGCGAACTCGCGCAAAATCGCCCGGCGGTGCTCGGCCTCGCCGATGTGATGCAGCAGTCGCATGCAGAAAATGCTGTCGACCGCGTTATCCGGCAAAGCAATGTCGAATGCCGACGTGTGCAAGGGTTGTACCCTTTTCACCACATCGGCCGGTTGCGACTGCATCGCGATCTTGATCATCGACTCGGAGTTGTCCGCTCCGATGATCACGCGATTCTGCTTTTCCGCCAGCATCGGCCAGAAGCGTCCCGCGCCACACGGCAGATCGAGCACCAGTCCCGGCTCGCCAGCCAGTGTCAGCGCCTTGCGGGCCACTTGCTGATCGCGCCAGTTGGACAAACGACGGCCGAGACCGTCCTGATGCTTGCGCAAATATTTCTGCGCATGGTTGTCGTCGTACTTTTCGGAAAAATCGAGTTTGATCGGGCCGGCCATCATCAGGGCTCCTGAAATGCTGATGGCCTCACCTTAGGGATGGGCTTGTCAGCGTCAGGTCATCCCTTTGTGAAAAAAATGTCAGGTAAACCGGCAAACTATTTCAAGGTTATACAGGATTGGTTCAGGTTGGTAGCACTGTCGTGTGATAGGCAGTGCTTCTCAATGCTGGCCGAGATCCACCTCGAAACGGCAGCCATTGGGTTCCATCGTGCCGAGACTGACGCTCCATCCTTCGTTCTCGCAAATCCGCTGCACCAGTGACAGACCCAATCCAAGACCGTCGCCGCGCTTCTCGGTTCCGCGCACGAAGGGTTCGAACATGGCTTCGCGTTTCTCTTCCGGAATGCCCACGCCAGAATCTTCAACCACAAAACCATGGGCACTGAGCGTCAGGCGAATGAAGCCATGCTCGGTGTAGTGCAGGGCATTGCGCAGCAGGTTGCCCATCACCGCGTTGAGCAAGGTGGCGTTGTAACGGGTATCTGCCGGATTGCCGGGTTCGAAGATCAAGGTCAGGCCCTTGGCTTCGATCGGCTCACGCCACAGGCACAGCAAGCTGTCAGCCACATGCGTGAGATTTTGCTGAGGTGCTGCGCCGGCGTCTTCACGTTGCGCGCGAGCCAGCATGAGGAAGGTCTGCACCAGTTCGCGCATCTCTTCGCTGGCGCGGCCAATGCGCTCAACCTGCGCGCGACCGCGCTGATCGATGCCGGGGTTTTCCAGCAGCAGTTCGCAGGAGCTGGCCAGCACCATCAAGGGTGTGCGCAACTCATGGCTCACATCACTGGTGAACAGCCGTTCGCGGGTCAACGCCTGACGCAAACGACCCAGCGTCGCATCGAACGCCACCGCCAGTTCGCCGACTTCGTCAGCGGCATAATCCGGCGCCAGCGGCGGCGCCAGTCCGAGCAGTTGGTCGCGATGGCGCACCTGACGCGCCAGCCGCACCACCGGCGCCATCACTTTGCGTGCGAGCACCCAGCCGAGGAATACCGCCAGTGCCAGACTGAGCACGAAGCCCACCAGCACCACGGCAAACAGCACGCGCTCGCGTTCTTCGAAATCGCTTTGATCCTGCAGCAGTACGTAACGCCGGCCGTCGACCACTTCGACCATGGCGTGATACGAGAGATTTTCGCGAAAGACTTCGTGGAATCCCGAGTCGAGGTGGCGCAGATCTTTCGGCAACTCGAAGTCGCCCGGGCCGCCACTGAAATAGAACAACTGATCCGGCTCCGGACGATGGCTCCAGTCCGAGACGTTGTCCATCAACAGCAGGCGCTGCAAGTCGCCGCCCAGGCCTGCCGAAATCAGTTTCTCTTCCACCAGGTGCACGGTTGCGACGATGCCCATGGCGAAAGCGCCCGCCACCAGCGCACTCATCAGCGCAAAAGCGATGATGATCCGTTGGGAAAGGCTCTGCTTAAACTCCATCACGGCCCTCGGCCAAGCGGTAACCCACGCCGTGCACGGTGTGCAGCAACGGTTTGGCGAACGGTTTGTCGATCACCTGACGCAATTGGTGGACGTGGCTGCGCAGGCTGTCGCTGTCCGGGCAATCATCGCCCCACAGCGCTTCTTCGAGAATTTCCCGGCGCAGCACATGCGGGCTCTTCTGCATCAACACCGCCAGCAGCTTGAGGCCGACCGGGTTGAGCTTGAGCAGTTTGCCTTCGCGGGTCACTTCGAGGGTGTCGAGGTCGTAGCTCAAGTCACCGACTTGCAGGGCACGGCGACCGCCACCCTGAGCGCGGCGCATCACAGCCTCGACCCGAGCCGCCAGTTCCGACAGGGCGAACGGTTTGATCAGGTAGTCGTCGGCCCCGGACTTGAACCCCTGCAAGCGATCGTCGAGTTGGTCGCGGGCGGTCAACATGATCACCGGCGTGTCGCGGCGGGCGTCTTCGCGCAGGCGTTTGCACAGGGTGTAGCCATCGATGCCGGGCAGCATGATGTCGAGCACGATCAGGTCGTAATGCTCGGTGGCAGCCAGATGCAGGCCCGACAGACCGTCCTGGGCGCAATCCACGGTATAGCCCTTCATACCCAGATAGTCGGCCAGATTGGCCAGGATATCGCGGTTGTCTTCGACCACTAGAATTCGCATGGGCACCTCCTACGTACACAGTAACGGCCGTCATGGCCCGCGCAGCTTACGGCCAAGTGTGGCTCAGGGCTAGGCGTGGATGGACGGATTCGACTTTAAAACGGCCATTGCCGGGATTGACGATTTTTTCACGGCCGGCTGACAAGTTGCCGACAGAATCCAGCGCAGACTCGCGCGGTTGCGCATCCCTGAACAACTCCACCGAATACTTAAATCGACCCAGGAACTGCCATGGTACCGATCGCTGCCCGCCCTGCTTCAAGACCTTTGAATTTTTGGCTGTGCCTGGGAATTCCCGCTGTTGCGGCGGTGATTCTGGTGTTGCTGGAACTGACCGATCTGGACATGGATCTGGCGCGCCTGTTTTACGACCCGGTCGCGGGGGATTTCATCGGTCGGCACAGTTACTTTCTCGAAGACATCCTGCACGACCGCGCCAAGGAAGTGGTGATCGCGTTTTCGGTGTTTGCCATCATCGGCTTCATCGCTGCGTTTTTCGTCGAACGGCTCAAACCGTTCAAGCGCGAACTGGGCTGTCTGGTGTTGTCGCTGGGGTTGGCGACTTCGTTCGTCACGCCAGTCAAAGCGGCGACGGCAGTGCAGTGCCCGTGGAGTCTGGAGCAGTTCGGTGGGCATGAAACCTACAGCAAATTGCTGAGCCATCGTCCGGCCACCGACAAGCCCGGCCGTTGCTGGCCCGGCGGTCATGCGGCGACCGGTTTCACCTTGTTTGCATTGTTCTTCGTGCTGCGTGATCGACGCCCACGTCTGGCGCGGCAGGCATTCATCTTTGCCTTTGCGCTGGGTTCGGTGTTTTCGATCAGCCGGATGATGCAGGGCGCGCACTTTTTTTCGCACAACGTGTGGACCGCGATTTTCTGTTGGTTGATTTGTCTGGGGGCTTATTACTGGGTGTTGTATCGCCCGGCGGTGAACACCGAGGCTGCCGTCAAAGCGCAAACTGCCAGCGCCTGATCTGACGCTATCGCTGGCAAGCCAGCTCCCACAGTGTTCAAGGGAAACACCAATCCCTGTGGGAGCTGGCTTGCCAGCGATGGCCGCGCCTCGGTGTTGCGCCAATACCGAATTGAAGGCAATAAAAAACCCCGCTGACTTTCGCCAGCGGGGTTTTGCGTTACAGGGGTAAGGCTGGCTTACATCATGCCGCCCATACCACCCATGCCGCCCATGTCTGGCATGCCGCCGCCAGCTGGAGCATCTACTTTCTTGTCAGCGATTGCAGCTTCGGTGGTCAGGATCAGGCCACCGATGGAAGCTGCTGCCTGCAATGCCGAACGAGTCACCTTGGTAGGGTCCAGGATGCCCATTTCGATCATGTCGCCGTACACGCCAGTTGCAGCGTTGTAACCGTAGTTACCTTTGCCGTTCTTGACTTCGTTGACCACAACGCTTGGCTCGTCGCCGGAGTTGGCAGCGATCTGGCGCAGCGGAGCTTCAACAGCACGACGCAGGACAGCGATACCAACGTTCTGGTCAGCGTTGTCGCCGGTCAGATTAGTCAGAGCTTCCAGAGCACGGATCAGTGCAACGCCACCGCCAGGTACCACGCCTTCTTCAACGGCTGCGCGGGTTGCGTGCAGGGCGTCTTCAACGCGGGCTTTCTTCTCTTTCATTTCAACTTCGGAACCAGCGCCAACCTTGATAACTGCTACGCCGCCGGACAGCTTGGCCAGACGCTCTTGCAGTTTTTCACGGTCGTAGTCCGAGGAAGTTTCGGCAACCTGAGCACGGATCTGAGCGATACGCGCTTCGATGTCGCCTGCTACGCCAGCACCGTCAACGATGATGGTGTTTTCCTTGGAAATGGTCACGCGCTTGGCGCTACCGAGGTTTTCCAGGGTGGCGCTTTCCAGGCTCAGGCCGATCTCTTCGGAGATAACGGTACCGCCGGTCAGAACAGCGATGTCCTGCAGCATGGCCTTGCGACGGTCGCCGAAGCCTGGAGCCTTGACGGCTGCGACTTTAACGATGCCACGCATGTTGTTCACGACCAGCGTCGCCAGGGCTTCGCCTTCAACGTCTTCGGAAACGATCAGCAGTGGACGGCCGGCTTTGGCAACGGCTTCCAGCACTGGCAGCATTTCGCGGATGTTCGAGATCTTTTTGTCGACCAGCAGAACCAGCGGGCTCTCCAGTTCGGCAACCATGGTCTCAGGCTTGTTGACGAAGTACGGCGACAGATAGCCACGATCGAACTGCATGCCTTCTACAACCGACAGTTCGTTTTCCAGGCCAGTGCCTTCTTCAACGGTGATCACGCCTTCTTTGCCGACTTTTTCCATGGCTTCGGCAATGATTTCGCCGATGGAGCTGTCGGAGTTGGCGGAGATAGTACCGACCTGAGCAATTGCCTTGGTGTCAGCGCATGGCTTGGACAGGTTTTTCAGCTCAGCAACAACGGCGATGGTCGCCTTGTCGATGCCGCGTTTGAGGTCCATCGGGTTCATGCCGGCAGCGACGGCTTTGTAGCCTTCGTTGACGATGGCCTGAGCCAGAACGGTAGCGGTGGTGGTGCCGTCGCCGGCGTCATCGTTGGCACGGGAGGCAACGTCTTTGACCAGCTGCGCGCCCATGTTTTCGAAACGGTCTTCGAGTTCGATTTCTTTGGCTACGGAAACGCCGTCCTTGGTGATGGTCGGAGCGCCGAAGCTCTTCTCGATGATCACGTTACGGCCTTTCGGGCCCAGGGTCGCTTTTACCGCGTCAGCCAGGACGTTGACGCCCTTGAGCATTTTTTTACGGGCGGAATCGCCAAACAGAACTTCTTTAGCAGCCATGATCGATATTCCTTAAATACTTTGTAGTAGCGGGAAAATGAACGGGAAAATCAGCCTTCCAGTACAGCGAGAATCTCGTTCTCAGCCATTACCAGCAGGTCTTCGCCATCAACTTTCACAGTGTTGCTGCCGGAGTACGGACCGAACACAACCTTGTCACCGACTTTAACGGCCAGCGCACGCACTTCACCGTTTTCCAGAGTCTTGCCTGGACCTGCAGCGACGATCACACCGTGGTTGGCTTTTTCAGCAGCCGAACCTGGCAGGACGATACCGCCAGCGGTTTTCTTTTCTTCTTCGCTGCGACGGATTACGACGCGGTCATGCAGAGGACGAAGCTTCATTGTCGATCTCTCCTAATTGTGGTTTTCATCGGCCGGTGTAGTCCCGGCGGGTTTAACAAATCCGGCCTTCGCCGGTTGCGCCTCGACAAGCGAGACGCGGAAGTCTGACTGGCACACATGCCAGAAACCTTGCGGTGACCGTTACATAAGGGCGCATAAGCTTATTACAAGGGCGAGTGCAGAAAATTTTTCATCACGGCGCCCACAAAAGCGCACGGCACCCGAGGGTGCCGTGTCGATAAAAGTCTTACTTGGTGTCGCGGTGTTCGAACTCGCCTTCGATCACGTTCGGTTCACGTCCCAGCGGCTCGCGTGGGGCGGGCCCGCCGCGTGGCTGCAGGTCATCGGCGAAGGCTCGCTGACGCATCGCCTGATCTTCGGCGCGCTGGCGCATTTTATTGGCCAGCAGACGACGGGTGAACGGCAGCAGCATCACCAGACCGACCACATCGCTGATGAAGCCCGGCAGGATCAACAGACCGCCGGCCAATGCCAGCATCAAGCCTTCAAGCATGGTTTGCGCAGGCAATTCACCGCGATTCAGGCTTTCACGCGCACGCAGTGCGGTGGCCAGACCGGCGACGCGCAGCACGAACACGCCGAACATCGAGCCGACGATTATCAGCAGCAGGGCCGGGAAAAACCCGATGGAGCCTGCCACTTTGACGAATACGAACAGCTCCAACACTGGAAACAGCAGAAAGAGCAACAGAAAAGGGCGCATCAAAGATTCCTCAACGCAAGAAATGCCTTGCAGTAAGCCTTAGATGACGTCGCCCTTTCGTGAATTCAAGCGTCGGCCACTGCATTTTTTGGCCAATGCTCGGCGTGAGCCAGTGAAACCAAGGCTTCGCGCACTTGTATCGGCGTATGACACGGGGCTTGAAACGGCAGCCAGTACAGCGCCTGACCGATGCGCAGGTGCATGCCTTCAGTGTCGATCCCGGCCAGTTGCGCCGGCACGCTTTGCGGCAGACCGGCGAGTTCGACGTAATGCGCGATGGCTTTGGCGTGATCGCTGTTCATGTGTTCGACCATGCTGATCTCGGCCTTGCCAGCGAACGGGTTGGCCAGGGTCAGTTGATCGACCCAATGGATCGCACCGAACCCGCCGATGTAGCGATGCCGTACTGGGTTGAGCACCCAGAAATCAAAATCGTGGGCCTGGTGGTAGTTTTGCGAATCGGGGAAGTAGCGGTAGTAGCGCTCGGCGGCCGCTTCTATTGCCGTCGGGTCTTCGAGCTTTTGCGCTTCAGCCAGATAGGTCAGCCGACCAACGGCCTGCACGTCATCGGCTTCGCGCTCACCCACCAGCAGCGAGCACTTCGGATCTTTTTGCAGGTTGTGGGTGTGCTGGGCGATGCGGCTGATCAGGATCAGCGGCCGGCCCTGCTCATCCAGACAATACGGAACTACCGAACCGAACGGGAAACCGGGCATTGATTTGGAGTGGGTCGAGAGGACCCCACGGTATTCCTTGAGAAGCAATTCTCGGGCATGCTTGGCCGCTTCAACGCTCAATTTATGACTCCTTAAATAGAATCCGTCGAAAAAACGGACAGGCGCATGGGATAAGTTTCCGCTGCGCCATCGGGGCAATTCTCATATGCAGCCAGCCAAGGCCGGTGCAGATCGAGAGGCTCTCAAGGAGAACACCACTCAGACCTGCTATCGGGGCATGCGAATGCAACTCAACGACAAAGTAATCATTATCACCGGCGGTTGCCAAGGCTTGGGCCGCTCGATGGCCGAGTATTTCGCTGGCAAAGGCGCGAAGCTGGCGCTGGTTGACCTCAATCAGGAAAAACTCGATGACGCGGTTGCAGCCTGCAAGGCCAGGGGTGTCGAGGCGCGCAGCTATCTGTGCAACGTCGCCAACGAAGAGCAAGTGACGCACATGGTTGCTCAGGTGGCCGAAGACTTCGGCGCGATTCATGGCCTGATCAATAACGCCGGGATCCTGCGTGACGGCCTGCTGCTGAAGGTCAAGGATGGTGAAATGACCAAGATGAGCCTGGCGCAGTGGCAGGCGGTGATCGACGTCAACCTGACCGGCGTGTTCCTCTGCACCCGTGAAGTGGCGGCGAAAATGGTCGAGCTGAAATCCAGTGGCGCGATCATCAATATCTCGTCGATTTCGCGTGCCGGTAACGTTGGCCAGACCAACTACTCCGCGGCCAAGGCTGGCGTTGCCGCGGCGACCGTGACCTGGGCCAAGGAACTGGCGCGTTACGGGATTCGCGTAGCGGGCATTGCGCCGGGCTTTATCGAGACCGAGATGACGCTGGGCATGAAGCCGGAAGCGCTGGAGAAGATGACGGCGGGGATTCCGCTCAAGCGCATGGGCAAGCCGGAGGAGATTGCGCACTCAGCGGCTTATATCTTCGAGAACGACTATTACACAGGTCGGATTCTGGAGATGGATGGCGGGTTGCGCATTTAAAGCAAGATCAACAGATCGCAGCCTCGCTGCGCTCGACAGCTCCTACAGGGAATGGTGTAGGAGCTGTCGAACGCAGCGAGGCTGCGAGCTTTTACCGACAGCGAAGATCAATCGTCGCTGATGGTGATGTTCGGCATCGCCGGCGATGCCGCTTCCTGCAACACAATCCGCGCGCCAACGTGGCGGGCGAGTTCCTGATAAACCATGGCAATCTGGCTGTCCGGCTCGGCGATCACCGTTGGCTTGCCGCCATCGGCCTGTTCGCGGATCAGCATCGACAGCGGCAGCGAGGCCAGCAGTTCGACGCCGAACTGATTTGCCAGCTTCACGCCACCGCCCTCCCCGAACAGATGCTCCGCATGCCCGCAGTTCGAGCAGATGTGCACCGCCATGTTTTCCACCACACCAAGCACCGGAATGTTTACCTTGCGGAACATCTCCACGCCCTTGCGTGCATCGAGCAGCGCCAGATCCTGAGGGGTGGTGACAATTACCGCGCCGGCCACCGGGACTTTCTGCGCCAGGGTCAGCTGGATGTCGCCAGTGCCGGGCGGCATGTCGATCACCAGATAATCCAGATCGCCCCACGCGGTTTGCGTGACCAGTTGCAGCAGCGCACCGGAGACCATCGGCCCGCGCCAGACCATCGGCGTGTTGTCGTCGGTCAGGAACGCCATCGACATCACTTCGACGCCGTGCGCCTGCAACGGCACGAACCACTTCTGATCCTTGATCTGCGGACGTGTGCCCTCGGCGATACCGAACATGATGCCTTGGCTCGGGCCATAGATATCGGCGTCAAGAATCCCGACCTTGGCGCCTTCGCGGGCCAGCGCCAGTGCGAGATTGGCCGCGGTGGTCGATTTGCCGACGCCGCCCTTGCCGGACGCCACGGCAACCACGTTTTTGACGTTGGCCAGGCCCGGAATCTGCGCCTGCGCCTTATGCGCGGCGATCACCGAATTGACTTCGACTCGCGCAACGACCACGCCATCGAGGTTTTCGATGGCCAGTTGCAGCAATTGCGCCCAGCCCCTCTTGAACAGACCAGCGGCATAACCGATTTCCAGCTGCACGCTGACGCGATCACCGTTGATTTCGATGTTGCGCACACAACCGGCGCTGACCGGATCCTGATTCAGGTAAGGGTCGGTGTATTGGCTGAGGACGGCTTCCACCGCTGCGCGAGTGACGGCACTCATGGGCAACTCCGATAACAAGACTGGAAAATATGGCGGGTATCCTAACCCCTGACATTCATTGGTGGTGAGGGGATTTAGGTGTAGGGAAGGATTTACCTGTGGATAGGGGAATGACTGTGGGAAAAGGACTCTGTGGCGAGGGGATTTATCCCCGTTCGGCTGCGCAGCAGTCGCTGAACCACTGCACTCGGTATTCCTGACACACTGAGTGCGATGGTTTTGGGGTGGCTTCGCCACCCAACGGGGATAAATCCCCTCGCCACGGTTATCGCATCTGCCGCAATCGGAAACAGGCCTGTGGGGTGAAAAATATGCGCCAGCGCTTTATAGTGGCCGACCTCCGTTTCATCAAGTAGCGAAGCCCCATGTCCGAGCCACGCAAGATACTCGTCACCAGCGCCCTGCCCTACGCCAACGGTTCGATCCACCTTGGCCACATGCTGGAATATATCCAGACCGATATGTGGGTGCGCTTCCAGAAGCATCGCGGCAATCAATGCATCTATGTCTGCGCCGACGACGCCCACGGTTCGGCGATCATGCTGCGCGCAGAAAAGGAAGGCATCACCCCGGAACAACTGATCGCCAACGTCCAGGCTGAACACAGCGCCGACTTTGCCGAGTTCCTGGTCGATTTCGACAATTTCCACTCTACTCACGCAGAAGAAAACCGTGAGCTGTCGAGCCAGATCTACCTCAAGCTGCGTGACGCCGGGCACATTGCACAGCGCTCGATCACCCAGTATTTCGACCCGGAAAAGAAAATGTTCCTGGCCGACCGCTTCATCAAGGGCACGTGCCCGAAGTGCGGCACCGAAGACCAGTACGGCGACAACTGCGAAAAATGCGGCGCAACTTACGCGCCGACTGACTTGAAGGATCCGAAGTCGGCAATCTCTGGCGCCACCCCGGTGCTCAAGGATTCCCAGCACTTCTTCTTCAAGCTGCCGGACTTCCAGGAAATGCTGCAGGCCTGGACCCGCAGCGGCACCCTGCAAGACGCCGTGGCCAACAAGATCGCCGAGTGGCTGGATGCCGGCCTGCAGCAGTGGGACATCTCCCGCGATGCGCCGTACTTCGGCTTCGAGATCCCGGGCGAGCCGGGCAAGTATTTCTACGTGTGGCTGGATGCGCCGATCGGCTACATGGCCAGCTTCAAGAACCTCTGCGACCGCACGCCGGAGCTGGACTTCGACGCGTTCTGGGGCAAGGATTCCACCGCCGAGCTGTACCACTTCATCGGCAAGGACATCGTCAACTTCCACGCGCTGTTCTGGCCGGCAATGCTTGAAGGCGCGGGTTTCCGCAAGCCGACCGCGATCAACGTGCACGGCTACCTGACCGTCAATGGCCAGAAGATGTCCAAGTCACGCGGCACGTTCATCAAGGCCCGCACTTACCTCGATCACTTGTCGCCGGAATACCTGCGCTACTACTACGCGGCCAAACTCGGCCGTGGCGTCGATGACCTCGACCTGAACCTCGAAGACTTCGTGCAGAAGGTCAACTCTGACCTGGTCGGCAAAGTAGTGAACATCGCCAGCCGTTGCGCCGGTTTCATCCAGAAGGGCAACGCCGGCCTGCTGGTCGATACCAATGCCGCGCCGGAGCTGACCGAAGCCTTCCTCGCTGCCGCACCGAGCATTGCCGACGCTTATGAAGCGCGTGATTTCGCCCGTGCCATGCGCGAAACCATGGCCCTGGCCGACCGCGCCAACGCGTGGATTGCCGACAAGGCGCCGTGGTCGCTGAACAAGCAGGAAGGCAAGCAGGCTGAAGTGCAGGCGATCTGCGCCACCGCGATCAATCTGTTCCGCCAGTTGGTGATCTTCCTCAAACCGGTGCTGCCGCTGCTGGCCGCCGATGCCGAGGCATTCCTCAACGTCGCGCCGCTGACCTGGAACGACCACACCACCCTGCTGGCCAACCATCAGTTGAACGAGTTCAAGCCGCTGATGACCCGCATCGACCCGGTAAAAGTACAAGCCATGAGCGACGCCTCGAAAGAAGACCTGACCGCCAGCCAGACCGACACCGGCGCCGCTGCACCGGCCGGCAATGGCGAACTGGCCAAGGACCCGCTGTCGCCGGAAATCGACTTCGACGCGTTCGCCGCTATCGACCTGCGCGTGGCACTGATCGTCAAGGCTGAAGCCGTGGAAGGCGCGGACAAGTTGCTGCGTCTGACGCTGGACATCGGTGACGAGCAGCGCAACGTGTTCTCCGGGATCAAGAGTGCTTATCCAGACCCGTCGAAGCTTGATGGTCGCCTGACGATGATGATCGCCAACCTCAAGCCGCGCAAAATGAAGTTCGGCATCTCCGAAGGCATGGTCATGGCGGCCGGCCCTGGCGGTGAAGAAATCTACCTGCTCAGCCCGGACAGCGGCGCCAAGCCGGGTCAGCGCATCAAGTAAGGTTGCGCATTGACTGATCCCACCGGCGTGCTCCGTGCGCCTGTGGGATTTTTCATATGCGGGCGGATAATGCCTAACCTTGAGTGATACCCGCCCGTTTCTGCCGGCAGAACCATGACCGAACTCGTGCTTACGCTTTTCAGTGCTGCGCTGCTCAACAACTTCGTGTTGCACTGGCCGCTGGGTGTCGATCCGCTACTCGCGGCTGATCGGCGTCAGGTGCATGCGCTGGGTTTGGCGACGTTGTGCTTGATGCTGATGGTCGGCGTGCTCGGTTATGCGATCTGGCATTGGCTACTGGTGCCGCTGCAATTGCAGGCGTTGCGCCTGTTCGTGTTCCTGCCGCTGAGCGTGTTGCTGATCGCGCCGCTGCTTAAACTGCTGGCGCATTGGCTGCCGACGTGGCGCTTCGACGGTTTGTGGCCGTTGCTGCTGGGCAATGCCGGCGTGTTGGGGTTGACGCTGATCAACGCCCAAGCAGACCGGGGTTTGCTGCACGCGACAGCGCTGAGCCTGGGCGCGGGGCTGGGCTTCTGGCTGGTGTTGGGCCTGTTCTGCGATTTGCGTGAACGCACGACAGATAACGATGTTCCACTGCCCTTTCGTGGCCTGC
This sequence comes from Pseudomonas sp. TWP3-2, assembly GCF_049897765.1. Taxonomy (NCBI): domain Bacteria; kingdom Pseudomonadati; phylum Pseudomonadota; class Gammaproteobacteria; order Pseudomonadales; family Pseudomonadaceae; genus Pseudomonas; species Pseudomonas sp. TWP3-2. The sequence continues at coordinate 304,648 of NZ_JAFCWW010000005.1, read as the reverse complement.
CGATCCTGTTGATCGGTGCCGGATTGATGGGCGTGGCTTTTCTCGGATTCAGTGGACTGATCAAAACATGAGTCTGATTCAATGCATCGATGCGCTGCTGCCGCAGACCCAATGCGGCAAGTGCGGGCATCCCGGATGCAAACCCTACGCTGAAGGCATCGCCGCAGGTGAGCCGATCAACAAGTGTCCGCCGGGGGGCGACGAAACCATCGCCGCGCTGGCTGATTTGTTGAACGTGCCGGTGCTGGAACTGGACGTCACTCGTGGTGTGGCTCCACCGCAAGTCGCCTACATCCGCGAGGCCGAATGCATCGGCTGCACCAAATGCATTCAGGCCTGCCCGATTGATGCGATTGTCGGCGCGGCGAAACTGATGCACACGGTCATCATTGATGAATGCACCGGCTGTGACCTGTGCGTGGCGCCGTGCCCGGTGGATTGCATCGAGATGCATCCGCTACCGCCGGGAACGCTGCCGGTGATTGGCGGCCTCGCGGCGAGTCTTGAAGAGCTGCAGGAGCGCGCCGCCAAACGCGACCACGCCCGGCAACGCTTCGAGCGACGCAATACCCGACTGCAACGCGAGGAACAGCAGAAACAGGCCGACCGCGAAGCCCGCGCACAACGCGCGGCACTCGTAGCAACCACCACGCTCGATCCGGTGCAGGCCGCACTTGAGCGAGTGCGCGCGCAAAAAACCGTGGGCGCGGATGCTGCGCTGAAGAAAGCCAAGATCGATGTGGCGATGAGCCGCGCGCAATTGAACAAGTCGCTGAAAGCCTTCGGTCATCCGCCGACTTTCGAACAACAGTCGCAATTGATCGTACTGCAACAGCAGTTCGAGGCGGCAGAACGTGCACTGCACGCCGCCGAGCGGCAGGTGCAAGACCATGTCGCCCCTTGAGGCCCCGGACGCTCGCCTGCAACAGGCGATGAGGCTGGTGCTGCTGGCCACGCTGCCGGGGTTGCTCGCGTCGTTCTGGTTTTACGGCTGGGGCGTGTTGATCAATCTGATCTTGTGCGTGGCTGGCGCATTGGTCGTCGAGGCGCTGGTGGCAAGTCTGCGCCGGCAAACGCTGCAACCGACGTTGACCGACGGCAGCGCGCTGGTCACTGCGACCTTGCTCGCGCTGGCACTGCCGCCGTATTGTCCATGGTGGCTGACGGTCAGCTCGATCACTTCGGGCTTGTTGTTCGGCAAGCATGTGTATGGCGGCGTCGGCAGGAATCCGTTCAACCCGGCGATGCTTGGCTTCGCCCTGGCCATGGTCACGTTCGCGCAACCGATGACTCATTGGCCGGCGCATGGCATGGACTTGATGGCGGCTTTGCAGCAGGTGTTCAGCTTCGGGCAGGCACCGGATGCCTGGGTTCAGGCCACCGCGCTGGACAGTCTGCGTATCAACAAAAGCCTGACCATGGACGAGCTGTTTGCCGCCAATCAGGCTTTCGGGCGTTTCGGTGGGCGCGGTGTGGAATGGATCAATCTGGCGTTTCTTGCCGGAGGGCTGTTTCTGCTGCAACAGCGGGTAATTGGCTGGCACGCACCAGTTGGCATGCTCGCCAGTCTGTTTGTGATCAGCTTGCTGTGCTGGAACGGCTCGGGGTCGGATTCCCACGGCTCGCCATTGTTTCACCTGCTCAGCGGCGCAAGCATGCTGGGCGCGTTTTTCATCATCACCGAGCCAGTGTCCGGGGCGAAAACCGCGCTCGCGCGCCTGCTGTTCGGTGTCGGTGTCGGGTTGCTGACTTATCTGATCAGAACCTGGGGCGGCTATCCCGACGGCGTGGCGTTCGCGGTGCTGCTGATGAACTTGTGCGTACCGGCGCTTGAGCGCTTTGCCGCCGCACGTCAGGCACGGGTGACGCCATGAACCATCGCCGCAGCCTGATCACACTGGTGCTGCTGGCAGTGGCCGGTATCGCCGTGACTTACACGGTATATCGGATCAATGCGCCGCAGATCGCTGCCGAACAACGTCTGATCGACAGCCGCAAGTTACTCGATGTTCTTGCGGCGGACAGTTACGACAATCAACCGCTGGAACAACCGCTGCCGCAGATCGATGTCAAGTTGAGCCACAGTTCTCTGGTGGCTGGCTATCGGGCGACCAAGGGCGGGCGCACGGTCGCGGTGCTCCTGCGCAGCCAGACTGAGGGTTATGCCGGGACGCTCGAATTATTGATCGCGATTGATACCGACGGCAGATTGCTTGGGGTCAAAACACTGCGGCAGACCGAAAAACCGGCACTCGGCGGACACATCGGTGACTGGCCGAATGGTTGGTTGCAGGCGTTTACCGGCAAATCATTGGATGCAGGTTGGGCATTGAGAAAGGATCAGGGGCAATTCGACCAGATGGCCGGTGCCACCGTCACTTCCCGCGCCGCGATCAACGCGATCCATGACGCTTTGCGCTATTTCGACGAGCATCGGCAAGCCTTGTCAGGGAGTGCGCCATGAACAGATCGGCGGCGCTGTCGAACTCGATGCTGCTGGCTCTGCTGCTTGGCGCTTCAGGATCAATAGCCAGCGCGCTGGCGATCCTGCTGATGTTCGCAGTCGTCGTCGGTTTGTATCATCTGTGCATGAAGCCGCTGCGCACGCGGCTGAGCGCCGCGAGTTTGTTGCTCGCCAGTCTGCTGCTGGCGGCCACCCTGAGCAGTTGCGCAGACATCCTGCTGCAACGCTGGTCGTTGCAGTGGCATACGCTGGTCGGTCTCTATATCGGCCTGATCGGCCTGCAGTGCGTGCTGCTGGAGCAGCATGGAATCTTTAGCCGGTCTGCGAGTGAGCGTCTGAGCCTGTACGGCCTCTTTGTCGGCTTGATGCTGACACTGGCCACATTGCGCGAATTGTTCGGCGAGGGCCTGCACCTGCTCACCTTGGCACCGGGCGCATTCATAATGCTCGGACTCTTGCTCGCCGCCCTTCAGACCTGGAAACGCCCCGCCGCCCGACCCGAGGAAACGCATCGCCCATGAATGCCGCAAAACGTCTGGAAATTTTCCGCAGGCTGCACGAGGACAATCCCGAGCCCAAGACCGAATTGGCTTACTCCTCGGCGTTCGAACTGCTGATCGCGGTGATTCTGTCAGCGCAATCGACCGACGTCGGAGTGAACAAGGCGACGGCCAGGCTGTACCCAGTGGCCAATACGCCTGCAGCCATTTATGCGTTGGGCGTGGAAGGCTTGTCCGAATACATCAAGACCATTGGCCTGTACAACAGCAAGGCAAAAAACGTGATCGAGACCTGTCGCTTGCTGGTTGAGCGCCACGGCGGCGAAGTCCCGCAGACCCGAGAAGAACTGGAAGCCTTGCCCGGCGTAGGCCGCAAGACTGCCAATGTGGTGCTCAACACGGCTTTCCGCCAACTGACCATGGCCGTCGACACCCACATCTTCCGGGTGAGCAACCGCACGGGCATTGCCCCGGGCAAGAATGTGGTCGAAGTGGAAATGAAACTGATGAAGTTTGTACCCAAAGATTTTCTGCTCGATTCGCACCATTGGCTGATTCTCCACGGGCGCTACGTATGCCTCGCGCGCAAGCCGCGCTGTGGCAGTTGCCGGATCGAAGATTTGTGCGAGTACAAACAGAAAACCTCTGACGATTGAGCGGCTATTAGGTTTTTTCATTCTTCGATTGAAAAAATCTTTTTTACCCGCCGCCTGTTTATCGTTATAAGGGGCGCCAAAGGCAGTCTTAGCCTGGAGTGATTCTATGAGTACCGGCAAAGAGCAACTGGAAGCAGAAGACGATTTTATCCCCGTAGAAATTGACGATGCCGAACCCGTAGTCGAAGTAGCCAAGACCAACCTGAGCAAGCGCCGCACCATCGACAACATGCTTGAGGAGCGTCGTTTGCAAAAGCAATTGGCCGATTACGATTTTGACCTGTGAAACTTGAAAGCCTCCAGAAATGGAGGCTTTTCGCTTTCTACAGCAAGCTGATTTGATCTGCCCAGGATCGGTCAGCGAATAACCGGTCAGACCAAACCGTTACGCTGCGCCAGCTCGATCAGATCCACCAGTGAGCGGGCGTTGAGTTTCAATAACAGGCGGGTCTTGTAAGTACTCACGGTCTTGTTGCTGAGAAACATGCCGTCGGCAATTTCCTTGTTGGTTTTACCCCGCGCCAACTGTTGCAACACCATCATTTCTCGCCCGGAAAGACGATCGACCATGTCGGCTTCGCTGGCATTGCCCAAGCTGGTACGCACGGTGTGCAGAGCCTGGTTGGGAAAATAACTGTACCCGGACAGAACTGCCTTGATCGCACTTAGCAGTTCCGTCAGATCCTGTTGCTTGCAAACATACCCCGCAGCCCCCGATTGCATGCAGCGCATGGAGAAGTGCCCGGGCGCCTGGGAAGTCAACACCAGGACTTTCAGCGGCATGGCGGTCGAGGTCAGCCGCGCAATGACTTCCAGACCATCAAGTTTCGGTATGCCGATATCCAGAATAACGATATCGGGCATTTGGTCGCGCGCAAGTTGTAACGCATCCACTCCATTGTCTGTTTCTGCAATGACTTCGTAGCCATGACGTTCCATCAGCATACGTACCGCAAGACGAATGACGGGGTGATCATCCACGATCAGCACTTTATTCATGGGCAAGTCCAGTTTCGCTGTTCGAATTTTTAGAACCGGCACAATATCCTAGTGACTTCCCTTGTTGCACACCGCATCGCTCACGCACTTGCAGCGAGAGACATTCCCTACAGCTTTAATGGATTTATCCTACAAAAAAACCTTACTCGCCTCACTGACGGCAACACTAATGGTGTGGCCTTGCCTCGCAAACGTAAAAAACCGGCATCGAGACTACATGCTTGATGGAAAAAGCGCGCCCATCTCGTCCTTCTGATCGCGCTATACAAACGACACGAATTCATATCGGTCAACTATTACATCTTCGGCAGTCGATGCTACTTCGCCAAGTATCAGCAACTCGACAAACCTCTGATACAAGAGAATACTTTCAAAAAATCGACTTTTGCTATAAACACAGATTGCAGCAACTTGAACAACCAGAAGTACGACCCAACCCACACTCAATAAACTTGACGAGCAATACGACCCCATGGAACTCAAACATGTTAAAGATCAAGAAAAAAATCCCGAACCCGATGACCATTATCGCCATATTCGCGGTCCTGTCAGAGTCATCAGCCGCGATTTCCCTGCCCTTCCTGGCAGACGAAGAAAGAGAAATTTACGTCTGGTTCCTGATCAGCTTTCCGTTTTACTTGTTGTTCCTGTTTTTCATGACCCTCAACTTCAACTACCGCTCGCTCTACGCGCCATCTGATTTCGAGACGGACGAAAGTTTCATCCAGGTCATAGATAGCAAAGAGCGCGATAACAGAAAACCAGGATCAACCGAACAGACACCTTGTGAGATAGCAGACTCTGCTCTATCTGACAGAACGCATAACATCGCAGACCCACCGACAAACTCTCAAGACACACTTGACCCCATGGCGCAGCACCATATAAACCTTCCAGACGCGATAAAGGAGTTGCACATTATAGATGCACGCACAATGACAGAAAAAAACGACCTCGGAGAAAGTCTAGAAAAAATACCGCCTATGGGAAAACGCATATCTCAAGTCGTCATATTTTTATCCAACGATGTGTCGGACAAATTTCTTACAACAGACAATCTGCGTGAAAGTAAACTTCCAAAGAAAGGCAGAGGCACTAGCTATTTCATTGTTTACAAGGTATGTACGCGAGCCGTGACTGCTCTCGGAAAATTTTGATGCATTGGCATTCGGGTTTGAGGCACAAAAAGATCAGCACACTGGCACGTATGCCAAAAAACACGGAATTGAAAAAGGCGACCTTGTCCAATGACAAGGCCGCCTTTCTTTATTGCGTGTACCAGGGTCTTAGAACAGCTTGCGACCCTTGTTGGCGGCAATACGCATGCGCAGCGCGTTGAGCTTGATGAAGCCCGCCGCGTCGGCCTGGTTGTAAGCACCGCCGTCTTCTTCGAAGGTAGCGATGTTGGCGTCGAACAACGATTCGTCGGACTTGCGGCCGGTGACAATCACGTTGCCCTTGTACAGCTTCAGGCGCACAACGCCATTCACGTGGGCCTGAGAAGCATCGATCATCTGCTGCAGCATCAGACGCTCAGGGCTCCACCAGTAGCCGGTGTAGATCAGGCTGGCGTATTTCGGCATCAGCTCGTCTTTCAGGTGAGCGACTTCGCGGTCCAGAGTGATCGACTCGATGGCGCGGTGCGCGCGCAGCATGATGGTGCCGCCCGGGGTTTCGTAGCAGCCACGGGACTTCATGCCTACGTAGCGGTTCTCGACGATGTCGAGACGGCCGATACCATGGGCGCCACCGATCTGGTTCAGCGTCGCCAGCACGGTGGCCGGGGTCATTTCGACGCCGTCCAGTGCGACGATATCGCCGTTGCGGTAGGTCAGTTCCAGGTATTGCGCTTGGTCAGGAGCCTTCTCCGGGGAGACGGTCCATTTCCACATGTCTTCTTCGTGCTCGGTCCAGGTGTCTTCCAGCACGCCGCCTTCATAGGAGATGTGCAGCAGGTTGGCATCCATCGAGTACGGGGATTTCTTCTTGCCGTGACGCTCGATCGGGATGTTGTGCTTTTCAGCATAATCCATCAGCTTTTCACGCGAGAGCAGGTCCCATTCACGCCAAGGCGCGATGACTTTCACGCCCGGCTTGAGCGCGTAGGCACCCAGTTCGAAACGGACCTGGTCGTTACCCTTGCCGGTGGCGCCGTGGGAAATGGCGTCAGCGCCGGTTTCGTTGGCAATTTCGATCAGACGTTTGGCGATCAGCGGACGTGCGATGGAGGTACCCAGCAGGTACTCGCCTTCGTAAACGGTGTTGGCGCGGAACATCGGGAATACGAAGTCACGCACGAATTCTTCGCGCAGGTCGTCGATGTAGATTTCTTTGACGCCCATGGCCTGCGCCTTGGCGCGAGCTGGCTCGACCTCTTCGCCCTGACCGAGGTCAGCAGTGAAAGTCACTACTTCACAGTTATAAGTATCTTGCAGCCACTTGAGGATCACCGAAGTGTCCAGGCCGCCGGAATACGCCAGAACGACCTTGTTTACGTCCGCCATGCCATCACTCCACGGGGTTCTACGGAAAGCCGAGGAGTCTACCGCTCAAACGCGATAATTTACAGAGGCGCGACAGCTTAAGACGACAAAGCGACAGATTGTTTCGACAGCGCGACGATGACCGGCGAGTCAGGAAGTCGCCGCAGCGTTGGCAGGCGTGCTCGCGGTAGGTGCCGGAGCCGTGGTCGGCGCCACCCGTGCGAGGTGCACATTGACCCGGCGGTTCTTCGCCCGGTTACCCGCGTTGGTGTTCGGCACCAGCGGATAACGCTCGCCATGGAAGCGCACGGTGATCTGCGACTCCTGAATGCCGTTGGCCTTGAAGAAGTCGACCACGGCCAAGGCGCGACGGCGCGACAGTTCGCGGTTGGTCAGGCGATTGCCGCTGTTGTCGGAATGGCCGTCGAGCTCGATGTGATTGACCGTCGGATCGGCCTTCATGAATTCGAGCATGACTTGCAGCTTGGCTTTGGCGGCAGCGTCCAGTTCGACGCCTTCGCCGGGGAAGCCGATCTGCGACTGCTTGATCTGGTCGAAATTCTGCGGCAGCAACTTCGCCACGCAGGTCTGGTAATCGTTGAACGCCTTGCTGAACTTCACCGGCAACAGACGGACCTCCGCCACCCGGCCATCGCCCGAGGCATGGCGGATCAGCGGGCTGCGACCATCCATCAAGCCGCTGATCAAACGTCCGGCCTGAGCCTGAGAACTGTTGAACAGCACGTTGCCGCTACCCAGCCTGACGGTCCCCAGGTTGAGGTCGCCGCGCCCCGGTTGCCACGGCGCGGCGGCTGCCAGCAGGGTCGCCGATCCGCCACCGAGCATGGCGTTGTAGGCGTTGAGCCGGAAGGTCGCCTGCTCGCCGGCCTTGCGCACGAACTGCCCTGAGCCGAAATCGGTGATCGGCTGCGTCAAGCGGCATTCGAACTTGTCGCCCTCGACCGTCCACTCGATGTTCTCCAGACGTGTCTGGTACGTCAGCGCCATCGCCGGAAGGCTGGCAAACACACTGAGCAAGGCTAAATAACGCTGGCGCACGGGAGGCTCCATCTGGCTTCTGCAACAAAAAGACCGATACACATATGTTTACGGCATACCTATGGGATATCGGACGCTTGTCTCAAAACTTGATAGCGAGTGCCTGAAGGAGTCTTTTCCGGTAGCATTCGCCTCAGTTTGACCCGCCTGGAATCCCCTCATGTCCGACCGCCTGACCCTGCTGCGTCCCGACGACTGGCACATTCATCTTCGCGATGGTGCCGTGTTGACCAATACCGTTGCGGATGTCGCGCGCACCTTTGGTCGCGCAATCATCATGCCCAACCTGGTACCGCCGGTGCGCAACGCCGCTGAAGCCGACGGCTATCGCCAGCGGATTCTCGCTGCCCGCCCGGCCGGCAGTGGTTTCGAGCCGTTGATGGTGCTGTACCTCACCGACCGCACCCAGCCCGAAGAAATTCGCGAGGCCAAGGCCAGCGGTTTCGTGCACGCCGCCAAGCTGTATCCGGCCGGCGCCACCACCAACTCCGATTCCGGTGTCACCAGCATCGACAAGATTTTCCCGGCGATCGAGGCCATGGCCGAAGTCGGGATGCCGTTGTTGATCCACGGTGAAGTCACCCGTGGCGATGTCGATGTGTTCGACCGCGAAAAAATCTTTATCGATGAGCACATGCGCCGCGTGGTCGAGCGTTTTCCGACGCTCAAAGTGGTGTTCGAACACATCACCACCGCCGACGCTGTGCAGTTCGTCAACGAGGCTCCGGCCAACGTTGGCGCGACCATCACTGCGCATCACCTGCTGTACAACCGCAATCACATGCTGGTTGGCGGGATTCGGCCGCACTTCTATTGCCTGCCGATCCTCAAGCGCAATACCCATCAGGAAGCCCTGCTCGACGCCGCTACCAGCGGCAGCGCGAAGTTCTTTCTCGGCACCGACTCGGCACCGCACGCCCAGCACGCCAAGGAAGCCGCGTGCGGCTGTGCCGGCTGCTACACCGCGTACGCTGCCATCGAGATGTATGCCGAAGCCTTTGAACAGCGCAATGCGCTGGACAAGCTTGAAGCGTTTGCCAGCCTCAACGGCCCGCGTTTCTACGGCCTGCCGGTGAACACCGATCGCATTACCCTGGTTCGTGAAGAATGGACCGCCCCCACCAGCCTGCCATTCGGCGAGCTGACCGTTATCCCGCTGCGCGCCGGTGAAAAACTGCGCTGGCGCCTGCTGGAGGAACACGCGTGAGTGAAGACCATTTCGACGACGAACAGGAAGGTCAAGGTGGTGGCGGCTCACGCCACCCGATGGCAGCACGCTTTCGCGGCTACCTGCCGGTTGTCGTCGACGTAGAAACCGGTGGCTTCAATTGCGCCACCGATGCGTTGCTGGAGATTGCCGCGACCACCATCGCCATGGATGAAAAAGGTTTCGTTTACCCGGACCACACCTACTTCTTCCGTGTCGAGCCGTTCGAAGGCGCCAACATCGAAGCGGCTGCGCTGGAGTTCACCGGGATCAAGCTGGATCATCCGTTGCGCATGGCCGTCAGTGAAGAAACCGCGTTGACCGACATCTTCCGTGGCATCCGCAAGGCGTTGAAAGCCAACGGCTGCAAACGCGCGATCCTGGTCGGCCACAACAGCAGCTTCGATTTGGGCTTCCTCAACGCTGCCGTCGCGCGGCTGGACATGAAGCGCAACCCGTTCCACCCGTTCTCCAGTTTCGATACCGCGACCCTGGCCGGTCTGGCTTATGGTCAAACCGTATTGGCCAAAGCCTGTCAGGCAGCCGACATCGATTTCGACGGTCGCGAGGCGCACTCCGCGCGTTACGACACCGAGAAAACTGCTGAGTTGTTCTGCGGCATCGTCAACCGCTGGAAACAGATGGGTGGCTGGGAAGACTTCAACGACTGATCGTCGAAGTTTTTCGCGCGCATGAAAAAACCGGCTCAAGAGCCGGTTTTTTTGTACCTCGACGTTGCGCCTTACAGGGCGGCAGCGTTCTCGGTCAGGTAAGCCGCAACGCCTTCTGGCGAAGCGTTCATGCCTTTGTCGCCTTTTTTCCAGTTGGCAGGGCAGACTTCGCCGTGCTCTTCGTGGAATTGCAGAGCGTCGACCAGACGGATCAGCTCTTCCATGTTACGGCCCAGCGGCAGGTCGTTGATGATCTGCGAGCGCACAACGCCCTTGTCGTCGATCAGGAACGCGCCACGGAAAGCTACGCCGCCTTCGGACTCAACGTCGTAAGCCTTGGCGATGTCGTGCTTCATGTCGGCAGCCATGGTGTATTTCACCTGACCGATGCCGCCATTGTTGACCGGGGTGTTGCGCCAGGCGTTGTGGGTGAAGTGCGAGTCGATCGAAACAGCGATCACTTCTACGTTGCGTGCCTTGAAGTCGGCCATGCGGTTGTCCAGAGCGATCAGCTCGGACGGGCAGACGAAGGTGAAGTCCAGCGGGTAGAAGAACACCAGGCCGTATTTGCCTTTGATGGCCGAGGACAGGGTGAAGCTGTCAACGATCTCGCCATTGCCGAGTACGGCCGGGACGGTGAAGTCTGGGGCTTGTTTGCCTACGAGTACGCTCATTGATATCTCCTGGTGTAAAAACTTGAAGTTCAGGGTCCGGGCCAGCCTGTCACCCTCAGGCGACAGCCCTGTGACACGAACCCCCTTCGCAAGGGCCGACCATCATACACTGCGAATTTGGCCTGTCCTTAACGGTTTTTGCACAAGTCGCGCTGGCCTCCGGCCATAAGACACCGTTCGTCAGGCATACCCGGATTTGGCGATAATCCGTTCCGAAAGCACTTTGACAATCATTCTCGTTAACATTAAGATCCATCGCAATTGAGTCACAACCAGCGACGGTTCTCACTTATGTATGTTTGTCTCTGCACTGGCGTCACCGACGGACAGATCCGCGAAGCGATCTATGAAGGTTGCTGCAGCTATAAAGAAGTTCGTCAGGCCACCGGCGTCGCCAGCCAATGCGGCAAATGTGCCTGCCTTGCCAAGGAAGTGGTGCGCGAAACCCTGACCAAGCTGCAAACCGCCCAGGCCGCGATCCCCTACCCGGTAGAATTTACTGCCGCGTAAATACCCCTATTTCGAAGAACCGGACTTATGTCCGGTTTTTTTATGCCTGAAAATCAAATGCTTAGCGTCTAGACGCGGAACACAAACATTCTTATTCCGATTAATTTTCATTTATTATTCAATAACTTAGGTTTGACACTTATAAGAGCGCGGCTCAAACTCTGGCCCATATACAGCTATTACAGGGCAGGACTCCGATCATGAAAGGCGACATTACAGTCATCCAGCATCTCAACAAGATCCTTGCCAATGAGCTGGTCGCGATCAATCAGTACTTCCTGCATGCACGCATGTATGAAGATTGGGGTCTGAACAAGCTCGGCAAGCACGAATACAAAGAATCCATCGACGAGATGAAACACGCGGACAAGCTGATCAAGCGCATCTTGTTCCTCGAAGGCCTACCGAACGTGCAGGATCTGGGCAAGCTGCACATCGGCGAGCACACCAAGGAAATGCTTGAGTGCGATCTGCGTATCGAGAAAACCGGCCATGCTGATCTGAAAGCGGCGATCGCGCACTGCGAAACCGTTGCCGACTACGGCAGCCGTGAACTGCTTGAAGACATTCTCGAATCCGAAGAAGAACATATCGACTGGCTGGAAACTCAGCTGGGCCTGATCGATAAAGTCGGTCTTGAGAACTATCTGCAATCGCAGATGGGCGAAGACGAGTAAGTTAGCGTGCGCTAGTTTCGAGACACTAAAAAGCCCCGCCCTCTTTCGAGTGGCGGGGCTTTTTATTTGGCTGCAGATCAACAGATCGCAGCCTCGTTTCTCTCGACAGCTCCTACAGGGGAGCTAATCGATTCAGACTTCGGTCTTGGCAGCTGCAGCTTCAACCGCAGCCTTGATGGTCCTTTGCAGCGAACCGTCGGCAACCATTTCGGTCATGATGTCACTACCGCCGACCAGTTCACCAGCAACCCACAGCTGTGGAAAAGTCGGCCAGTTGGCGTACTTTGGCAGGTTGGCGCGGATTTCCGGGTTCTGCAGGATGTCGACGTAGGCGAACTTCTCGCCACAGCCCATAACGGCCTGCGCGGCTTTCGCGGAGAAGCCACACTGTGGGGCATTCGGCGAGCCTTTCATGTAAAGCAGAATGGTGTTGTTGGCAATCTGCTCTTTAATCGTTTCGATGATATCCATGGAGCACCTCGGCTGAACTTTCCGACTCACGGGTCGGCACGGTGGCGCATTGTAACGGAATCCCGAGCGCGCTGCTCGGTCTCCCCGACAGACTTCCTCAAGCCGCCGCCACGGTCACCGGCACGCCATTCAGTGCCGCGTTGCCCGACAGTTCGTCGAGCTGACATTCATCGGTCAAGTCATTGGCGCTGGAACCCGGCTGGCTACTGGCAATCGCCATCTGTACACCCGGCCGCGCATGCCCCCAACCGTGCGGCAGGCTGACCACGCCTTTCATCATGTCCAGACTGCCCACCACCTCGACCTCGATCTGCCCGACACGCGAACTCACGCGCACCAACTGCCCGTCAGTCAGACCGCGCGTGGCAAGGTCGTCCGGGTGCATCAACAGCTGATGACGCGGCTTGCCCTTCACCAGTCGATGATAGTTGTGCATCCACGAGTTGTTGCTGCGCACATGGCGGCGGCCAATCATCAGCAACTCATCGGCGGCCGGCGCTTGTAATGCGGCAAACCGCGCGAGGTCAGCGAGGATTGGTGCCGGTGCAGCCTGAATGCGCTGATTGGCAGTCTTCAGACGCGGTGCAAGATTAGGTTTCAACGCCCCCAAATCAATTCCGTGCGGATGATCGAACAGCGTCGCCAGCGATAACTTGTACTCTGACGCGTCGCCATACATGCCCATGCGCAGGCCCATGTCGATCATCTTCGCCGGTGGCATGGTTGGCTTGAGTTCTTTCCCGGTCTTCTGCGCAAAGGCTTTCGCCAGGCCGACAAAGATTTCCCAGTCGTGCAAGGCTCCCTCAGGCTTGGCGAGGATTGCGCGATTGAAGCGCGTGACGTTGCGCACCGCGAACAGGTTGAACGTGGTGTCGTAGTGATCGTTCTCCAGCGCCGAGGTCGACGGCAGGATCAGGTCGGCGTAACGCGTGGTTTCGTTGATGTACAGGTCGATGCTGACCATGAACTCCAACCCATCCAGTGCTTGCTCGAGCTGCCGACCGTTGGGCGTGGAGAGGATCGGATTGCCGGCCACGGTGATCAACGCGCGGATCTGGCCCTCGCCCTCAGTGAGCATTTCTTCAGCCAGCGCCGAGACCGGCAGCTCGCCGCCGTACTCGGGCCGCCCGGAGACGCGGCTCTGCCATTTGTTGAAATGCCCGCCTGAAGTAGTCGCCACCAGATCCACCGCCGGCTCGGTGCACAGCGCACCACCAACGCGGTCGAGGTTGCCGGTCACCAGATTGATCAGTTGCACCACCCAATGGCACAGCGTGCCGAAGGCTTGAGTGGAAACGCCCATCCGCCCGTAACAGACAGCGCTCGGCGCAGCGGCGAAGTCGCGGGCCAATTGACGGATCTGCTCGGCCGGCACGGCGCACAACGGGCTCATGGTTTCAGCGGTGAAACCCGCCACGGCGGCGCGCACGTCGTCCAGACCGTCGACCGGCAGATGACTGCCCCGCGCCAGGCCTTCGCTGAAAAGAGTATTGAGCACGCCAAACAACAACGCCGCATCGCCACCGGGACGCACGAACAAATGCTGATCGGCCATCGCCGCCGTCTCGCTGCGCCGCGGATCGACCACCACCACTTTGCCGCCGCGCGCCTGAATCGCCTTCAGGCGCTTCTCGACATCTGGCACGGTCATGATGCTGCCGTTGGAGGCCAGTGGATTGCCGCCAAGGATCAGCATGAAGTCGGTGTAATCGATGTCCGGGATCGGCAGCAGCAGACCGTGGCCGTACATCAAATGACTGGTCAGGTGATGCGGCAGTTGATCGACCGAAGTCGCCGAGTAGCGGTTGCGGGTTTTCAGCAGCCCGAGGAAGTAATTGCTATGGGTCATCAGCCCATAGTTGTGCACACTGGGATTGCCCTGATACACCGCCACCGCGTTCTGCCCATGCCGCTCCTGGATCGCCGCCAGCCGCTCGGCCACCAGCGCGAACGCCTCATCCCACTCGATGGGCAGCCATTCACTGCCGACCCGGCGCATCGGCTGACGCAAGCGATCCGGATCGTTCTGAATGTCTTGCAGCGCCACCGCTTTGGGGCAGATATGCCCGCGACTGAAGGTGTCCTGCGCATCGCCCTTGATCGAGGTGATCGCGACGGCGCCATCGGTTTCGCTGGTTTCGATGGTCAAGCCGCAAATGGCTTCACACAGATGGCAGGCACGGTGATGGAGAGTCTTGGTCATGGCCAGTCTCTGTATTGTTCTGGGCGGGCGACAACGCCTGCGGGAGCAAAACTATGGCCCGTGTACCGGAGCTGCGCCAGCGACGTTCGTCTTGTGAATCGGCGGCCATCAGGCGCGCCGATAGCCCGGCGCGGTCAATTGGGAGTGGATTGCGGCGGCGGTGCCAGCTGGATTTCCTGAATGGTCTCGATCTGCTCGTGGGCGATATGGACGCCGGTGAGTTCGCCGATAAGACGCCAATGCTCGTCGAGTCCGGCGCTGATGGTCGCCATGCGATCAATCATCTGGCGGCTGGCAGCCTTGACCACGTCGTCTTCGCTGCGCATCAATTCGAAGGACATGGACGTCATCGAGGCGGTGAGATGAGTCAGGGAGCGTGCCGTGTGGCCCAGCAATTCCATTAACAATTGTTCTTTCGATTCCATGCGTAGGCATCCTGCGTCGCTCGTGGGGTTATTTATAACTCAGCACTTTGCTTTAGCAAATGTTTCAGCGCGCCATCCGACCAAGCGGCTCAGTGGCTCACCGGTCGCAAACCGACCCGGCCCGCACCATCCGCGGCGTGGCTGATTGCCAAGCGCGGTGGGGCCAGTGTACAAATGGCCTGCTGCCCTTGGCGAAGCTGACGATAAATCACAGCGTTCGCCCTGCTATCACACCGGCACACATTTGCAAAAACCGTAGCCTATTGGAAAAACGCGACATTTAGTGTCAATATCGCGCCCTTCCCTATTTCGTCGCCCCGTGCGGCTTACGCCGCAGGTCTCGCCCGTTGTTCCGTTAAACAAGGCTTTGAGCATCTGCGGTTTGTAGCAAAAGGTAGTCAATGATGAGCGCAAGGCACTTTCTCTCCCTGATGGATTGCACGCCCGAAGAGCTGGTCAGCGTGATCCGTCGAGGCGTTGAGCTCAAGGACCTGCGTAACCGCGGCGTACTGTTCGAGCCTCTGAAAAACCGCGTACTGGGGATGATCTTCGAGAAGTCCTCGACCCGCACCCGGATCTCGTTCGAAGCGGGCATGATCCAGCTCGGCGGCCAGGCGATTTTCCTCTCGCCGCGCGACACCCAGCTGGGCCGTGGCGAGCCGATCGGCGACTGCGCGATCGTCATGTCGAGCATGCTCGATGCGGTGATGATCCGGACCTTTGCCCACAGCACCCTGACCGAATTCGCCGCCAACTCGCGCGTGCCGGTGATCAACGGTCTGTCCGATGATCTGCACCCGTGCCAGTTGCTGGCCGACATGCAGACCTTCCTCGAGCATCGCGGCTCGATCCAGGGCAAGACCGTGGCCTGGATCGGCGACGGCAACAACATGTGCAACAGCTATATAGAAGCGGCGATTCAGTTCGACTTCCAGTTGCGCATTGCCTGCCCGGAAGGCTACGAGCCGAACGCGGAATTTGTGGCCAGGGCCGGCGATCGTGTGACCATCGTCCGCGATCCGAAAGATGCCGTGCGCGGTGCGCATCTGGTCAGTACCGATGTCTGGACCTCGATGGGCCAGGAAGAGGAAACCGCCAAGCGCCTCAAGCTGTTCGCGCCGTATCAGGTCAATCGTGCCCTGCTCGATCTGGCGGCCGAGGACGTGCTGTTCCTGCACTGCCTGCCCGCGCACCGCGGCGAAGAAATCAGCCTCGACCTGCTTGATGACCCGCGCTCCGTCGCCTGGGATCAGGCAGAAAACCGTCTCCACGCACAGAAGGCGCTGCTCGAATTCCTCGTCGAGCCGGCATATCACCACGCATGAGCCATGAATTACTGCTGAACCTGCGCAACCTCGCTTGCGGCTATCAGGACCAACGTGTGGTGCAGAACCTCAATCTGCACCTGAACGCCGGCGATATCGGCTGCCTGCTCGGTTCGTCCGGCTGCGGCAAGACCACCACGCTGCGTGCGATTGCCGGTTTCGAACCGGTGCACGAAGGTGAAATCCAGCTCGGCGGAGAAGTCATCTCCAGCGCCGGTTTCACCCTCGCCCCGGAAAAACGCCGGATTGGCATGGTGTTCCAGGATTACGCACTGTTCCCGCACCTGAGCGTCGCCGATAACATCGCCTTCGGCATTCGCAAGCACCCGCAAAAAGAGCGCGTCACCGAAGAGCTGCTGGAACTGGTCAACCTGAAGAACCTCGGCAAGCGCTTCCCGCACGAGTTGTCCGGCGGCCAGCAACAGCGCGTCGCCCTCGCCCGCGCCTTGGCGCCGGAGCCGCAACTGCTGTTACTCGACGAGCCGTTTTCCAACCTCGATGGCGAACTGCGACGCAAGCTCAGTCACGAAGTGCGCGACATCCTCAAAGCGCGCGGCACCAGCGCGATTCTGGTAACCCACGATCAGGAAGAAGCCTTCGCCGTCAGCGATCACGTTGGCGTGTTCAAGGAAGGTCGGCTGGAGCAGTGGGATACGCCCTACAACCTCTATCACGAACCGGCTACACCTTATGTCGCCAGTTTCATCGGTCAGGGTTATTTCATTCGCGGCCAACTCGCCAGCCCGGAATCGGTGCAGACCGAACTCGGCGAACTGCGCGGCAATCGTGCTTACACCTGGCCAATTGGCGGTGCCGTAGATGTGTTGCTGCGTCCGGATGACATTGTTTATGCGCCGGACAGCTCGTTGAAAGCGCGGATTGTCGGCAAGACGTTCCTCGGTGCAACGACGCTGTACCGCCTGCAACTGCCGACAGGTGCGCAGCTGGAATCGATTTTCCCGAGCCATGCTGATCACCAGGTCGGTGCAGAGGTGGGGATTCGTGTGGTGGCTGAGCACTTGGTGCTGTTTCAGGCATCGGGGAGCACGGCGGCACAAATTCCGGCAGTGGAAAGCGGCGTGCGCCGGTACAGCGCAGCACTGTAATCTCTGTGGGGTGAGTCCTTGTGGCGAGGGGATTTATCCCCGTTGGGTCGCGCAGCGGCCCTGGACGCTGCGACTGCTGCGCAGCCGAACGGGGATAAATCCCCTCGCCACAGAGGCTAGCTCCCACAGTTGTTTCTCGGTTAGCCCAGCATCAATGTACCGCTGGCAACCAGCGTCGCATGCCCGCCGATCTTCACCCGGTCACCCTCCAGCCGACAAACCAGCTCCCCGCCCCGCGCCGAACGCTGGCACGCGGTCAGACTGATTTTGCCCAGACGCTTCGACCAGTACGGAATCAGGCTGCAATGAGTCGAGCCGGTCACCGGATCTTCGTTGATGCCAATCGCGGGGGCGAAATAGCGCGAGACAAAATCATGCTGATCACCACGCGCTGTAACGATGGCGCCCAGCCACGGCAGCTTGGCCAACGCGACCATGTCCGGTGTGCAATCGAGCACCGCCTGCTCCGACTCCAGCACCACGAACAATTCGTTTGACCCCAGCACCTCTACCGCTGCGACACCCAGCGCGCGCTCGACATCCTGAGCCATATCGACTTCCGACAGCTCGATCACCGGAAAATCCAGCCACAGCCGCCCCTCCTCACGACTGACACTCAACGGCCCGGACTTGCTGATGAAGTCCAGACGCTCGGCGGTTTCCTTGTAGATCTCGAACAACACGTAAGCACTGGCCAACGTCGCATGCCCGCACAACGGCACTTCGGTGGTCGGGGTGAACCAGCGGACATGCCACGCCTGGCCTTCGCGCACCAGAAATGCGGTTTCCGCCAGATTGTGCTCGGCGGCGATTTTCTGCATCAGCTCATCGGCAAGCCAGGCGTCGAGGCGATAAACCATCGCCGGATTGCCACTGAACGGCCGATCACTGAACGCGTCGACCTGATGAAATTCCAGCTGCATAACGTTCTCCCTGAGTCAGTGGGCGCAGCATGCAGCGCCGGCCTGATCAGCACCAGTGACAGTGCCGGGGAATTTTCTGCATACAGCCTTCAAGTACGCCCGATATCAGCGAATTTGGCTTGAGTGTGTTCAGCCAGCACCGCTGGCGCCAACTCGACTTCAAGCCCGCGGCGACCGGCGCTGACATAAATAGTCGCAAAAGCCTGGGCTGAATTATCGATGAAGGTGCGCAAGCGTTTTTTCTGCCCTAGCGGACTAATGCCGCCCAACAGGTAACCGGTCGAACGTTGGGCTGCAGCAGGGTCAGCCATTTCGACTTTTTTCACGCCGGCCGCGTGTGCCAGTCCCTTGAGGTCGAGGGTTCCGACGACCGGCACCACGGCAACCAATAACTCGCCTTTTTCACTCGCCGCCAGCAGCGTCTTGAACACCTGCGCCGGGGTCAGCCCGAGTTTCTCTGCGGCCTCCAGCCCATAGGACGCGGCCTTCGGGTCATGTTCGTAACTGTGCACGCGATGTTCGGCACGAACTTTTTTCAACAAGTCCAACGCAGGCGTCATGGCAGCTCCAGGCTCGGCAGTCAGTGAAAAATGCTGCGTCGGATTCTAGGACAACCAAGTGCAAAAGGCTCTAGCACAACCCGTGTTTCCCGTGGCTTGCGTGCAATTAACCAAAAAGTTAGCCGCGACAACCGCGCGATCATTCACAAGGCTGATAGTTACATTGTGACCGACAGTTCACTTTCGACCTTTGACAGCAGTGTTTCTTGTCTATATTTTTTCGAATCTGAATAATGTAAGAATTGTTACTTGTGCAGCACCCAGCAGTAGACCGAGAACAGGATGGGGATCCTGCCTCGGGGAAAATCGCGCCTTGCCCTGATGGCAATTGCGCCAGACAACAACAAAAACGAGGTTTTCAATGACAACTGCTTTACAGCAACCATCGCTTTCGAGCCAATGCATGGCGGAATTTCTGGGTACTGCGCTGCTGATCTTTTTCGGCACTGGCTGCGTCGCTGCGCTCAAGGTCGCGGGTGCCAGCTTCGGTCTATGGGAAATCAGCATCATCTGGGGCGTCGGCGTGAGCATGGCGATCTACCTCACCGCCGGCGTTTCCGGCGCGCATCTGAACCCTGCCGTGAGTATCGCCCTGAGCATTTTCGCCGACTTCGAAAAGCGCAAACTGCCGTTCTATATCCTCGCGCAGATTGCCGGTGCCTTCTGCGGCGCGCTGCTGGTGTACACGCTGTACAGCAACCTGTTCTTCGATTACGAACAAACTCACCACATGGTTCGCGGCACACAGGCGAGCCTGGAACTGGCATCGGTGTTCTCCACTTTCCCTAATCCTGCGCTGTCCACCGCTCAGGCATTTCTGGTCGAGATGATCATCACCGCGATCCTGATGGGCGTGATCATGTCCCTGACCGACGACAACAACGGTCTGCCGAAAGGCCCGCTGGCACCGCTGCTGATCGGTTTGCTGATCGCGGTGATCGGCAGTTCGATGGGCCCGCTGACCGGTTTCGCGATGAACCCGGCGCGTGACTTCGGTCCGAAACTGATGACTTTCTTCGCTGGCTGGGGTGAAGTCTCCTTCACCGGCGCGCGTGAAATTCCGTACTTCCTGATTCCGATTTTTGCACCGATTGTCGGTGCCTGCCTCGGCGCTGCCGGGTATCGCGGGCTCATCGCCCGTCACCTGACCGGCGCCACACCTGCTACAAAGGATGCAGAACCGGCCATTGACGGCAAACCAAGAACTTCTTGAAACAGTCGGCGCGGGTTCCTGCCAAATCGAGCCCGCGCTACGGCCCACTCTCCTTACTTCGTCCAAGGCAATCGACATGACCGACATTCAGAATAAGAACTACATCATTGCCCTCGATCAGGGTACGACCAGCTCGCGCGCGATCATTTTCGACCGTGACGCCAACGTGGTGTGCACCGCGCAGCGCGAATTTGCCCAGCATTACCCGCAAGCCGGTTGGGTTGAACACGACCCGATGGAAATCTTCGCCACCCAGAGCGCGGTGATGGTTGAAGCGCTGGCTCAGGCCGGCCTGCATCACGACCAGGTTGCCGCCATCGGCATCACCAACCAGCGTGAAACCACCGTCGTCTGGGACAAGACCACCGGCCGCCCGGTCTACAACGCGATCGTCTGGCAGTGCCGCCGCAGCACCGAGATCTGTCAGCAGCTCAAGCGCGACGGTCACGAGCAATACATCAGCGACACCACCGGCCTGGTCACCGACCCGTACTTCTCCGGCACCAAGCTCAAGTGGATCCTCGACAACGTCGAAGGCAGCCGCGAGCGTGCGCGCAATGGCGAACTGCTGTTCGGCACCATCGATAGCTGGCTGATCTGGAAATTCACCGGCGGCA
Organism: Pseudomonas sp. TWP3-2; assembly: GCF_049897765.1. Lineage (NCBI taxonomy): Bacteria > Pseudomonadati > Pseudomonadota > Gammaproteobacteria > Pseudomonadales > Pseudomonadaceae > Pseudomonas > Pseudomonas sp. TWP3-2. The sequence goes on along the minus strand of NZ_JAFCWW010000005.1, from coordinate 283,905 downwards.
AGGTGCACGTCACTGACTACACCAACGCCTCGCGCACCATGCTCTTCAACATCCACTCGCTGGAGTGGGACGCGAAGATGCTGGAGATCCTCGATATCCCGCGCGAAATGCTCCCGGAAGTGAAAGCCTCGTCGGAAATCTACGGTCGCACCAAAAGCGGCATCGCCATCGGCGGTATCGCCGGCGACCAACAGGCTGCACTGTTCGGCCAGATGTGCGTCGAGCCGGGCCAGGCGAAAAACACCTACGGCACTGGCTGCTTCCTGCTGATGAACACCGGTGACAAAGCCGTGAAGTCCAAGCACGGCATGCTCACCACCATCGCGTGCGGCCCGCGCGGCGAAGTCGCTTACGCACTGGAAGGCGCAGTGTTCAATGGCGGTTCGACCGTGCAGTGGCTGCGTGATGAACTGAAAATCATCAACGACGCCCACGACACCGAATACTTCGCCAGCAAAGTGAAGGACAGCAACGGCGTGTACCTGGTGCCGGCCTTCACTGGCCTGGGCGCTCCGTACTGGGACCCGTATGCCCGTGGCGCACTGTTCGGCCTGACTCGCGGCGTGCGCGTGGATCACATCATCCGCGCTGCGCTGGAGTCGATTGCCTACCAGACCCGCGACGTGCTCGACGCCATGCAACAGGATTCCGGCGAACGCCTGAAAGCCCTGCGTGTAGACGGCGGTGCCGTGGCCAACAACTTCCTCATGCAATTCCAGGCCGACATCCTCGGCACGCAGGTCGAACGTCCGAAAATGCGCGAAACCACCGCCCTCGGCGCGGCATACCTGGCCGGTCTGGCGTGCGGTTTCTGGGGCAGCCTCGACGAACTGCGCAACAAAGCCGTGATCGAGCGCGAGTTCGAACCGACGCTGGACGAAGTCGAAAAGGAAAAGCTCTATAAAGGCTGGAAAAAAGCGGTCAGCCGTACCCGCGACTGGGCACGTGAAGACGCTGAATAAGCCAGTCTGAGGACTGACTAAGGCCGGAAACTGGTCGGGAGGCGATTCCTGCGGCATCATGGGCAAATTTTGCACGGCAGCCCAAAGGACGCCCCATGAATCTGCCTCCCCGTCAGCAGCAAATCCTCGAGCTGGTTCGCGAACGCGGCTATGTGAGCATCGAGGAAATGGCCACGCTGTTCGTTGTTACCCCGCAAACCATCCGCCGCGATATCAATCAGCTCGCGGAAGCCAATCTGCTGCGTCGCTATCACGGCGGCGCTGCCTATGATTCCAGCGTCGAAAACACTGCCTATGCGATGCGCGCCGATCAGATGCGCGATGAAAAACAACGCATCGGTGAAGCCATCGCCGCACAGATCCCCGATCACGCCTCGCTGTTCATCAACATCGGTACCACCACCGAATCGATTGCGCGCGCCCTGCTCAACCACAATCACCTGAAGATCATCACCAACAACCTGCACGTTGCTTCAATGCTCAGTGCCAAGGATGACTTCGATGTGCTGCTGACGGGCGGCAATGTGCGCCGTGACGGCGGTGTGGTCGGTCAGGCGAGTGTCGACTTCATCAACCAGTTCAAGGTGGATTTCGCCCTGGTCGGCATCAGCGGCATCGATGAAGACGGCAGTCTGCTGGACTTCGATTATCAGGAAGTGCGGGTGTCGCAGGCGATCATCGCCAATGCGCGGCAGGTGATTCTTGCGGCGGACTCGAGCAAGTTCGGGCGCAATGCGATGATTCGCCTGGGGCCGATCAGTTTGATTGATTGTCTGGTGACTGATCAGCAGCCGGTGCCGGCGCTGGCGCAATTGTTGAGTCAGCACAAGATTCGGCTGGAAGTCGTTTAACCCACCGAAAGCGAGCCTCCCCCCCCACTGTGGCGAGGGAGCTTGCTCCCGCTCGGCGACGCAGTCGCCGCATTCTCCTGGTGTACAGCTCTCAAACTTTAGGACTGCTTCGCAGCCCAGCGGGAGCAAGCTCCCTCGCCACAGAAACACCCACTCCGCCGGTAAATGTTCGAAAATTTTCCTTTAAGCCTCCTTCGATGAGTTTTTTCAATCGAAGTTGACTGGCTGTGCGCGTCTTTATGGGCTACCATTTTCGCAAATGAACATTAATGTTCGAATTCCAAACAGAAAATCAAAAGAGCCCGAGGCCAGCCGATGCCCACTTCTACCTTGCCTACGCCCCCACTCTCCGAGGTTTACGATGTTGCCGTGATCGGCGGCGGGATCAATGGCGTGGGGATCGCAGCGGATGCCGCCGGTCGCGGGCTTTCGGTGTTCCTTTGTGAAAAGGATGATTTGGCCAGCCACACCTCGTCGGCCAGCAGCAAGCTGATCCACGGCGGCCTGCGCTATCTCGAACATTACGAATTCCGCTTGGTCCGCGAAGCACTGGCCGAGCGCGAAGTGCTGCTGGCCAAGGCGCCGCATATCGTCAAACAGATGCGCTTTGTGTTGCCGCACCGTCCGCACCTGCGTCCGGCGTGGATGATCCGTGCGGGCCTGTTCCTGTATGACAACCTCGGCAAGCGCGAAAAACTCGCAGGCTCGAAAAGCTTGAAGTTCGGCGCAGACAGCGCACTGAAAAGCGAAATCACCAAAGGCTTTGAATACTCCGACTGCTGGGTCGACGACGCCCGTCTCGTGGTGCTCAACGCCATGGCCGCCCGTGAAAAAGGCGCGCATGTACACACCCAGACCCGTTGCGTGAGCGCCCGTCGTACCAAAGGCCTGTGGCACCTGCACCTGGAACGCGCCGATGGCAGCCTGTTTTCGATCCGCGCCAAAGCGCTGGTCAACGCTGCCGGCCCGTGGGTTGCCAAGTTCATTCGCGACGATCTGAAGATGGAATCGCCGTACGGCATCCGTCTGATTCAAGGCAGCCACCTGATCGTGCCGAAGCTGTATGAAGGCGAACACGCGCACATTCTGCAAAACGAAGATCAGCGCATCGTTTTCACTATTCCGTACCTGAACCACTTCACCCTGATCGGTACCACCGACCGCGAGTACACCGGCGATCCGGCCAAAGTCGCGATCACCGAAGGCGAAACCGAGTACCTGCTGAAAGTGGTCAACGCCCACTTCAAGAAGCAGGTCAGCCGCGACGACATCCTGCACAGCTACTCGGGCGTGCGCCCATTGTGCAACGACGAATCCGACAACCCTTCGGCCGTGACCCGCGATTACACCCTCGCGCTGTCTGGCAGCACAGAAGAAGCGCCTCTGTTGTCGGTGTTCGGCGGCAAGCTGACCACCTACCGCAAACTCGCCGAGTCGGCGATGGCGCAACTGATGCCGTACTTCACCCAGATGCGCCCGAGCTGGACCGCCAGCGCGACCCTGCCCGGCGGCGAAGACATGACCACGCCGCACGCCTTGAGCGCGCTGATCCGCGACAAGTTCGACTTCGTGCCGACCGAGATCGCCCGGCGCTGGGCCACCACTTACGGCAGCCGCACCTGGCGCATGCTCGAAGGCGTGGACAGCCTGGCGGACATGGGCGAGCACATTGGTGGCGGGCTTTACACCCGTGAAGTGGATTACCTGTGCAGTGAAGAGTGGGCGACCACGGCACACGACATCTTGTGGCGCCGGAGTAAGCTGGGCCTGTTCACCACGCCGGCAGAGCAAGAAAAACTGGCGGTGTACTTGAGCAAGGTCGAGCAAAGTCGCAGTAAGATCGAAGCCGCCTGATTCGATCCGTTTTAATAAGCAAAGCCCCTGAATCGTGAGACTCAGGGGCTTTTTGCATCTCCGGCAAATCTCGTCAGCGCCTTTTCATTCGGTTTTCCGAACGCGACCTGACAGTCAATTCGGTTAACCGGATCAGAAAACCCAAAAAACACCGTCGCAAAACTTTAATCTCAATACAGATCAACAACTTAACCAGCCACGACTGCTCTGGCACGACTCATGCTCTACACTCTTCGACGAATGCCTGTTGCGCCAACCCGACAGGAGCCGTCAGGCATTCGAAGCACAACAAGGGCCCGCTCAACCGGCTCCATAAAAAAAACAATGTCGAGGAAAATTTGATGCGCATCGTTCCCCATATCCTGGGCGCAGCCATTGCTGCCGCTCTGATCAGCACACCAGTTTTCGCTGCCGAGCTCACCGGCACCCTTAAGAAAATCAAAGAATCGAACACCATCACCCTGGGGCATCGTGACGCCTCCATCCCGTTTTCCTACATCGCTGATGCTTCCGGCAAGCCAGTCGGCTACTCCCACGATATCCAGCTGGCTATCGTCGAAGCGATCAAGAAAGACCTCGATCTGCCGAACCTGCAGGTCAAATACAACCTGGTAACTTCGCAGACCCGTATCCCACTGGTGCAGAACGGCACCGTGGACGTCGAGTGTGGTTCCACCACCAACAACGTCGAGCGTCAGCAACAGGTCGACTTCTCCGTCGGCATCTTCGAAATCGGTACCCGTCTGCTGTCCAAGGCTGACTCCAAGTACAAGGATTTCGACGACCTGAAAGGCAAGAACGTCGTGACCACCGCCGGCACCACGTCCGAGCGCATCCTCAAGGCGATGAACGCCGACAAGCAGATGGGCATGAACGTCATCTCCGCCAAAGACCACGGCGAATCCTTCCAGATGCTCGAATCGGGTCGTGCCGTTGCGTTCATGATGGACGACGCGCTGCTGGCCGGCGAAGCCGCCAAGGCCAAGAAAGCCACCGACTGGGCCGTCACCGGCACTCCACAGTCGTACGAAATCTACGGCTGCATGGTGCGCAAAGGCGACGCTCCATTCAAAAAGGCTGTGGATGACGCCATCGTTGCGACCTACAAGTCCGGCGAGATCAACAAGATCTACGACAAGTGGTTCATGGCGCCAATCCCGCCAAAAGGCCTGAATCTGAACTTCCCGATGAGCGATGAGCTCAAGGCCCTGATCGCCAATCCGACTGATAAAGCGGCTGACGACAAGAAGTCCTGATTTCTGACTAACCTTATCTCCTGAAGGGGCTGTGCCCTTTCAGGAGTTCGTCACTCCCTGCTGGCACTTTTTGGGAACACTCGAACCGGTGGCTGTCGAGCCGATCGTGTGTGCCTGATCGACAAGATCGGGGCGGGAACGGATTTCCCCCAGGCGGGCACTTGTACATCGATCGAATCGAGGGGAGACCCTAATGAATTACAACTGGGACTGGGGCGTGTTCTTCAAGTCCACCGGCGTGGGCAGCGAGACTTATCTCGACTGGTTCATCTCCGGGCTGGGCTGGACAATCGCCATCGCCATCGTGGCCTGGATCATCGCCCTGCTGCTGGGCTCGATTCTGGGCGTGATGCGCACTGTGCCGAATCGCATCGTATCGGGCATTGCGACCTGCTACGTCGAACTCTTCCGTAACGTACCGCTGCTGGTGCAGCTGTTTATCTGGTACTTCCTGGTGCCCGATCTGCTGCCGGCCGATCTGCAGGAGTGGTACAAGCAGGACCTCAACCCGACCACCTCGGCGTACCTGAGCGTTGTCGTGTGTCTGGGTCTGTTTACCGCCGCGCGGGTCTGCGAACAGGTGCGCACCGGTATTCAGGCGCTGCCACGCGGTCAGGAATCCGCCGCTCGGGCCATGGGTTTCAAGCTGCCGCAGATCTACTGGAACGTGCTGCTGCCTCAGGCCTACCGGATCATCATTCCGCCGCTTACCTCGGAATTCCTGAACGTGTTCAAGAACTCCTCCGTGGCGTCGCTGATCGGTCTGATGGAGCTGTTGGCCCAGACCAAACAGACCGCCGAATTTTCGGCCAACCTGTTTGAAGCCTTCACCCTGGCGACCCTGATCTATTTCACCCTGAACATGAGCCTGATGCTGCTGATGCGCGTGGTCGAGAAGAAAGTTGCCGTGCCCGGCCTGATCTCCGTGGGGGGTAAATAATGGAATTTGATTTCAGTGGCATCGTCCCGGCCATTCCCGGTTTGTGGAACGGCATGGTCATGACTCTCCAGCTGATGGCGCTGGGCGTGGTCGGCGGGATCATTCTCGGCACCATTCTGGCGCTGATGCGCCTGTCCTCCAGCAAACTGCTGTCGCGGGTGGCCGGCGCTTACGTCAACTACTTCCGTTCGATCCCGCTGCTGCTGGTGATTACCTGGTTCTATCTGGCGGTGCCGTTCGTGCTGCGCTGGATCACCGGCGAAGACACCCCGATCGGCGCGTTCACCTCATGCATCGTGGCGTTCATGATGTTTGAAGCGGCGTACTTCTGCGAAATCGTGCGTGCCGGTGTGCAGTCGATTCCCAAGGGTCAGATGGGTGCAGCCCAGGCGCTGGGCATGAGCTACGGGCAGATGATGCGTCTGATCATCCTGCCGCAAGCGTTCCGCAAGATGACCCCGCTGCTGCTGCAGCAGAGCATCATTTTGTTCCAGGACACCTCGCTGGTTTACACCGTGGGCCTGGTGGACTTCCTCAATGCTTCGCGCGCCAGTGGCGACATCATTGGCCGTTCGAATGAGTTCCTGATCTTCGCAGGTCTCGTGTACTTCACAATCAGCTTTGCCGCCTCGCTGCTGGTCAAGCGTCTGCAAAAAAGGTTCGCCGTATGATCTCTATCAAGAACATCAACAAGTGGTATGGGGACTTCCAGGTGCTGACTGATTGCAGCACCGAGGTCAAAAAAGGCGAAGTGATCGTGGTCTGCGGCCCGTCCGGTTCGGGCAAGTCGACCCTGATCAAGTGCGTCAACGCACTGGAGCCGTTCCAGAAAGGTGACATCGTGGTCGACGGCACCTCGATTGCCGATCCGAAGACCAATCTGCCAAAACTGCGTTCGCGCGTCGGCATGGTGTTCCAGCATTTCGAACTGTTCCCGCACCTGACCATCACCGAAAACCTGACCATCGCGCAGATCAAGGTGCTCGGCCGCAGCAAGGAAGAGGCGACCAAGAAAGGTCTGCAACTGCTCGAGCGCGTCGGCCTGTCGGCTCACGCTCACAAGCATCCGGGGCAACTGTCCGGTGGTCAGCAACAGCGTGTGGCGATTGCCCGTGCGCTGGCGATGGACCCGATCGTCATGCTGTTCGACGAACCGACCTCGGCGCTCGACCCGGAAATGGTCAACGAAGTGCTCGACGTGATGGTGCAACTGGCCCACGAAGGCATGACCATGATGTGCGTGACCCACGAAATGGGCTTTGCGCGCAAAGTGGCCGACCGGGTGATTTTCATGGACGCGGGCAAGATCATCGAAGACTGCAAGAAAGAGGAGTTCTTCGGCGACATCAGCCAACGCTCCGAACGCGCGCAGCACTTCCTCGAGAAAATCCTGCAGCATTAAAAGCACCACCGATCTGCCCTTGTGGCGAGGGAGCTTGCTCCCGCTGGGTCGCGCAGCGGCCCCAAAACCTGCAGATGCCGTTGTATCTGACACAACGCATTGGCCGATTTTACGACTGCTTCGCAGCCGAGCGGGAGCAAGCTCCCTCGCCACAGGTTCCAGGCTCGACCAAACCAGTGCGACGTCTGCGGCAGTGCTGGTTGACCCAAGGCATCTGTGATGAAATGCGACCCCACTCTTTATCGCGCAACCACGCCATCACTTGCCGTGAAACCCCGTCTGATCCGCCATTTGTTCCTGCCGCCGCTGGTCATCGCCCTGATGATCGGATTGGGTTATGCCGGCTTCTGGACCAGCGAACATTTCGGCATCCGCAGCCTTGGCGAAAACGGCCAGCGGCAACTCGAGTTGCACGCCCGTGCGGTCGAAAGCGAAATCAGCAAATACACCTACCTGCCCAGCCTGCTGGAGCTCGAATCGAGCGTCGCGCGCCTGCTCGACGAACCGACGGCGGACCACCGGCAAACGGTCAACGAATACCTTGAAGGCCTGAACCGGCGCAGCCGCAGTCGGGCCATCTACGTGATGGACACCACCGGCCGCGTGGTGGCCACAAGCAACTGGCGCGACGTCGACAGTTACCTCGGTGAAGACCTGTCCTTTCGCGCCTACTTCCAGAATGCCGTGCGCGGTCAGCCCGGACGTTTCTACGGCATCGGCAGCACCAGCGGCGAACCCGGTTACTACCTGGCCCACGGCCTCGAAGAACACGGCAAGATCATCGGTGTTGCCGTGGTCAAAGTGCGTCTGGAAGCCATGGAAGAACGCTGGCAGCGTGCGCGTCTGGAAGCATTCGTCAGCGACGAGAACGGCATCATCATTCTCTCCAGCGATCCGGCACGACGGCTGAAATCAGTGGTGCCGCTGAGTGACGAAACCAAAGAAAAACTCGCGCGCAGCCTGCAGTACTACTGGTTCCCGCTCAACGAACTGCAACCGCTGGCCCGTGAAACCCTGGCCGAAGGCGTGGAAAAACTCACCTTCCCGGCCAATAGCGAGCTGCTGCCGCAACAAGAGCCTGAGGATGAAAACATCAGCTATCTGGCGCAAACCCGGCCGCTGAGCGATACACCGTGGAATTTCACCCTGCTCACGCCGTTGCAGGACTTGCGCCGCGAAGCGATCAACCAAGGGATTCTGGTGGCCATTGCGTTTGCGCTGGTGGCGTTCCTGCTGATCGCCTGGAACGAGCGGCGCAAGGTCATCGCCACCCGCCTCGCCGCTCGCGAAGCCTTGCAGGAAGCCAACAATCAACTGGAGCGTCGGATTACCGAACGCACCGGCGACCTGCGCGCCAGCAACGAAAGGCTCAAGGCGCAGATCCGCGAACGCAGGCAAGCCGAAGAGACGTTACGCCGTGCTCAGGACGAACTGGTACAGGCCGGCAAACTCGCCGCCATCGGCCAGATGTCGACCAGCATCGCCCACGAATTGAACCAGCCACTGGCGGCGATGCGCACGCTGTCCGGCAACACGATTCGCTTTCTGGAACGCGGCCAGCTCGACGTCGCCAGCACCAATCTGAAAACCATCAACGACCTGATCGACCGCATGGGCCGGATCACCGCCAGCCTGCGCTCGTTCGCCCGGCGCGGTGACGACAAGGGCCGCGCCAGCCTTGGTAAAGCGGTGGACGCCGCGCTGCAAGTACTCGGCGCGCGGGTGGAAAGCGCCGCGCTGCAAGTGCATCGCCAGTTCATCGATGTGCAAGTGCAGATCGACCAGACCCGCCTTGAACAGATTCTGGTCAACCTGATCGGCAACGCCCTCGACGCCATGCAGGCGCAACCGCAGCCGGAGCTGTGGCTGCAGGGCGAAGAATTCGACGGCAAATATCGCCTGCGGGTGCGCGACAACGGCCACGGTATCGACGCCGAAGCACGCAAACATCTGTTCGAACCATTTTTCACCACCAAACCCGGCGAACAAGGGCTGGGCCTTGGCCTGACGCTTTCTGCCAGTCTGGCGGCCGCCACCGGTGGGCATCTGGGTGTTGAACACCCGGCCAGCGGTGGTACCACTTTCGTCCTCAGTTTACCGTTGGTAAGCCCTACTCCTGCCGAGCCAATATGAACCAAGACCTCAGTGTATTGATCGTCGAAGACGACCCCCATGTGTTGCTCGGCTGCCAACAGGCGCTGACCCTGGAAGACATTCCGTGCATCGGCGTCGGCAGTGCCGAAGAAGCGCTGGAGCGCGTGGGCGACAACTTCGCCGGGATCGTCATCAGCGACATTCGCCTGCCCGGCATCGACGGTCTGGAACTGCTGACCCGGCTCAAGTCGCGCGATCGCAGCCTGCCGGTGGTGCTGATCACCGGTCATGGCGACATCTCGATGGCAGTCGGCGCGATGCAGAAAGGCGCCTACGACTTCATGGAAAAACCGTTCTCCCCGGAACGGTTGGTGGACGTCGCCCGCCGCGCTTTGGAGCAACGCAGCCTCGCACGCGAAGTAACGTCGTTGCGCCGACAACTGGCCGAACGTGATTCCCTTGAAGGACGCATCATCGGCCGTTCGCCGGCCATGCAGAACCTGCGCGAACTGATTGCGAACGTCGCCGACACTTCGGCCAACGTATTGATCGAAGGCGAAACCGGCACCGGCAAGGAACTGGTCGCGCGCTGCCTGCACGATTTCAGTCGTCGTCACACCCAACAGTTCGTCGCGCTGAACTGCGGCGGCCTGCCGGAAAATCTGTTTGAAAGTGAAATCTTCGGTCACGAGGCCAACGCCTTTACCGGCGCCGGCAAACGGCGGATCGGCAAGATCGAACACGCCGACGGCGGCACCTTGTTCCTCGATGAAGTGGAAAGCATGCCGCTGCCGTTGCAGATAAAACTGCTGCGCGTGTTGCAGGAACGCACCCTCGAACGCCTCGGTTCGAACCAGAGCGTGGCGGTCGATTGCCGGGTGATTGCGGCGACCAAATCCGATCTCGACGCATCGAGCAAAATCGGCGAATTCCGCAGCGATTTGTACTACCGCCTCAATGTGGTGACGCTGGAATTGCCGCCATTGCGCGAACGCCGCGAAGACATCCTGCAACTGTTCGAACACTTCACCCAGCAATCGGCCCTGCGCTTCGACCGCGCCCTGCCGGAGCTGGACAATCAGACCCTGTCGAATCTGATGAGCCACGACTGGCCAGGCAACGTGCGCGAACTGCGCAACGTCGCCGAACGCTTCGCCCTCGGTTTGCCGGCGTTCAAGAAATCCGGCGCCAGCAGCGGCGGCCAGGGTTTGGCCTTCGCCGAAGCGGTGGAAGCCTTCGAACGCAACCTGCTCAGTGATGCCCTGCAACGCAGCGGCGGCAACCTGACGCAAGCCAGCCTGGAACTGGGCATGGCCAAGACCACGCTGTTCGACAAAGTGAAAAAATACGGCCTCAGCCATTAAGCGAGAACGATGTGGATCTGATTTTCAAAGCCTTGCTCGGTGCGGCGGTGGTGGTGATTCTCGCCGCACTGGCGAAAACCAAAAACTACTACATCGCAGGGCTGGTGCCGCTGTTTCCGACCTTCGCGCTGATCGCGCATTACATCGTTGGCAAGGGCCGTTCGATCGACGATCTGAAGACCACCATCGTGTTTGGCATGTGGTCGATCATTCCGTATTTCGTGTATCTGGCGACCTTATACGTGATGGTTGACCGGATGCGGCTGGAGGCATCGCTGGCGGTCGCTGCGGTGGCATGGTTGATGGCGGCTACGGTGTTGGTGACAGTCTGGGTGCGCTTGCACGCCTGACCTGCGCACAGATCAAAAGCCCCTCACCCCAGCCCTCCCGAAACGTCGGACCGCCCAAAGGGAGAGGGGGCCGATTGGGGGAGATTGGAGAAACACGCCGACCTGAAAGCGCTTTACCGAATCCACAATCGACACGGTATTTCAGGTCGTTGTCGGACGCGAGACGCCTCGGTCGGCTCCCTCTCCCTTGGGAGAGGGCTGGGGTGAGGGGCTCTTCCGCTTCACAACAAATTACGCTCAGCCACCGGCTCAATCTGCGCCCAATGCGAAGTATCCTCCCGATGCTCACGCAAATACGGCAGCACCGCCCCCAGCAACGGTTCCTTGAACGCCTCCTGAAAGCGATGCGCCAATCCCGGAATCAACCGCAACTGACTGCCACGAATATGCGCCGCCAGATGCACCCCATGCATCACCGGCAGCAACGGATCAGCCGTACCGTGCACCACCAGCGTTGGCACACGTAGTTGGTTGAGCAACGCCACCCGGCTCGGCTCGGCGAGGATCGCCATGATCTGCCGTTTGACGCCCTCGGGGTTGAACGCACGGTCGTAGGATTGCGCAGCCTGATGCAACAACGCCTGCCGATCATCGCTGATCGTCGGGCTGCCGAGCGCCGCCAGCAGATCAGCCTGCTGTTCCAGTGCCGCTTCACGATTCGGTGCGCCACGCCGCGCTAATAACTGCACCAACGCCGCGTTCGGCGCGGGCAAGCCTTCGGCACCGGAGCTGGTCATGATCAGTGTCAGGCTCTCGACTCGTTGCGGCGCCATCGCTGCCATATGCTGGGCGATCATCCCGCCCATGCTCGCGCCGAGCACGTGGAATTGCTCGACGTGCAACGCGTCCATCAAGCCCAGCGCATCGTCGGCCATGTCGGTCAGGCTGTATGGCGCCGCCACCGGCAGACCGAGTTTGTAGCGCAGCACTTCAAACGTCAGATTGGCCTCGGCCGGCGCCTGACGCCAAGTCGACAGACCGACATCGCGGTTGTCGTAACGAATCACCCGAAAGCCCTGCTGACACAGCGCGACCACCACTTCATCCGGCCAGTGAATCAACTGCCCGCCCAGCCCCATCACCAGCAACAACGCCGGATCGGACGCGCGACCAATGCTCTGGTACGCCAGGCTTACCTGCGCCAGATCAACCCGTTCAGTCGGAACATTGACATCGCAACGCGACGCGGCAGACGCCGGCAAACCGAAAAAAATCGCAGCCCATACAGCTGCGATTGCAAGAAAACGCTTACCCATGAAAAACACCGAAACGCAGAACCCCAGTAGAGCGCGAGTCTGATGAAGTTTGTTCAAGCGCGCTGCCACAGTTACGTGACAGTTTGATGAAGAGTGCCGAACGGTTAATACCGCGCCAGTTCTGGTCCAAGGGTCCAAGCCGACCATGTCGTGAATGAGTGAGACTAACCCAGCAGAAACGCATGCGCTGACTCACCGCGGCGACACAGAATAACGTCCGCTCGTCGGAAAAACCTTTCTACCTGTCAGATCTGACAGTAGGCAAATGAAGGAGAAAAGAACTTAATTCAGCCATGTCAGCCCGGACGTCATGTGACGTTTTTTATACGCGAGTGGAGTAACAGACAATGGACGGCACCCCGAGAGGCACTAACGGCTCAACACAGGTTCTAGTGTTCTCCACCGAACAAGATTCGCTGCGTGTGCTGGCTGACTCGCCTCCGTTGATTCCCGGTGCCAAGCTGCTCCCTGACGGGACCTTCGGCGTAAATCGCAACATGGCGCAAAGCGACCGACGCGGACTACTAGGCTACATCCTTCCTTATCCAAAAATGGACGCAACCGATCAATGTCGGGTGTATCTAGGCTCACGTCCAACTTTGGTCAGCGGGCCTTTTCCCGTAGGGCAGTATCTAAACCAACTGACTCCATTCCATATTTCGCGCGAAACGCTTGAACAAATGTTTGCAGCTCCCGCACCACTCCCCAATAAGCTGGACCTCTTTTTCAGCATCGTGCGCAGTAGCGGCAACGAGCAAGTTTTCCCGTCGCTACCAATGCTTTACAAGCCACTCGGCCCAGGAGAACTCGATACCCGACCCGATCTGCCCAACAACCAAGGACTGCTCCCGCTAATCCCATCGGAAACCGAGATTGACAAAACCGTGCTTGCCAACGGAATGTTCGCCACCGTGCCGCAGTGGATGCATCAGGTTGTCGGTGATTTGATTTATTTAGCGGTAGGGCCACTTGAGCGGTGCGTTACGGTCACCACGCTGGGCGATCAGCTCATTGAATTGACGTCCGACTTTTTAACCAAGTTGCCCAACACCGACAAAGTAGCGTTCGTCTACGAAATCGTGGATCCAGTAGAGAATGGCAGTGGCTGGTCTTCACCAGTTTTCGTACGGCTGAGACCAACGGAAGCATTACTGGTAGCCCCCGTCATTGATCAGGCAGAGCCGGGGAATCCCGACAACCTCGCCTACGAGAGTTTGAACGGCGAGACGGCAACGGTATTGCTGAACGAACAGTTCACTGCCGGTGACGAAGTTTTGCTCAGGGTAGTTCTGTCAACGGTCGTCGGCGATCAGGTCGAGCGACTCCTGCCGCTTCAAGTCAAAAACAGCACTCGATCACTAAGAATTGATCTGGAGAACGAATTCATTCAAAACGGGATTCGAAGCTTCGTGAGCCTTGGCTACACTCGAATGAGGGCTGGAGTTACGCATCACTCCAAGTCCTACACAATGACCATCAGTGGAGTAGACCTTCCCGCACCAGCACCCACTATTGACCAACTGGTAGGTAGCGAGCTGCCCTCGAACACATTAGAAGCTCATGTGAAAATCTCCACATACTGGCCGCTGGTCTCCGGTGCAGTTATTAGTATGCATTGGCAGGTCACAGGCGCTAATGGCGTTGTGCAGTTATACATTTTCCAGCAAATTATCAATGATATACGCGAGCAAGTGGTGTTCAATATTGCTCGCGAATACATTGCAAAGTTTCAGGGCAGTCCGTTAACGGCGCTCTATAAAATCGAGAATCCCAATAAGCCCACGGTCCAATCGAAGTCGCTGCAAGTCACTATCGGTGCAGGCGGTGTACTAAGAGAAAGCTTTAATAGCTACCCAAGACAGTTTATTACCCTTGGGCAACGCATGGTGCTCAACACCATGACGGTTACGCATATCGAAGGGAACGGTCGACTGGGTCTGGTACCTGTGATGGAACACTTCCTTCATATCGAGGGAAAAATGGACGGTCAGGCTCTGGATATCATGTACAGCAATGAGTCACCTACGCAGAGAATTCGATTGGACCTAAATCGAGCATGTTCCCACGTCAGCTTCTGGTACGGCGCAACTAACTTTTCGACAAATACGGTCACCTTCTATGGGCAAGGAGGTGCCCCGTTGGGCACGCTCCCCCTGCGGCTCAACCTCAATTCCGTCGACCAGATTTCATTCGCGGCTCCAGGAATAAAGTCAATTGAGTTTCGAGCCATGCAAGACGAGTATTTGGTCAATAATTTCGAGTTCGTCGTCTAATTTTTCATGTGAAAAAACTAGGCGCCATCGATCCATGCGCACATTGTTGAATCACCACCCGATGCAAACTTGCTCGGAGTGGTGATCCATGAAAATTTCCAATCCAAAAGCTGTTTCTATGCCAACTGATTCCGCAACTGCCGCGCCGCCGCGACCATGTTGATCAACGCCGCTTCCGTCTCCGGCCACGCACGGGTTTTCAAGCCGCAATCAGGATTGACCCACAAGCGCTCGGCGGGAATCCGTTGCACCGCTTTGCTCATCAATTTGACCATCTCGGCCGTGTCCGGCACCCGTGGCGAGTGGATGTCGTACACGCCGGGGCCGATGTCGTTCGGGTAGTCAAACGCTTCGAAGGCTTCGAGCAGTTCCATGTCCGAGCGTGAGGTTTCGATGGTGATGACGTCGGCGTCCATGTCGGCGATGGCTTTGATCACGTCGTTGAATTCGCTGTAACACATGTGGGTGTGGATCTGGGTTTGGTCCTTGACGCCGGAGGCCGTCAGGCGGAACGCTTGCACCGCCCAGTCCAGATATTCCTGCCATTGCGCGCGGCGCAGCGGCAGGCCTTCGCGGAACGCGGCTTCGTCGATCTGCACGATCTTGATTCCGGCGTTTTCCAGATCCAGCACTTCATCACGCAGGGCCAGCGCCAGTTGCTGCGCCTGGACTTTGCGCGAAACGTCTTCGCGCGGAAACGACCACATCAGCATGGTCACGGGGCCGGTGAGCATGCCTTTCATGACCTTGTTGGTCAGGCTTTGCGCGTAGGTTATCCAGTCGACGGTCATGGCTTTTGGTCGACTGAGGTCGCCGTAAATCACTGCCGGTTTCACGCAGCGCGAACCGTAGCTCTGCACCCAGCCGAAACGGGTGAAAAGATAACCGTCGAGTTGCTCGGCGAAGTACTCGACCATGTCGTTGCGTTCGGCTTCACCGTGTACCAGCACGTCCAGCCCGATACGTTCCTGCACTTCAACCGCATGGCGGATTTCACTGTGCATGGCGTCGGTGTAATCGTTGGCCGACAGCTTGCCCTGCTTGAACGCCTGACGCGCGAGACGGATTGAAGCGGTCTGCGGAAACGAGCCGATGGTAGTGGTGGGGAACGTCGGCAATTGCAGACGCGCCTGTTGCTGGGCGATGCGTTTGGCGAACGGCGACTGGCGTTGGCTGTCCTTGGCGTTGATCGCTTTGATCCGCGCCTGCACTGCAGGTTTATGAATGCGCGGCGAGCGCGCGCGGCTGTTCTGAATGGCGCGGCTCTCGGTCAGTGCGCGCTGGACTTTCGGCGCTTGCGGATCGTTCAGGGCATCACGCAGCACGGAGATTTCGCTGCATTTCTGCACGGCGAAGGCCAGCCAGCTCTTGAGTTCAGGATCGAGTTGGTCTTCGCGCTCGACATCCACCGGGCTGTGCAACAACGAACATGAACTGCTGACCCACAGGTTGTCGCCAAAACGCTCTTGCGCCGGTTGCAGTTGCGCCAGCGCCTGCTCCAGTTCGCAGCGCCAGACGTTACGACCGTTGACCAGTCCGACCGAGAGAATCTTGTAGGTCGGCAGGCGATCAAGCACTTGGCCGAGTTCTTCAGGCGCACGCACCGCGTCGATGTGCAGACCTTGCACCGGCAAGCCCACGGCCAGGCCAAGGTTATCTTGCAGACCGCTGAAGTAGGTCGCCACGAGTTTTTTCAGCGGCGAATATTGCAGGATGTGGTAAGCGCGTTCGAAGGCGCTTTTCCACGCTTGCGGCAGATCTAGGGTGAGGATCGGCTCATCAATCTGCACCCACTCCACGCCCTGCTCGGCGAGGCGCACAAGGATTTCGTTGTACACCGGCAGCAGACGCTCAAGCAGATCGAGCTTGTCGAAGTCGTTGCCTTTCGCCTTGCCCAGCCACAGGTAAGTCAGCGGGCCGATGATCACCGGTTTGACGTTATGCCCCAGCGCCTTGGCTTCTTCGACTTCATCGAACAATTGCTCCCAGCTCAGTTTGAACTGCTGATCCGCGCTGAATTCCGGGACCAGATAGTGGTAGTTGGTGTCGAACCACTTGGTCAGCTCTTGCGCATATTGCGTCTGGCCGTGGTCAGCGCCGCAGCAGTTCGCGGTTGCGCCACGGGCCATGGCGAACAAGGTGTCGAGGCTCGGCTGGCCCTGTTCATCACGCACGCTGTCGAAGCGCTCGGGGATCACGCCGAAGGTCAGCGAGTGAGTCAGCACCTGGTCGTACCAGGCGAAGTCGCCGACCGGCAGCAGATCGATGCCCGCGTCTTTCTGCAACTGCCAATGCCTGGCGCGCAGATCACAACCGACCTGATTCAGCGACGCCTGATCGAGATCACCCTTCCAGTAGGCTTCGAGGGCTTTTTTCAGTTCGCGATCGGCGCCGATGCGCGGGAAACCCAGGGTGTGTGCCACGGCCATGTCGAATGTGCTCCATTGCGTAAAAGATGGCGCCATTGTCGACAGCCTACCCAACATGAGACAAACTCAACCTTTTCGTGTTGATCACAAGTTTTCCTCATGGAGCCAGCCGGTGCTTGAAATCCGCCACCTGAAAACCCTGCACGCCCTGCGCGAAGCCGACAGCCTCGTCGATGCCGCTGACCGCTTGCACCTGACCCAATCGGCGCTGTCCCACCAGTTCAAGGAGCTGGAGGAGCGCATGGGCATGCAATTATTTGTGCGCAAGACCAAACCGGTGCGCTTCACCAGCGCCGGTCTGCGTTTGCTGCAACTGGCCGACGCGACCTTGCCGCTGCTGCGCGGCGCAGAACGCGACATCGCGCGACTGGCCGGTGGCACCGCCGGACGGCTGCACATGGCCATCGAATGCCACAGCTGCTTTCAGTGGTTGATGCCGACCATCGACCAGTTCCGCGATGCGTGGCCGGAAGTCGAACTCGATCTGGCGTCGGGCTTCTCGTTTGCACCGTTGCCGGCCTTGGCGCGCGGTGATCTGGATCTGGTGGTGACGTCCGATCCGCTGGAAATCGCCGGCATCACCTATGTGCCGTTGTTCACTTACGAAGCGATGCTGGCGGTGGCCAATCAGCATGCGCTGGCGAGCAAGCCGTACATTGTCCCGGAAGATTTGCTCACGGAAACGCTGATCACCTACCCGGTGGAACGCGACCGACTGGACATCTTCACGCGCTTCCTCGAACCGGCCGACATCGAACCGGCGCAGGTACGCACTTCGGAACTGACGGTGATGATGATGCAGCTTGTGGCGAGTGGGCGTGGCGTATGCGGCATGCCGCACTGGGCGCTGCATGAATACAGCTCGCGCGGTTATGTGAAGGGCAAGCGGTTGGGGGAAAAAGGCTTGTTTGCCACGTTGTACGCAGGGATTCGCGCCGACATGCTTGATGCGCCGTACATGCGCGATTTCCTGCTGACGGCCAAGGACACCTCGTTCTCGACGCTGGATGGCGTAAGCGCGGTTCGCTGAACCTTCATTGATCACGCACTGATTCATGTGGGAGGGCTTTCAAGCAAATACTCCGAAAGCTTTCCCACCGAGATGAATCACGCAGTAGCCCAGAAAAGAATAGGCGAGCATTCGCGTGGGAATAATTACCAGCCTTCGTAAGGGTGCGGGAAAACCAGCGATTCCATCCACTGCCTGGGGATCAGTGAACGACAAATAATCTCCGTCCAACAAAAACATGGTCGTAATGTGGGACAGGCGGCAATAGCGGCCATACACACCGTTTCCCATAACTCGACGATTGCGGGCGACGAAGTACGACTCCTTCAGCAGAGACTCCATCTCAGCCAGTTTGAAAATACTGATGCATATTTTCGCGACCAAGGCCATGAGGCCCAAGGCAAGACAGGCAATCAACATGGCGATGCAGAGCAATTTCAGGTCGCTGGCGGGTCTGGAAAGAGTCACGCATAACTGCTCAAAACCCATCCAAAGCAGCAGCAAACCGATGCCAGCCAAACCAGATCTGAAAAGGCACGCCGGGATTCGAACCCATTTTTTCAGGTGCTCCGGAAAAATTTCCGCCTCAATGACTGCTTGCCGATCCAGCATTTGGTATCGAGTGAAACGTCCAGCCAATGCTCCTATTTGCCTGACCCTTCGCATTCTTCCCAATGGCCCGTTCCCCAGCGTTCTGCTGTTTACACTCACTAGTTGCGAGGTGATGAAATGGTCTTCCATTTGATCAAGTCGAAAATAGGCGGCAAACAACACGATTGCCTCGCTCAGGATAAAAAGGAGAAGAACGAGAGCGCACAAGGGAAGAAAAGCGAGGATCAAAGATAATCCTTGATATTGATCCATATGAAAATCGCAAGAAACCATAAAAGGCAAAACGTATTGATGTGACCGGGGATAATCACCCACGGACGCAATTTTTTTGGGAAATTGTTTATTTGACCTATGGATCCAGGGTCCATATTTCGAACAAATTTCAGGACCAACAGCGCATAAACAACTTCGAGATTCCCGACTTTGAAGATCACCGGGGTACTTTTGTCGCCTCGATGCGCTGCAACGAGACGTGACTCAGATAAGTGGCTCTGGATCTCTTCTAACTTGCGGGTCGCTACGTATGCTGAAAAACCGTAATTCAAAATAAACAATGTAAAAAGGAGAATACCTGACAGGCCGACAAACTGATCAAAGCTCATTACTGGGTCACCTCGTATACATTTTCGCCGACAAACTCTCCCACCTGCCCGCCACTATCTCCCATTTGCGCAGCAAGCATGCCGCTGATAACCAACATACAAACAAGACCTCCAGTACCCACTGTGCCCACTCCAATTGCTGCACAGGCCATAGGTGCAACTGGTGCCATTCGGCTCGCCAATATTCCACCCGTAACGATTCCCGAAAGCTTCGATCCCTCTACAAATTTCGCCTTACGACATTCTTCCTGGCGTCCGGTGCGACATGTTTCGTGGATTTTCATTGCGCTAGAAGAGGAAGCTAGCCCAATTGACACATAACCACCTGCTTTCATGTATTTGGAAACCCGCGCCACGCCTTCTATATGTGTTGCATAGCCAGGCAATTGAGTCGGTGCGCCCGCTTTGTTCCAGTTATGCACGATTCTGCGCGAGGACAGGCCTAGTGCCCGTTTAAGTTTTGGGTGGTCCGGAATGCCCGTCGTCTTGCGAACCAAGGGCCCCAAACCGGAATCAAGTTTGGTCATTAGCCGTTTACGCTTTGCATAGAATTCAGGGGAATGCAGGTTGCCATGCTGTCGGTATTGTTCAATGTGTAAGCGTTCCAGTTCCTTGAGCGTGTTCTTGAGTGTTTCCATGTGCTGCCCCACCATAAACGACGCTACTCCCAATGCGCCGGATGAAACACCCAAGAACGGCTCAATCACCTCGTGATGCTCAACCATGAATGAGGCTTCTTCATCTGTCAGATCCTTCACCGCTTCATTTACTTTCTCCGCCGCCGCCATCATCTGGGCTTCTTCGCGTCGACACATGTAATTGCGCGAGTCGCTGAAAATGACCATTTGCCCCGGTTTGACTTGCTCACCAAGGTGGCGGTTGAGCGAGCGGAATTCACGGAGTAGCACGTCGCTCGGTGTGATTTCGTACAGGGAGCGTTCCAGGGCTGCAAGGCTGATGGGTTTCTGGACAATGTGAAAGCCCGACTCTGCCGGTTTAGGCAGGGTGTAAGCGTGCTCTTCCACCAGATGTTGGGCCGGTGGTGTCTCCTGTTTGGGTTTGAACGCATTCCAGGAGGCGCCACCGTTATCCGCAACAACTCGCGGTTTCACGACTACCCATTCGCCGCGTCCGTTTCCCGTCCCGAAAAACGGGGAACTTTGACGAGCGACCTAAAGCATTAATGCCGGGTGATTCTGTTTTACGTGTAGGGAGATTCCGATTTCTCTAGAGAGAAACGTGAACATGTGGTTTTCCGTCAGACCGTGACTGCGCAAATCAAGGGCGCTTCGCAGCCCAGCGGGAGCAAGCTCCCTGGCCACGAAAGTCCTACCAGGAACTCAAGGAACTTCGCGCCACATATGGATCTTGTCGAAGTAGTCCTCACCAACCCGAACCGCCAACGGCTCCAGTCCAAACTGGAGGAAACCGCAGCGCTGATACAGTTTGAATGCCGCCTCATTACCAGCGGTGACGGTCAGTTGAATGACTTTCAGCGCCGGATGCTTCTGCGCTTCGTCCAGCGCGGCCTGCACCAGTTGTTGGCCCAGGCCGTGCTGGCGAAACTCGGCCGAAACGTACATGCCGAACAACGTCGCCTTGTGCCGAGCCTTCTCCCGCGGCTCGAATGCTAGGCCGACGATGCCCGCCAACCGGCCTTCTTCGAAGGCGCCAAACACCGCGTCAAGCTTGCTGGTAAGCCGCGCCTCCCACCAACTCAATGGCATCACCGCCCTTTCACGCACGCTGGAAGTGAACGCCTGCGGATGCAGGTCGTAGGCCTCAAGCATCAACTCGCGGTAAGCCAGCGCATGACTGGCGTCGAGACGTTCGATCCACATGTTCAGGCCGCTCGCCGTTGCTCAAGCATCAGCCGCAATGCCAGCGCACCGAGCACGAAACCCATGAAATAACGCTGGACTGCCAGCCACGTCGGATTGCTGACGAACCACGACGCGATGCCCGCCGCGAACAGCGCGATCAGCAAGTTGACGCAGAAGCTGACGCTGATCTGCGTCAGGCCAAGAATGATGCTTTGGGTGAATACCGAGCCGTGCTCAGGCGAGATGAATTGCGGAAATACCGAGAGGTAGAACACCGCAATTTTCGGATTCAACGCACTGGTGAGAAAACCCATGGTGATCAACTTGCGCGAAGAATCCGCCGGCAATTGCTGCGCTTCGAACGGTGAACGCGCACCGGGCCTGACCGCTTGCCAGGCCAGCCACAACAGGTACAGCGCGCCGGCCCACTTCAACACTTCATAAGCCATCGGCACCGCGAGAAACACCGCTGTCAAACCGGCCGCGGCCGCGAACAGGTGCACGAAGAATCCCGCGACCACACCGAGCAAAGAGGTCACCCCGGCCTTGCGTCCCTGACAGATCGAACGCGAGATCAGGTAGATCATGTTCGGCCCCGGCGTCAGCACCATCAACAACGCGGCGGCGGCGAAAATCAACAGGTCTTGAAGCGGGATCATGGCGAAGTCCTGTGCATGAATGATCAGGCGCTGACGGCCAGCGAGGCTCGATAAAACGGCAGGATCAGTTCGCGTGTCAATGGGGCAAGGATGACATCGCCGTCGGTGGCCGGATCGATCCACAGCACCTCTTCGATCTCGGCCGCAGGGGAGACTTGTGCGTCGATGGTCAGTTGGAAGATTTCCGCCTGAACGATGAAGCCCGGTTCGTTGGCGGCGGGTGCCGAAAACTGGCCGAGGAATGTCGCTTGCGTCGGATCGATGAGCAATCCCAACTCTTCTTCCAGCTCACGGGCCAGTGCATGCACCGGCAATTCATCAGCCTCGATCTTGCCGCCCGGCTGCATGAATGCGCTAGTGCCGCGCTTGCGCACCAGCAGGGTCTGGCCGTCAGGGCGGATCAACAGTGCAGCGGCGATGTGAATGATGCGCGATGGAACGGCGGATGCAGAAGTCATGGGTCAGTCACGGGCCTTGGGAGAAACCGCAAGGATCCCATGCTGGCCACGCCAACGTCATCAACCCGTGCCTTCAAGCTCTTCCGGCTCCTTCACAAACACTTTGTATTTGGCTCCCTCCATGGCCTCGAAACTAATCAGCTTGTCCACCAGCAATGCGCTCAACACCTTACCGGCATTGAGCAGCAACATGCCGTTGTCGGCATTCAGATTGCGCGCGAGGATCATCCCCGCTGCCAGCTCGCGAGTGCCCAACACCTTGACGTTCGGGTCGGCCAGCACCACGTCGCTGAGGCACGCCGCGCACACCTGGATGAAGTCTTCGATCAACTCCGGATCGTACAGTCGGCCGGCGTACTGACGCAGGTATAGCAACGCCTCATCGCTGTTCATCTGCCGCTCGAGAATCAGCCCGCGCTGCAACTCGACAAAATCCACCGCCAGTTTCAGCAGCCGCGAACCAAACGGAATCGCCTCGCCTTTGAGCCGATCCGGAAAACCGCTGCCGTCCCAGCGCTCCTGGTGATGCAGAATCAACCGCGCGGCATCCTTCATCGGCTCAAGCGTCATCAGCAGCGATTCGCTCTGTTTCGGATAACCGCGATAGCGCTCGCGCTCGGTGCTGTGCAGCAAATCCGAGGGCGCGCTCATCATGCTGTCCGTCCAGCTCAACTTGCCGATGTTGTACAACGCGGCGGCCATGGCCAGGTCGCGGCTGCTGGCTTCATCCAGCCCGTGCATTTTGCAGTAGCCGCGCACCAGTTCGATGATCTGCCGATTGGTCTGCTTGGCCGGCGGCAGGCGCAGGTTGGCCAGCAACGAGAACACTTCGGTGCCGGTCACGTAACTGTGTTTGAGCTCTTCGTAGGCCAGATCGAGCATGTCGGCGGTCTGCTGTAGCTCGGCGGTACGCGCGGCGACGTGCTTTTCCAGGGTGCTGTTGAGCAACTTCAGCTGATCGTTCTGCACTTTGGCCAACCGCTCCAGACGCTGGCGTTCACGCTCGGAATGTTGATGCTCCAGCGCCTGACGCAAGGTCAGCAGCATTTCTTCGTCGTTCCAGGGTTTGCTGATGTAGCGATCGATTCGTCCTTCGTTGATGGCTTTGATGATCGCCGCAGGGTCGGCATAGCCGGTGAGCATGATCCGCGTGGTCGCCGGATAGAGTTCATGCACGCGCGCCAGCAACGTGGCGCCGTCCATATTGGGCATGCGCGCGTCGCTCATCACCAGATCGACTGGCTGCTGCTCCAGTATTTCCAGCGCCTGTGCGCCGCTGGTAGCCAGCACCACGTCGTAGGGCTGACCGCGCAGCAGACGCCGCAGGCTGTTGAGGATCGACTCCTCGTCATCCACCAGCAACACCTGCGGCCGGTGCGCTGAAGTCGCAGATTGTTCTTCCATGGGGTGACCTCAAGCGAAACAGTGAACCTGACAGGCGCGCCGACAGACCTCCTCGTTTGCCGGCGCTTGAGGGCAAGGCTAGATGATTTTCGCGGGGGACACGCGATACATCGGTTACACACCGCCAAGCGAAGAGTCCTGCGGGCAACTATGCTCCAGGGGTCGAACGAGACAAACGGCATGCGTGCAGGCATGCAAGGAGGGGAAAAAGGATGCTCCCGAGTAAGAGCGTGTCTGGAACTGGCATTGCGCCATGAGCGCACAAGCCGGACCGATCAACCGCCGCATACTCATCGTCGACGATACCGCGTCGATTCATTCCGATTTTTCGAAAATCCTCAGTCCGGGCAATGCAGACGCCGACAGCCTCGGGGAAACCGAAAACCTGCTGTTCGGCACCCCGGCCACCGCTCCTAAACTGCACTTTGAACTGGATTCGGCGTTTCAAGGCAGCGAAGCTTTGGCCAAACTGCATGCGGCCATCGCCGCCGGACGCCCCTATGCCATGGCCTTCATCGACATGCGCATGCCGCCGGGCTGGGATGGCCTGGAGACCATCGAGCGGCTGTGGCAGGTCGATCCCAAGCTGCAAGTGGCGTTGTGCACGGCCTACAGCGATCACTCGTGGGAAGACATCGACCAGCGGCTGGGGCTGACCGATGGTCTGCTGATTCTGAAAAAACCCTTCGATGCGATCGAGATCCGCCAGATGGCCAGCGCGCTCACGGTCAAGTGGCAGATGACCGAAGACGCCGCGCTGAAGATGACTCAGCTCGAACAAGCCGTTCAGGAGCGCACGCGAGAGCTGTCAGACGCCAATATCATCGTGCAGAACAGCCCGACCATCCTTTACCGGTTACGCGGCGACCCTTCGTTCAAACTGATGTATATCTCGCACAACATCACACGCTACGGCCATGTGGCGGCCGATCTGGTGAGATCGGCAAACTGGGCACAGGATTTGATTCACCCGGATGATCAGGCCGGGGTAGATGCCGCCATGGCCCGGGTACTGGATCGCCACGCGCTCGGCGCCTCGATCGAATTTCGCCTGCGTACCGGGGATGGCAACTGGCGCTGGGTGGAAAACCGCTACGTCCCGGTCCGCGATCTCGATGGCCGATTGCTGGAAGTCGAAGGGATCATCCTCGACATCACCGAGCGCCGTGTGGCCGAAGAGAAGCTCGCCTTGCTGGCGCGCACGGACGGCCTCACCGGGCTGGCCAATCGCGCCACGCTGATCGAGCGTCTGCATCAGGCGTTTGCCGGCGCCCGTCGCGGCGCAGCGCCATTCGCGGTGTTTTACCTGGATCTGGACCACTTCAAGCGCATCAATGACAGCCTCGGTCACCCGATCGGCGATCTGCTCTTGCAGGAAGTGGCGCGGCGGATCAAATCCAGTGTGCGTGAAAGCGACGTCACGGCGCGCCTCGGCGGCGATGAGTTTGCGATCCTGCAACTGGACGTCAGCGACCCGACCCGTTCCGCCGCCATGGCCACCAATATCCTCGATGCGCTGATGGCGCCGTATCACCTGGCGGGCAACGCTGTGCATATTTCAGCCAGCATCGGCATCAGCACCTACAGCGACGCCAGCCTCGACGCCGACAGCCTGCTGGGCCAGGCCGACATGGCGCTGTACCGGGCCAAGGACACGGGGCGCAATCAGTATCACTTCCACTCCGAGGCGATCACCCAGGAAGTGGCCGAGCGCATGGCCATCGTCAATGAGTTGATGACTGCACTGGACTGCGATGAGCTGGAGTTGAAATACGCGCCGGAATTGGACATGCACAGTGGCAGGATTTTAGGCATGGAGGCGCAAGTCTGCTGGAACCATCCCCAGCGCGGTCTGTTGACGGCGGGCGCGTTTGTCCCGGCCGCGGAAATAACCGGCGCCATCATTCCCCTCGGCCGCTGGGTGCTGGATCGCGCCTGCCGGCAAATGAGCGAATGGCGCAACGCCGGTGTGGCGCCACCGGTGATGGCAATCAAGCTGTCGCTGGCCCAGCTCAAGAGCGGCCCCGAGTTTATCTACGACGTATTGCGCACCGCCGCGCGTTACGAGCTTGCGCCCTGGGATCTGCGCTTCGATGTCACCGAAGCGACGCTGGCCCAGACCAAGTGGACCCATAACGACGTGCTGCCGAGATTGAGCGAGCTGGGGGTGAAAATCGCCATCGACGATTTCGGCACCGAATATTCATCGTTCGACTACCTGAAAACCTACCGGGTCAATCACCTGAAACTCGCCCAATCGTTTCTCGACAGCGCGGCTCAGGATACCGCCGGGGCCAACACTCTGAAGGCGATCATCAATTTCGCAAGGGATCTGGGCATCGGCATCATCGCCGAAGGCGGCCAGCAGCCGGGGCAACCACACGTGCCCAAATCCGATGCTCCGCTGGCTGCGGCACAAGGTCTGTATTTCAACGAGGCCCTCAGCCCCGAGCACGCGGTCCGGATGCTCACCGCCGCCAGCAGCGAGTCAGCGGGTACGAGGGAGATTGAGGGATGAAAACGCCCTTCGCCCAGACCAACCGGCGGATTCTGATCGTCGACGATACCCCGGCGATCCATGACGACTTTCGCAAGATACTCACCCCCGACATCAGCGGCGCAGCAGACCTGAACAGCCTGGAACAGTCGTTGTTCGGCACCCGTCAGGCCCAGCAAGTGACGTTCCAGCTTGACTCCGCCTATCAGGGCCAGGAAGCGCTGAGACTGGTGCAACAAGCGCTGGATGAGGGTCGTCCCTACGCCCTCGCCTTCACCGACATGCGCATGCCGCCCGGCTGGGATGGCCTGGAAACCATCGAGCAACTGTGGAAAGTCGATCCGAACCTGCAAATCGCGTTATGCACTGCTTTCTCCGACTACAGCTGGGAGGCCATGGCCGAACGGCTGGAGTTCGGCGATCAGTTGCTGATCCTGAAAAAACCCTTCGATACGCTGGAAATCCGCCAGATGGCCAACGCCCTGACCTGGAAGTGGCAACTGGCTCAGGACGCCGCACTGAAGATGCTCAGCCTCGAGCAGACTATCGAGGCACGCGTCCACGAATTGCTCAAGGTCTCGCACCTGTTGCAGTACGACACCCTCACCGGTCTGCCCAACAGCACCTTGCTTGGTGACCGCTTGAGTCAGTCGATTGCGGCCTGCCGACGCCATGACAAAAAACTGGTGGTGCTGTTCCTCGGTATGGACCGCTTCAAACGCATCAACAATGCGCTGGGGCATCCGGCGGGCGACGAAATGCTCAGACGGGTGGGCCAGCAGTTGCTTGGAAACGTGCGCGGATCGGACTCGGTTTTTCGCTACGGCTCGGACGAGTTTGTGGTGATCCTCACTGATATCAACCATCCCCAGCAGACCCGCAGCATCGCCGAAAAACTGCTGGGCGCCATCCGTGCGCCCCAGATGATTGCGGGGCATGACGTCAGCGTCACTGCCAGCATGGGCGTGAGCATTTACCCGGACGACGGGCTCGAGGCCATCGACCTGATCAAAAAGGCTGAAACGGCCATGCGCAACGTCAAGGACAGCGGGCCGGACAACTTCGGTTTTTTCATCGAGGCCATGAACGAGCGCGCACGCCAACAGCAGAGTATCGAATCAGGTATTCGCCAGGCGCTGCAACGCAACGAATTCGTCCTGCACTACCAGCCGAAAATCGCCCTGGAGAGTGGACGGATTGTCGGCGCAGAGGCGCTGGTCCGCTGGCAAAAACCGGGGCATGGCTGGGTCTACCCATCCGAGTTCATTCCAGTGGCCGAAGACAGCGGGCTGATCGTCCCGCTGAGCAAATGGGTGCTGGCCGAAGCCTGCCGCCAGACGCGGCAATGGCAGGCCGCGGGGTTGCCGTCGATCCGCATGTCGGTCAACACCTCGGCCATCGACTTTCGCCAGCGCCACTTCGTGGAGAACATCGAACAGGTGCTTGCTCAGACAGGCCTGGATCCGTGCCTGCTGGAGCTGGAGATCACCGAAAGCGTGCTGATGCAAAACGTCGACGCGACCATGAGCGCGTTGCAACGGTTGAAAGCGCTCGGGGTCAGGCTGGCCATTGATGACTTCGGCACCGGATATTCAAGCCTGAGCTACCTGCGCCGCTTTCCCATCGATGTGCTGAAAATCGACCAGTCATTCATTCGTGGCCTGAGTACTGACAGCAGCGATGCCGCGCTGGTCGGCGCGATCATCAGCCTGGGCAAGAGCCTGAGCCTGAACGTCATCGCCGAAGGGGTCGAAACAGCGGCGCAACTGAAATTTCTCAAGGATCACCATTGCGAAGAAGCTCAGGGTTACTACTTCAGCGAAGCCGTGCCGGCGCCGGCGTTTGCCCGACTGTTGAGCACAGGGCTGCCGGATTCATCGACGCCCTGCGACAGCCCGGCAACAGGCACGGGAGACAATCCCTCATGACCTTGTTCCGTTACACACTGGCGGTGATGTTGGGTGGGACATGCGTCAACGCTGCCAGCGAGCCATTGAATCAGCCACTCAAGCCCTTGCCGGAGGTGGCGCCACCCAACCGTGAACGCGCCGCGCTCGGTCGCCAGTTGTTCAATGACCCCAGGCTATCGGTGAACAACACGTTGTCCTGCGCCAGTTGCCACCAACTGGACAAGGGCGGTGCCGACAGCCGCGCCCTGTCGCTGGGTTTCGATGGCAAACCGGTGACGGTCAACACGCCAACCGTGCTCAACGCCAGCCTCAATTTCCGGCAATTCTGGGACGGACGGGTCGAGACCCTGGAAGCGCAAGCCGACAATGTGATTACCAGCCCCCACGAAATGGGCAGTGACTGGAAAACCGTCGTGCAACGCATCTCCGACGATCCCGGCTACCGCAAGACCTTCGACAGCGCGTACCCGGACGCGGTGACCAAAGCCAATATCCAGAACGCACTCGCCACCTACCAACGCACCCTGTTATCGCCAGGGTCGCGCTTCGATCAATACCTGTTGGGCAAGACCGACATTCTCACCCTCGAAGAAAAGTACGGCTATCAACGCTTCAAGGACTACGGCTGTATCGCCTGCCATCAGGGCGTGAACATTGGCGGCAATATGTTCCAGAAGTTCGGCGTGTTCGGTGATTACATCGCTGATCGCGGCAACCCGACGGCGGCTGATCTGGGCCGCTTCAATGTCACCGGCGATGAAGCAGATCGCGCGGTGTTCAAGGTGCCGAGTTTGCGCAATGTCGCCCTGACCGCGCCGTACTTCCACGACGGTTCAGCCCCCGACCTCGAACGGGCCGTGGACGTTATGTTCCAGTACCAGTTGGGGCGCATGCCGAGCACCGAAGACAAAACACTGATCATCCAGTTTCTCAAGACCCTGACCGGCCAATGGGAGGGCAAGCCATGAAGAAGATCTCACGCAGAACCAGCCTGCTGCTGATCACGGTGGTCGCCATTCTGCTGGCCTCGACGCTGCTGTTCCTCTACCTCAAGTCCAGCTCCGAACAGACCACCACCTACACCGATTCGCGCGACTTGATCCGCCAGATCACCCAACAGGACGCCCTGTGGGAAAACGAAATACTCAAGGCCCGCGTGGCGATCTCCCACAACTACGACCCGCTGGTGTCTCCGGTGACCGAGATGCATCAGCTATGGGAGCGCTTCGCCGCAATGGAGTCGGGGCATGGGCGCAAGGACTCCAGGCAATGGAACGAGGCTCATGAAGGCTTTCTCACAGCGATGCAGGAAAAGACTCGTCTGGTGGAGCAGTTCAAGTCGCACAACGCCTTGTTGCGTAACTCTCTGGCGTTCCTGCCAACTGCCGAAGATGACATTCAGGCGCAACTGGCGGACTTGTCCGACCTCGACAAGCTGCAAGTGCAAAACATCGCCACCGACACCTACGACCTGCTGCTCAGTGCCCTGGAGTTTGCCCAGGTCACCTCCGCCGACAAGGGCGCCGACATCGTGCTGGGACTGAATAAACTGGCGGTGAACGCGCAACGTTTGCCGGAAGAATTCCATACCCCGGTGAAGATTCTCAGCAATCACATCGCGCTGATTTTACGCGAGCAGCCAGTCGTCAACGATCTGCTGGAAAGCATCGAAGTCGTGCCCGTGGCCGAACGTCTGGACGACATCACCCGCATGCTCAACCTGGATCAGCAACGGGTCGAAAAAATCGACCGCGAGTACCACTTCTACATGCTGTTGTTTTCCGTGCTGCTCATGCTGTCGCTGCTGTGGCTGGCCGTCCGGCTGATCCGCAGCTTCGCCGAGATCCACCGGGTCAACAACGCCCTGCAAAACGCCAACGATGCGCTGGAGCAACGGGTCGAAGAACGCACCCGGGAACTCAAGAACGCCCAGAGCGAACTGCTCGATGCCGCACGGCAGGCCGGCATGGCAGAAATCGCGACCAACGTGCTGCACAACGTCGGCAACGTGCTCAACAGCGTGAACATTTCCTGCGAACTGATCGGGCGCAAACTGCGCAGCAGCAAGGCCCTTGGCCTGGGCAAGGCCATGCAGTTGATCAACGAACACCCCGACGACCTCGGGCATTTCCTCAGCGAAGACGACAAGGGCAAATTGCTGCCCGGTTATCTCAACCAACTGGTCAGTGCGATTGACCAGGAACAGCAGGAAATGGCCGACGAACTGGGCCAGATGAACAAGAGCGTCGACCACATCAAGGACATCGTCGCCACCCAGCAATCCTACGCGGGGGCCAACAGCATGACCGAACCGCTGTATATCGACGAACTGCTGGAAGACGCCCTGCGCATGAATGCCGGTGCGCTGACTCGCCATCACGTCACCGTGGTCCGGCAATACAGTGAAGTGCCCCAGGTCATGGGCGACAAACACCGCTTGCTGCTGATTCTGATCAACCTCATCAGCAACGCCAAATACGCCATGACTGACCTCAGCAACCGCCCTCGGACAATGACGCTTGGGGTGGAAATCGTTGACGAGACCTTTTTGCAAATCAGCGTCCGCGACGACGGTGAAGGCATCGCCGCGGAAAACATGACACGCATCTTTGCTCACGGTTTTACCACGCGTAAAGAAGGTCACGGTTTTGGCTTGCACAGCTGCGCGCTGGCGGCGATCGAAATGAACGGCCACCTCACCGCCCACAGCGATGGACCGGGGCTGGGCGCCTTGTTCACCTTGCAACTGCCGCTGATCGCCGTCACGGAGAACGCATGAGCGAACTGTCCAACCGGCGCATTTTGCTGATCGACGACATGCCGTCGATTCACGAAGACTTTCGCAAGATTCTCACCCCGACCCTGGCGCACTCGGCTGAACTGGACGAGATGGAAACGGCATTGTTCGGTGCTCCAGCCAAGCCCCAACGCCCGAGTTTCGAGCTGGACTCGGCTTATGGTGGCGAGGAAGGCCTGGCCAAACTCAACCTCGCCTTGCAGGAGCAATGCCCCTATGCCCTGGCGTTTGTCGACATGCGCATGCCCGACGGTTGGGACGGCGCGCAAACCATCGAGCAACTGTGGTTGCAGGATCCGCAATTGCAGGTGGTCGTGTGCACGGCGTATTCCGACTATTCCTGGGACGAATTGCTCGATCGGCTGCAGGCTCACGACCGTCTGCTGATCCTGAAAAAACCCTTCGACAACATCGAAGTGCAGCAAATGGCCAATACCCTGCTGACCAAGTGGCAGATGACCGAGCGCGCTTCATTGCAAATGCATCATCTGGAACATCTGGTGGATCAGCGCACCGCTCAATTCAAGCAGGCCAGCGTGGCCTTGCAGCGCGAAATCGATGAGCGCAAACAACTGGAAGGCCAGTTGGTGCAGTCGGAAAAGCTTGCTTCACTCGGGCAACTGGCGGCCGGGGTCGCGCATGAGATCAACAATCCGATCGGCTTCATTTCCTCCAACCTCGGTTCGCTGGACGGCTACTTTCAGCAGTTGCTGAGCATGCTCGACGCCTACCAGACCGCCGGGCAAACCCTCGCCGCCGAACCCGCCGCGCGACTGCAACAATTGCGCGAAGAACTTGATCTGGGTTTTCTGCTTGAGGATATTCCGGTGCTGATCAAAGAGTCCAAAGAGGGCATCGGTCGCGTCAGCCAGATAGTCAAGGACCTGAAAGATTTCTCCCGGGTCGACACCCAGCAGCAATGGCAGTCGGCCAATCTGCAACAAGGCATCGAATCGACCCTGAACATCGTCGCCAGCGAACTCAAGTACAAGGCCGATCTGGTCAAGGAATATCAGGATCTGCCGGACATCGAATGCCTGCCGTCGCAGATCAATCAGGTGGTGATGAATCTGCTGGTCAATGCGGCGCAGGCGATGGGGCCTGAACGCGGCGTCATCACCCTGCGCACCGGGCTGCAAGGGCAAAACGTGTGGATCGAAGTGGCTGACAACGGCTCGGGCATTGCACCCGAGACCTTGCAGAAAATCTTCGACCCGTTCTTCACCACCAAACCGGTGGGGCAAGGGACAGGGCTGGGTCTGTCGCTGTCCTACGGGATCGTGAAAAAACACGGCGGGGATATTTCGGTGCGCAGCGAACTCGGCGCCGGCACCACGTTCCGCGTGCTGTTACCGGTGCGCCAGTCTGCTGCCTAGCGCCCATATAGGTAGAAAGTCTCCCTGTTCACAGTTTGTTCGGTGGCGCAGAATCCCTGCCTGCCCTACAAAGTCCGAACCAAGGAAACCGTATGAGCCTGTCCCTTCTGAGCCGCTACGCCTTCTTTGCCGGCTGCGTGATTTTCACC
Source organism: Pseudomonas sp. TWP3-2 (assembly GCF_049897765.1). Taxonomy (NCBI): domain Bacteria; kingdom Pseudomonadati; phylum Pseudomonadota; class Gammaproteobacteria; order Pseudomonadales; family Pseudomonadaceae; genus Pseudomonas; species Pseudomonas sp. TWP3-2. The sequence continues at coordinate 251,578 of NZ_JAFCWW010000005.1, read as the reverse complement.
CTCGCCAGCCTGCCTTTTCTGCATCACGACTGGCTATGGCCGTTCACCGCCGTGACCGGCGTACTGAGTCTGATCGGTGTGTTCGATCTGCTGCAACGCCCGCACGCGGTGCGTCGCAACTACCCGATCCTCGGCAACATCCGCTATCTGGTCGAGGGCATTCGCCCGGAGATCCGCCAATACCTGCTGGAATCCGACAGCGATGCCCTGCCCTTCTCCCGCGCCCAGCGTTCGCTGGTGTACTCGCGAGCGAAGAATGAATCCGCCGACAAGCCGTTTGGAACGCTGATCGACGTATATCAGTCCGGTTTCGAATTCATCGGCCACTCGATGCGCCCGGCGCCGTTGAGCGATCCGGGCAGCTTCCGCGTCACCGTCGGTGGCCCGCAGTGCACCCAACCGTACTCGGCGTCGGTGTTCAATATCTCAGCCATGAGTTTCGGCTCGCTCAGTGCCAACGCGATTCGTGCGTTGAACCAAGGCGCGAAACTCGGCAACTTCGCGCATGACACCGGCGAAGGCAGCATCAGCCCGTATCACCGCGAAAACGGCGGTGATCTGACCTGGGAACTCGGCAGCGGCTATTTCGGCTGCCGCACCAGCGACGGCCGTTTCGACCCGGAGCGCTTCGCCACCCAGGCGCAGAATCCGCAAGTCCGCATGATCGAAATCAAGATGAGTCAGGGCGCCAAACCCGGTCACGGCGGGATTCTGCCCAAGCACAAGGTGACCCGCGAGATCGCCGACACCCGCGGCATCATGATGGGCGAAGACTGCATTTCGCCGTCGCGCCACAGTGCGTTTTCCACACCGATCGAGTTGATGCACTTCATCCAGCAATTGCGTGAACTGTCCGGTGGCAAACCGGTGGGCTTCAAATTCTGTCTCGGTCATCCGTGGGAGTTCATGGGCATTGCCAAAGCGATGTTGGAAACCGGAATTCTGCCGGACTTCATCGTCGTCGACGGCAAGGAAGGTGGCACCGGCGCCGCACCGGTCGAGTTCACCGACCACATCGGCGTACCAATGCGTGAAGGTCTGCTGTTCGTGCACAACACGCTGGTCGGTCTGAATCTGCGCGACAAGATCAAACTCGGCGCCAGCGGCAAGATCGTCAGTGCGTTCGACATCGCCAGCGTGCTGGCCATCGGCGCCGACTGGGCCAACTCGGCGCGCGGTTTCATGTTCGCCATCGGCTGCATCCAGTCGCAAAGCTGCCACACCAACAAATGCCCGACCGGCGTCGCCACTCAGGACACCCTGCGCCAACGCGCGCTGGTGGTGCCGGACAAGGCACAGCGGGTTTACAACTTCCATCGCAACACGCTCAAGGCGCTGGCAGAAATGCTCGCCGCCGCCGGCCTCGATCATCCGTCGCAACTCTCGGCCAAGCATCTGGTGCGACGCATGTCGGCCACCGAGATCAAACTGTTCTCGCAGTTGCATGTGTTCCTGAAACCGGGAGAACTGCTCACCGGGGAAGTGAATGGCGAGTTCTACTCGCGCATGTGGCAAATGGCGCGGGCGGACAGTTTCGAACCGCAGGATGTGGCGGCCGCTTAGCTTGTTCGAGGCGCTGGCCGGCAACAGAGGCCGGCGCTTCAATCGCTGTGTCGGCGAAACAATACAAAGCGGAAAAAGCTATAGCCGAGCAGCAGATTCAGCAATGAAAACGTGGTGACAGTCACCAGTCCGGGCAACTGGTAGATGTCAGCAATATGGCCCACAGCGAAACTCGCCGCCCCCATCACGCCGATGAACCCTAGGTAAGCGAACACCGAGGTCTGGTTCTCGAAGGTGTAAAGCGCGTTCACGTAAAATGAGAACGCTGCGGCCACGCAGAATGCCGCGAAATTGCTGGCGGCCTGATCGAGTCCGACGGCGGCGCAGAGTACGAAAAAAATTTGCCAGTGAATCAACGCATCCGCCAGCCCGATCACGAGAATTGCAGAGAATCCTTTCATTGCGCCTCCTTCCATTTCTCACTGGCGAAAACGCAAGCTAGTTCATGATGCAAGGCCGGTCTACTGTCAGAAATTACAGGTGCACGGTGGCATCCGACGAATGGCTACGCTAAAACCCTACCCAATAAAAAGCCCCGGTCAATCGACCGGGGCTTTGATGTTTCTGCGCTTTGGATTTACGAAACCGAACGCACCGCACCTTGCGGCACATTGGTCGGTTGCAGCTTGAACACGTAGAACACCACCGTCAGCAGCACCAGGAATGCCGGGCCGACGTACAGCGCGACACGGGTGTCCGGGAAGTACGCCATCAGGCCGACCACCAGTACCAGAAACGCCAGCGCCAGATACGAGCTGATCGGGTACAGCCACATCTTGTATTTCAGATTGGCTCGCTCGCTGGCACTCAGACCTTTACGGAATTTGAGCTGCGCCAGCAGGATCATCACCCAGGTCCAGATCGCGCCGAAGGTCGCGATGGCCGTGACCCAGACGAAGACTTTTTCCGGCACCAGATAATTCAGCAGCACGCCCAGCAACAACGCACCGATCGACAACAGCAATGCGCGACGCGGCACGCCGTTGCTCGAGGTCTTGGCGAAACCGGCCGGGGCCTGACCGTTCTGCGCCAGGCTGTAGAGCATGCGCCCGGTGCTGAAGATGCCGCCGTTGCACGACGACAGCGCAGCGGTGATCACCACAAAGTTGATGATGCCAGCAGCGGTTTTGATGCCCAGCCGTTCGAAGGTCATCACGAATGGACTGCCTTGCGTGCCGATTTCATTCCACGGGTAGATCGACAGAATCACGAACAGCGCGCCGACGTAGAACAGCAGAATCCGCCAGAACACCGAGCCGATCGCATTCGGGATGGTCTTCTGCGGGTTTTTCGCTTCACCGGCAGTCAGGCCGATCATCTCGACGCCGAGGTAGGCGAACATGACCATTTGCAGCGACATCAACACGCCCTGCACACCGTTGGGCATGAAGCCACCGTGCGCCCACAGGTTGGAAATCCCCAGCGCCACGCCGTCATTGCCGAAACCAAAAGCGATGATGCCGATGCCGCCGATGACCATCGCAATGATCGTGACGATCTTGATCAGCGCGAACCAGAACTCGAATTCACCGAAGGCCTTGACCGCGATCAGGTTGATCGAGCCCATGCTGATCAGCGCCGCCAGCGCCCAGATCCAGCGCGGCACATCGGGGAACCAGACGCCCATGTACACCGCGACGGCAGTGATTTCCGCGACGCAGGTCACCAGCCACAGGAACCAGTAATTCCAGCCGGTGAGGAAGCCTGCCAGCGGGCCGAGATAGTCTTGTGCATAACGACTGAACGAGCCGGCGACCGGATTGTGCACGGCCATTTCGCCGAGGGCGCGCATGATCACCAGGATCGCCAGACCGCCGATGATGTACGACAGCATGATCGCCGGGCCGGCCATTTCGATGGCCTTGGCCGAACCGAGAAACAGACCGACACCAATACAGGCGCCGAGCGCCATCAGGCGAATATGCCGTTCGCCGAGTTCGCGTTTGAGCGGGCCGCCTTCAGCGGTCTCGCCATGCGGCAGGTGATTGCCTACGGGCATAGGGTGCAACCTCATCTTGTTATTGGATTGACCACTGAGTGTCGAGGCGTCGGTTGGTTGGCCGACACCTCCCGAAACCGCGCCTGCTTCGTGGGCAAACGCGTCTTGCGGAACAAAACCTGCAAGATCAGCGGGGCGTGCAGTATAAAAAGCTTCGGACAGGGTAATTCACTCTATAAACGCCTTGATTCAGCGGCAAATATTGTGATTCACGCTGTTTTCGAGAGAAACCATCCTGCAAGTGTAGGATTTTTCGCTATCGAAACGGCCGGCGAGTATTGCACAGCAATGGTGCAGCGTCATGCCTATGCCTTGGTGGTATTGATCTTGGGATGGCTCTATTCCAAATGTCTTGAAGGCATCCCCCTCCCGTGAAGAGGGCATCCCTGTGGCGAGGGAGCTTGCTCCCGCTCGGCTGCGCAGCAGTCGCAAAACCTGCCCACGCGGTACTTCAGTGAAGCCATCACTACCGGACTTTGGCCTGCTGCGCAGTCCAGCGGGAGCAAGCTCCCTCGCCACAAAAGCTGTGTCCGGCAAGATTCTCGGAAAAATCCGACAGCTTTCTCAGGTTCAACTCGGAAGCTCAGCAGCTAGCGTATGAGTGATGAATCCAACAGGACGCAACGGAATGCGCAAACATCTACATTCACATCGACTTCGCCAAGGACGCTGCTCCGAATCGGGTCGCGCCTATTTGATCACCGCCGTGGTTTATGAGCGTCGCAGGATCTTCAGTGATTGGCGATTGGGGCGATTACTAGTAGCAGAACTCAGACGAGCCCATGAACAGGGCTGGGTCAACTCGATCGCCTGGGTTGTGATGCCTGATCATTTCCATTGGCTGGTTCAATTGGAAACAATGCGTCTGGATCAGCTGATGCAGGCAGTGAAATCTCGCAGCACACTCTCTATCAACCGAACGTTGAACCGAAAAGGTGCGTTCTGGCAAACCGGCTACCATGACCGGGCTATCCGCGACGGCGAAGACTTGAAGCCGTTCGCCCGTTACATCGTTGCCAATCCTTTACGCGCGGGGTTAGTAGATAAAATAGGCGATTACCCGCTCTGGGATGCCTGCTGGCTATGATCCACCCTGTGGCGAGGGAGCTTGCTCCCGCTGGACTGCGCAGCAGGCCGTAGGCTGGTAGTTATGGTTTGTCTGAAACACTGCATGTGCAGTTTTTTTGCGACTGCTTCGCAGCCGAGCGGGAGCAAGCTCCCTCGCCACAGGGTGTTCCCATCCAGGAGGAATAACACTACCTCACAATTTTTTCACCATCGCCAACCACCGTCTAAGCTTCAGACAAGTCCGATCAATCTGCGTGAATGGATCAGTCGACTATGGGCGCGTTATGGCAAACCGATTCGAGTGAAAAAGTGGTTCCGACTGAACGTGTGGATGAAGCGCCTATACCTGAAAAACCCCGCCGTAAACGGCACGGGTGGAAGGCTTTCTGGGTTCTGTTTCTGATTATCGCGATTGTGCTGGGATTGGCCGCGGCCAAGGAAATGCGCACTTCGCGTTTTCAGTCGCGCGAGGCCAGCCAGTACGCTGCCAAGCTCAAATACGAACTGCAACCCGGCCCCAGCGAGGCGATTCGCTATCCGGGCAACGGGCCGTTCGACTTGCGTCTGGGTTATAGCTCGCTGGATGAGTTCCTGCCGCGGCTGATCAAGCGCAACTATGTGATCATCGAACAAACGCGCTTCTCCCCGGCCCTGCTCAGCTATACCGACAAGGGGCTGTTCGTGCCCTATACGGAGAAAATCCAGGCCGGGCTGTCGATCACCGACTGCCGCGCGGCGCCGTTGTATCAGTACAAATATCCGCAACAACTCTATTCGAGTTTCGCCGCGATACCGCCGGTGGTAGTCAGCAGTCTGCTGTTCATCGAAAACCGTTTTCTGCTCGACCCCAAACAACCCCTGGCCAACCCGGCAGTGGACTGGCCACGCTTCGGCATGGCCGCGTGGTCGCAGGTGGCGAAGGTGCTGCGCCTGCCGGGCCAATCAGCTGGCGGCAGCACCCTGGCGACCCAGCTGGAAAAATACCGGCACTCGCCGGACGGCCTGACCGTGTCCGGCGCCGAGAAGATCCGCCAGATGATTTCCGCCAGCGTGCGCGCCTATCAGGGCGGGCCGGAAACGTTGCCGGCGCGGCAGAACATCATTCGCGATTACCTCAACAGCGTGCCGCTCTCGGCGGTGCCGGGGCACGGCGAAGTACACGGCATGGCTGAAGGCTTGCGGGTCTGGTATGGCGCGGACTTCAATACGGCCAACGCCACGCTCGCCAGTACCGCGACCGATCCGCAGACCATGGCGGCAAAGGGTCTGGCACTGCGCGAAATGCTTTCACTGATGATCGCTCAGCGTCGCCCTTCGCATTACCTGAGCAAGGGCCGCGAAGAACTGGTCAATCTCACCGACAGTCATCTGCGCGTGCTCAAACAGAACGGCGTGATCGACGCGGCGCTGGCCGATGCCGCACTCGCGAGCAAGATCAGCTACCGCGACTGGCAGACGCAGCCGACCATTCAGCCGATCGAAACCAACAAGGGCATCAGTGCCGCGCGCAGCCGCCTGGCGTCGATGCTCAACCGTCCGCTGTACGACCTCGACCGTCTCGACCTGTCGGCCACCAGCACCCTGCAAGGTGAACTGCAAACCCAGGCCACGGCCTATCTGAAAAAACTTGCAGACCCGACCTACGCCGCCGAAGTCGGCCTGATGGGCGAACGTCTATTGACCCCCACCAGCACCACTCAAGTGCGCTACAGCTTCACCCTGTTCGAACTGACGCCGGATGGCTCGCGCGTGCGGGTGCAGACCGACAGCACCGACCAGCCATTCGACATCAACGAGGGCAGCAAACTCGAACTCGGCTCCACCGCAAAAATGCGCGTGATGACCACTTACCTGCAGATCATCGCCGAGTTGCACGAGAAATACGCCGGCATGAGCGTGCCGGAATTGAAGAAAGTCGAGGTGCCGGATCAGGATCGCCTGAGCCGGTGGGTGATCGATTATCTGGTGCAAAACAAGGATCGCAACCTGTCGACACTGCTTGGTGCGGCGCTGGACCGTAAATATTCGGCCAGCCCCGGCGAGGCGTTTTTTACCGGCGGTGGCCTGCACACCTTCAATAACTTTCGCAAAGAGGACAACGGACGTATCCCGACCCTGCGCGACGCGTTGCGCGAGTCGATCAATCTGCCGTTCATTCGCCTGATGCGCGATCTGGTGCGCTACACCACCTACTCCGGCCCCAACAACAGCGCCGAGTTGCTCAAGGACGATCGCGACCCACGGCGTCAGGAATACCTCGCCTCGTTCGCCGACCGCGAGGGCACATCGTTCCTGCTCAAGTTCTGGAAAAAATACCGCAACAAAGATACCCGGGCGCGCCTGGAAACCTTCCTCGACAGCATGCGTCCGACGCCGATCCGCATGGCGGCGGTGCACCGTTATCTATTGCCGGATGCCAGCCAGCAAGACTTCAACACCTTCGTGCGCTCGCATCTCAAGGGCGCCAAGCTGACGGAGAAACTCACCGACGAACGCCTTGAAAGGCTATATCTCGCCTACGGCCCCGGCAGTTTCGATTTGCCTGATCAGGGTTTCATCGCCAAGGTGCATCCGCTGGACCTGTGGCTGATCGGCTACCTGCTCAATCACCCCGACGCGACTTTCAAGGACATCGTCAAGGCCAGCCAGTTCGAGCGTCAGGAAGTCTACAGCTGGCTGTTCAAGAGCAAGCACAAAGGCGCCCGCGACAGCCGCATTCGCACCATGCTTGAAATCCAGGCGTTCCTCGACATTCATCAGCGCTGGCAGCAAGTCGGCTACCCCTTCGATCACCTGGTGCCGTCACTCGCCACCGCCATTGGCAGCTCCGGCGATCGCCCCGCTGCACTCGCCGAGTTGATCGGCACCATTCTCAACGACGGCGTGCGCATGCCGACCCTGCGCATCGACAGCCTGCACTTTGCCGCCGATACACCGTATGAAACGCAGTTGGTCAACGATCCGCATGTGGGCAAACGGGTAATGCCATCGGAAGTGGCCACGGCCATGCGTGAGGCGCTGTCGCAAGTGGTCGACTCAGGCACCGCCAAACGTGTTTCCGGCAGTTTCAAACTGGCCGATGGCAGCCCGCTGATCATGGGCGGAAAAACCGGTACCGGCGATAACCGCATAGAGGCAATCGGCTCCGGCGGGCGGATTCTCAGTTCGAAGTCGATCAACCGCACGGCAACGTTTGTGTTCTACATCGGCGATCACCATTTCGGCACGCTCACCGCGTTCGTGCCGGGGCGCTCGGCGGAGAACTTCAAGTTCACCTCGGCACTGCCAGTGCAGGTACTCAAGGGCATGGCGCCGATTCTGATGCCGTATCTGCAACCCGGCAGCGATTCGCAATGCAATCCTGCGCAAGCCCCCTCAGTTGCGGCCGCGAGTTCAGCAAGGCCTGATCAACAATGAACCATCGAGGGTAGTAAATATGTATTTTCAACATTTCAATATTCAATGAATACTCCGTTAACCCGGCGCTTGAACAGCAGGCTTTTAAACTAATCATTCTGCGCATTGAACGTTAGGCTGATAATTCCTGACTTATTCAAGGCCACAACAATGAGCGCAACATCTATATATAAAGGGCAACATTACGACTTAATTAAATCGCATATTGATCCAGTGTTCAGCGACATGCAGTTGCATCGTGTGCACGCGTTGAAAAACATGCGTCCTGACCGGCAAACATGGATGACGCAGGCGCCGGCCCGTGAGCTGCACCGGCTGTCCGCCGACAATCGTAAAGCCTGGGCGGCGCAGAACAGGATCGACCGTTTGCTCGGGCGTCTCAAGGACGTGTACGCCTTCGCCGAGCCATTGTTGAAAGCCAGACTGCTTGAACGGTTCAATATCGACGTTGACGTAAAGAACACTTATGCACGGCTGTACTCTTCCGAAAAAACTCCGTGGTACGCCATCGATATAAACAAGGGCTCCAAAGCCAGAACCGTGTCCCTGATCGATGCTGCGCTGCATAACTTCGCCAGCGACGAAACTTATCAAACTTATTCAACTTTCATCAGCAAAACCGATCCCGCCCGAGACTTGTTCGATGTTTCGCCGATCAATAAAAAGATCAGCGTAAGCCAGTTCCAGACCTTGTGCCGGGAACTCGACATTGGCGCACAGTACAAGGCCCATCTCGAGACGCTGTTGCTCGATCGCGAGCCGGTGGCCGAAACCTATTTACGCACCCGCGTGCAGCAGAGCCAACAGGCCGCGCTGAAAGCGGCTGCACACATGGCGCAGATCAAAAAAGACATCGGCCACAGTGCCTACGCGCTAATTCGCGAGCTGCTTCTGGGGCGGCAGAACCTGATGCTGGATGGCCAGCCAATGCTGGTCTGCGACCTAGGCATGATGGACCTGACCTTCACCGGCATCCTGATCATTCGCCCTGATCCGGCGCAGCCACAACGCTCGGCGAACATGATCGCCTATGTTCCGCACGACCCCGAACATCCGCTCAAGGAATACCCGTCCACCCTGGATTTCATGAAGGAGTTGAGTCGCCAGTTGCGCGCCAACAAAACCCTGCCATCGACCGGCATCAACTACCGGCAGTTCTTCAGCCAATTCGTCGACCATGAACAGCGCGGACACTTTTTTGCCGGGCTTGAACAGCGCCTGACCTACGTCAAATGGTATCCAAAGGAGACGGCGGACTCGCGCCCGTCATGGCGCGAAACGCCGGTGGAGAAACCGCAACTGCAATTCAGCGCCCCGGCGATCACTACGCCGCTGTGGACGTATCTGTACCAGCAGCGGCTCAACAAGATTCTCAATGACACCCGCGGCATCGCCGTGTCGACGGCGGATGCCGACAGCAAATCGCGCTGGGCGTGGTGGAAAAATCTCTTGAAGATCGCCGAGGATATTTTCAATGCGGCGCTGCTGGTACTGACCCCGTTCGTGCCGGGGCTGGGTGAGTTGATGCTGGTCTACACCGCGTTTCAGCTGACCGAAGAGGTGGTCGAGGGCGCAGTTGATCTCGCGCAAGAGCGTTGGACGGAACTGGCGGAGCACGTGGTCGGGGTGGTGACTGACGTGATTCAGCTGGCGGCATTCGGTGCCGGCGCCGCGATCGGCAACGCATTTCGCCTGAAAATCTCGGCGTTTGTCGAAGGCCTGCAACCGGTGCCGTCGCTCGATAACAAAACCCGGTTGTGGCACCCGGATATCACGCCTTATGCACAAGCGGATCTGGCGCTACCTGACACATCAAAGCCCGACGCCAAGGGTCTGCATCAGTACGCCGGCAAAACCGTGCTGCCGCTGGAGGGCAAGCATTACGAGGTGAAATACGACCGCGACAGCGGCCGCCATCGTATTCAGCACCCTTCCCGCCCACAAGCCTACGCGCCGCAACTGCGCCACAACGAGCGTGGTGCGTGGGTGCACGAAGGGGAAAAACCACAGGATTGGGACGGCCCGGTGCTGATGCGCCGCCTCGGTCACACGGTGGATGCTTATACCGACAACCAATTGGAGGATCTGCGAAGCATCAGCGGGACACCTCACGATTGTCTGCGCAGGATGTACCTCGAAAACGCTGCACCACCGCCCTTGCTGGCCGACACTCTGGCGCGCTTCAAGACCTGGGATGAGACGCGCAACCTCAGCCAACTGATTCGTAACGGCCAGCCGCTGGAGCCGACAGCGTACTGGTTCGAACGCATGGTGCCGGACATGCCCGGCTGGCCCGCCGACAAGGCGCTCAAGGTGTTCGAGGATGCCCGATTGAGCGGGGTCTTTCGCAAATACGGTAATCCGCAAGCCAGCGATGCGCAGACGCTGAGCATCAGTCTGGCAGACATTCTGGCCGGCAAACTGGCGCAGCGAATGGTCGAGTTTCTCGACGATGGCGAGATGCACAGATTGCTCGGCAGCGAGTATCCGCCAGAGCAGCGCGCCCAGGCCTTGCGCAACCAACTGGCGCTCGCCGTCGAGACGCGCACGCCGGAGATCTTCGCCTACCAGAACCGACTCAGGGATTACACCGCTGACGCGCGCGTGCAATTGCTGCAACAGCAGTTCCCGCAGTTGCCCGCGCCAGTCGCCGAAACCTTGCTGACTACCGCATCGCCCGCCGAACAGAAAATCATCCTCGAGCAACAGCGCATACCGCTGCGCATAAGAGATCAGGCGCGTGAAAGCGCGTTTGAAGTCAGCACCGCGCGTGCCAGTGAAGGATTGTATGAGCCGGCGTTGCGGGTGCCTGACTCTGAACGAATGATCCTCAACGCACTACGCTTGCACGCCGACGCTTTCGCCGATTTGCGCATTGAAGTGCGCGACCTGTTTTATGACGGAGCATTGCGTTGCAGTGCCGGCAGTGAAGACGCCGCGACGATCCGGGTGCTGGTCAGGGACGAGCGCGGCCGCTATGCGGTGCGCGACCGTCAAGACAATCAACTGCATGCGGCCGGTGATTTGTATGAGGCAGTTTTGCTCGCGTTACCGCAAGGCAAGCGCGTCGCACTGGGCTACCGCCCCGGTCAGGGGCAGTTCTTCAGGCAATGGGTGATCGTCAAGACCGGGACACCGGCCGAGCGCAGGACACTGCTTGCCCGCTCGCCCATTCGTCCGGTGGTACCGCGGCAAACCGAGTTGCTGATGCGCGGCCCGGCGTTTTCCCGGAACGCCCTCACCGTCGAAGACAAAGTCAGGAATCTTTATCCGCATTTGAACGAGGCCGAGGTCTCGGCATTCGGTCGGTCATTGGCAGGCAACGGCGATGCCCATGTGCAAATCCAGCGCCTTGAGCAAGAGCTGAAGACGCTCAAGCAAAAACTCGCAGACTGGCGCCAGAGCTATCTGAGCGGCTGGGATGCCGAGTATCCCGATCCGCACCGCGCCCGCGCCTGGTGGGACTATCAACATAACGGTGGGCGCTTCGTTGCCGACCGGTTGCTGGCGTGTTTCGAAAGAACCAGTGAAGTGTTTGGCGAACGCAGCATCAGTGCGCAACAAGGCTATACCCTCGATCTTTCCACCGAGCTCCTGCGCCCCGATCTTGAACGCTGGTGGCGGGAAATACCTGAGGGGCTCAAACCGTGGATCGATCAGGTCACGACCTTGAACCTCGACAGAGCCTGGTTCTTCCCGGCGGCAGACGGTCTGCTCAGCGACTTTGCGCATCTGCGTCAGTTCAGTGCCCGCGGCTGCGGGCTGACCGAACTGCCGGAAAACGTCGGCAAAATGCGCCTGCTGGAAACCCTGCGGCTCAACGAAAACCAGATTCGACTGACGCCGCCGGCCATCGAACAACTACGCGACATGACGCACATGGAAACCCTGCGACTGGACAATAACCCCCTGGGTGTTGCGCCGAACATCGAGCGCATGCCTCGACTTAAAGTGCTGAGTCTGATCGACACCGGCATTGATAGCTGGCCTGCGGGACTGTTCAACAAGGCCCGTCCCCGAGGGTTCTTTCTTGACCTTGGGTCGAACCCGATCAGGCACATCCCCGACGTGCCTTTGGGTTCCGACGACGCGTGGCTGATTGCCCGCACCCGCGTACATGCAGAAATGCTGACGGACAGCGTTCGCACTACTTACGAGCAATACCGCGTTTCGGTGGGCATGCCCCCGCGCCTGTCCTACTCGCCAGCCGCCGGTAATTTACTCGAACGCTGGCCACTGTTCGTCGACACCACGCTCAGCCACGAAACCGTCGGGATCGGCGCATATCGGCCAGAGGCATGGCACGACCTGGCGCAGGAGCCAGGCTCGGAAGGTTTCTTCAAGGTGCTGGAGGGGCTGACCCGTTCCGCCGACTACGAAGAAGGAGGCAAAGCCAATGATCAACTGACGGACCGGGTCTGGCGCATGATCGGCGCCATGGACATCGATACACCTCTGCGCGAAGAACTGTTGCTGATGTCGACCAACCCTGAAGGCTGCGAGGACGCCGGCGCGCAGCTGTTCAACAACATGGGCGTCAGGGTGTTGGCCTCCGAGGCGCGCCTGTACTCGACCGACCGCGCGGAGCTGGAGCGCAAGCTGGTGACCCTCGCCAAGGGTTCTGCCCGCCTCGGCCAGGTCAGCGAAATCGCGCGCTCGGATATCAAGGCGCGCAGCGGTGATCCGGACGAAGTCGAGGTGCATCTGGCCTACGAAACAGGCATGGCAAAACCGCTCGAATTGCCGTGGCAGTCGGAAGACATGAAGTTTCGCCCCACCGCCGGCGTCAGCGACCAGACGATCGACAACGCCATCCAGACCGTGCTCGAGGCTGAGGCCGGTGACGGTCTGGTCAATCAAATGATCGAACAGCCGTTCTGGGAACAGTACCTGTGCAACAACTGGCCAGGCGAGATGGAAGCCAACAAACGCCTGTACATGGACAAGCTCGATCTGCTCGAGGAGCTCAAATCGGCGCAGGCCAAATGGGCACAATCGGCTGCGCTGCCGCCCACTCAACGCTACCTGCGCAAACAGAGGCTGAGTGAGTTGGCGCAACGCTATCCGATTGCCGAGACAGAGGTTTTCACCGGTGAGGAGATGAGTGCACAAACCTACGAGCGCTTGCTGCGTGAACTGGGTTACAGGGAGAAAGAGCTGCGCAGACAGCTGACTCGCGATGCGATGGCTCGCGCCGGCATCTGACGTCTCGTTCGGGCCGTGCCCCCCGCCCTGAAGATACTTTCAGGGCGGATTTTGAATCACTGGCCCGGCGCCTTGGCGTTGAACAACAGCAATACGTTACCGTCGTAATCCCCGGCTTTGTAGCCGCCCAGCGGTTTGATCGGGTTGATTTCCAGCAGCACCCGAGTACCCACAGCAGCGTCGGCGCGCGACACCACTTCGCGCGGAACAGTGTCCTGCCCCAACACCACACCGTTGAATTTGACGTGCAGCAAGATCTCCTCGCCCGGCTTGCCGTTGGACAACATTGCGGTGTGATCCAGGCGTGCTTCGATGGCGCTGGAGTCGTGGCGTACGTCGAAGTATTTGCGCAGCCCGCCCATGGTTCCCGACGGGTAATCCCAGTCGAGGCGCTGTGGGCGATGGATCCAGTCGGCCTCTGCCGGGATCACATAAAACGGCCGGCTGGGAATGGTCAGCGTGACCTCGAAATTGAGTTCCTCGCGGGCTGCCCAACTCGGCTCCCCGGTCAGAGCGGTGAAAGCCATCAGTGCGGCGACTGCGCATTGCTTGTTCATCATCGATACCTGGCGCGTCATGGGCAGCGGCCTTAGCGGCGCGCCACCTTGAGGTCTTTTTTACTGTCGCCTTCAATCAGCTTGAAGCGATACTCACGGCCCGCCTCTTTGTCGAAGGCGAAGGTTTTACCGGCCATGACGTGGTGCTTGGTGGTTGCGCCACAGTCGGTTTCTTTGCTCAATGAACAGCTCTTGAACTCGTCGATCACCAGCACCGTGTTGCCGTTGTTGCGGATTTCGTAGCGCTCTTGCGTGTCGCTGATGGCCGTGTCGAAACGCGCATTCCTGGGCCGTACAAAAAATATGGTGCCGAAGCCGGTCATCACGTTGACCCCGGCCGACAGCGATTTCTTGTACTCCTCACGGTCCTCCTGAGAGACCACGAATTCGTCTTCCTTCTCCGGCACTACCGGCACGAAGCGCACCCGAAAATAGCGTTCGCGGTCACGCTCGCCCATGTACAGCAAACGCGTACCCTGCATGCCCTGCGCCGGCACGATCAGCCGTGCCGGACTGGCCATGACGCCATTGCGCGAAGCACCGTCGGCAGCGTTTTGCACCGGGATTTCCTGGGCTTTGCCGTCGGCGTCGTAGACGATCTCCAGCACGTTGATCTTGACGAACGCGGTGCTGTCGCCGCTGTTGAAGACGCGTTTGAGATAGGTGCTCTTGTCACCGTCGAGATAGTCGTACACCGTGCCGACATTGATCTGCGGCCCGGCATTGGCCGCCATGCAAAACACTCCGGACAGCACCAGCAAACACGCACGTGTCATGGTCTTCAACCTCGTAAAAAAGAAACAATGATCCAGCCCGGAGATTCAGACTTCCGAATCGAAAATGATCGTGACGTTGCCCCACAGCGTGCCGTTCATGCCGGGTTTGAGCAGCGACTCAATCCACCGCGAGGGCATCTGAAAACGCAAGTTGCCAGGTTTGCGGTCGACGTAACGCGAGGGTTCGAAAGGGCCAAGCCAGGTGTTGTGCGTCAGCGTGCCGGTCCAGCCGTCGGTGTTGCCGGGGCCGACAATGCCTTTGGGTAGAGTGAGCCGAACCTGAAACTTGGAAAACCCCACCTGGTTGTTGCCGATATCGCATTCATTACCGCCCTGCGAGCTGCAACTCATCATCACCTTGAAGCGCGAAGACGCCGACAGGTAGAACAACTGGTCGCGGTAGATCTCGGTAGGCATGCGCCCACCGTCGATCCAGCGTTGCCAGCCGCCTACTGGCTCCATCGCGACTTTGTCGCCACCGGGTGGCAGGTCGACTTTCAGGGTGTGCTGCACGTCGAGCACAAAGTCCAGCGTCAGGTTGCCGTCATCCGGCACCATCATCGAGCCCATCTGGAAATCGCCGTTGGGCCCGATGGTGTAAGAGATCGAGCCGGTGTACAGCCCGGAGGACATGCTCAGCGGATTCGGGGTGCGTAATTCATAGGCAAAGTCGATGCCGTCGAATGACATCCTCGGGATTCGATAGGCCGCTATTTTGGAACACCAGGTCTCAATGGGAGTTTTCCAGAAAAACCGGTAGGTTTCGTCTGTGATATAGCCGACACCGCTGTACCGGCACGGCGAGGGCGCATAGTTCCACCTGTCGTTAGTCCAGAGCTTTTGATGTGCTTCGACATTGTCCGACGCCCCTCCAACCAGAATGGCGGCCTTCTGGCTCAGAACATATTTGGACCCGATACCCGTGATGCGTACCTCTACGGTCTCGTTCTCACGTGTGTCTTGATTGATCACGGTCAATCGCCGCCAATTCGCCGGCACCTTCAACGCCACAGTCTCATCGGACGTACCCGGGACGATCTCGCGGCTGGAATCGAAGCGCGTCGGTAACTGAATGCTGAACATGCCGAGGCTTGCGCACTCAGCCGGATTGATCGTGCAATAGCCGCTATTGGGCGTCTGGTTGACGAATACGTTCTTGTTCGGTTGCGAGGGATCCGGCTGAAAACGAGCGCGGATCTCCTGATTGAAAGCCTGCGCCGCCGGCATGCTCAGTAGCGCAAACAAGCCCAGACAAAAGCTCAACTTCTTCATGCTCAACCCGCCTTCAGATCGGTAAAGGTCGCATCCGCCAGGGTGTCCGGCGTGCAGCGCAGATCCCCGATCATCAACACATTGTTTTCGCTGCGGTGCTGATTCGCGTCGAGGCGGAACTGGCACAGCAAACGGTTATCCTGGCGCACCTCGAGGGTCGGCGAGCCGGCGTTCATTTCCATCGAGAAGAAGCCGTCGACCTCGGTCACCCCGCGACTGGCGTGATTGATCACGTGATGCCCCTTGAGCGGCTGGCCCTGCTCGTTGACCAGCCGACCGAGCACGGTCAGAGTTTTCATCACGCGGATCTTGCGATAATCGACGCCGCCCTTGTTCAGGTGATAGCGCGTACGCGCCGGTTCGATGGTGGCCGCCGGTACGTGGTTGCCCTCGAAATCGAAGCTCACCGAGCTGTTCTGATACGCGGTGATCGGGATGAAATTGCGCCCCGGTTTCAACGCGGCGGTGCCACCACTGAAGTCGTCGGCGCGCAGGGCGATGCCGTCGATATCCGACTCGACATCGACGATCATCCCGGCGCCGCGCATCTCGTACTGGCTGGTCATGAGCATCTGCTGGCCGCCGACCACCAGCGTGGTGTCGACGTTGAGGCCACCGGTGAGATTGCCGTTATAGGACGAACGCTGGACGAAGCCGTCGCCATTGATCGCGTCGGTGCGAAAGTTCGCCAGGCTGGACATGCCCAGGCCATAGGTGTCGGTGAGCGCCGTCACCGAGACGTTTTGCAGAATGTGATCCTTGAAATCCTTGCGCCAGCCGAGCGAGGCATTGTTGTCACGCCCGCCATCACGATCGGTACGCGAGCCGATGCTGCCGGTGAGTTGCTGGCCGGGTGCGCCCAACGCGAGGTTGATGCTCAGATCGACCCCGCGATTGCGTGCATCACCACTGCTGTAACTGCCCGGCCGGTCGAACAGCGACAGACGCCAGTTGGCGTCGCTGCCGAATAATTGCGTGCGTTGGGTCCAGCCCAGATCGACGCCCATACCTTCAACATTGCCCTCGCTGTGCGAGACGCGAGCGTTGAGCGAATTCTTGCTGTTGATCCGGTGATTGAGCGCCAGCGATGAATTGCTGGTTTCGCCGATGAACACATTGCGCTGACGGATCCGCGTGCCGTCGGGCAGGGTTTCATATTGGTCGGTGGTGTCGAGCCAGCTGCGGTTGTGGCTGATCACCAGACTGCCGGAACCGTAGTTGTACAGGCTCTGCAGATCCAGCCCGGTGCCGTGATCCTCGGTTTGGTAAACGTTGGCATACAGGCTGATTTGGTTGGCCAGCGTCCAGTCGATAGAGGTGCCGTATTGCAGCTTTTCGCGAATCTGCCGCGCCGATAATCCGAGGATTACTCGCGGGTGCATCAGGTAATTCAGTGACGCGCCAGCGGTGGCGCTGCCGCTGGCCTGCTGATCCCAGTTGCTCAGCAGTTTCTGTTCTTCGCCAGCGAACAGGTTGTAGCGCCAGCGTTCGTCGAGGTTGCGCCAGTTGTTGGGCTTGTACACCAGCTCCTGGGTCGAGGAAGTGATCTGGCCGTCCTCGATCAAACGCACTTCGACTTCATAGATGCCGCCGGGCAACGGGCGGGTGTCGAGGGTCTGCAAACCGGCGGGTACTGACTGGGTATTGATCAACAGCCCATCGCGCCAGATCTCCACCGAGCCCTGGCGGTTGGACGTGACATAGATGGGATAAACGCTGGGCATCGCGTTGTTGATCGCCAGACTGTCGGAGCTGCCGTACATCACGCCGACGGCGGTGTCGGGGCTGGTGCCGAACGTGCGCGGCTGGCGCGTCAGCCCTTCGGAATTGGGTGTGAAATAGCCCAGACGCAAGAAATTGCCTTGCAGTTCGCGCTGGGTATAAAGCTCATGGATGGCGTGGTAGAGCTTGTCGTCCGGGCCGCCGAGACGGGCCATCTGCATGTTGAAGGTCTGGCTCCAGTTGCCGAGGCTGCCGCTGGCTTCGAGACCGAAGCGCCCGCCCAGATCCTGATCCTGACCGCCATTCAGATTGAGTTGATTGCGCACCATCAGGCCGCTGCTGCCGCCAATCGGCTGGTCGTGGTAACGCTTGATTTCGAGGTCGCGTTCGGCGTTCTCGGTCAGAATCGAAAGCAGTGAGTTTTGCAGGTTGTAATGCACCGCCAATACCTGATCCGGGCATGCACCGTTGCACGCTCCGAGCGGCACGCCGGGCTTGAGATAGGCCGCCCATTTTTCACGCTCGGCGGGGGTGTAGCGGTTCTCACTGGTGTCGGTAAATTCGAGCAGGGTGACGCGATCATCACGGGACAAAACCACCATGGCTTCACCCAGCATATGCTGGTCGAGTTCGACCCGCACGGCCAGCGGCACGTCGAAGAAGTGCTCCTCGAAATCCGCCGGCAAACCTTTGGCCTGCGCCAACAGACTGCGCGGTGTGGTGCCGGCGGGTTCGGAAGCTGCCGCTGCGCTGGCACAAAACAACAGCGCAAGCGCAGCCGCGATGGATGTCATCGGGAACATGAACTCTTACTCTGATTTACAAACACGTTGAAATCCGGCGGAACAGACGGGGAAGATATGTTCCGCCGGGGAACGCCACTTGTTTAAGTTGGCGTTTAACGCCTGATCAATCGATCAAGGTGTCACGGCATCAAAGATCATTGCCACCGAACCGGTGTAATCGCCCGGTTTAAAAGAACTGCCCAGCGCCTTGATGTTCAAAGGTGCGCGGTAGTTCACATCGGAGTCGGCCTCATCCACCACCAGTTTCGGTGTCAGGTCCAGTACCTTGTTGTTGAACGAAACTTGCAGGTCGATGGATTCAGAACCCGCGATCAGTTTCGGCAGGCTTTCCAGGCTGGCGTGAACCGAACCATTGTTATTGCGCACATCGAAGAAGCCGTTGACTTCGCGCAGCTTGCCAGTGGTCGGCTGAAAGCTCATGTCCTGGTCCTTGTTGACCAGATCCGGGTCGGTCGGCACTACGTAGAAACCGTCGGTAGGTACGTGCGCGACGAGGCTGATGGAGTGACGGGCTTCACCGGCAGCGAAGACCATGGACGAACTCAGAGCCAGAACAGCCAGGGACGCAGTGATTGCAGTTTTCTTGAACATCGGTCAGTACCTGTGTGCTTTTTTTGGGATCGAAACATTGAAGTTCAAGTAACGCTTGCCGATACCGGCCGAGATACTCGCAAGTTCAACGCCGGGGCATGATCGACTGTTCTCTTCGGAATGTAAGCAGGCAACTTCCCACGAAGTTGTAGTTCAACAGCCTCGCGACTGGAAAGAAAAAACACTGAAAACCGAGAATATCAAAATACGACTGTAATACTTGGACTACGCACAGTTTTCGCTAAAAAACATTACACCAATCCGAACTTTGCCAACCGGCACTTTCATTACTTTTTAGAATATAAACTCAATATTAATAGAGTCATAGCTTTAACTTTCCGGTTATTTTAAATCCATCAAATAAAACTTATGCCGCGAGGATTGCCGTGGGCCAGAGCTCGGCGGCCGCTCGTCGGCTGTCCGGCAAAAACGCCTTGCACAACGCAAAAGATATATCTTAAGTTGTATCTAAACACGACGAGAGAAGACAGAAAATGAGAGACCATCATTCCCCCCACAGAGAGCACGGCGATGGCCGCGACGGCTTTGAAAAGCGCCCGGGCCGCGAGCGCGGCGGTCGCGGTCCACGGGTATTCGCCCCCGGTGATCTGAAATTGCTGCTGCTGGCGCTGATCGCCGAACAGCCGTGCCACGGCTACGACCTGATCCGCCAGATCGAAGGCATGTTCGATGGCGCCTACAGCCCAAGCCCCGGCGTGATCTACCCGACCCTGACCTTTCTGGAAGAAAGCGAAATGATCTCGGGCGACGCCGAGGGCGGCAAAAAACGCTACGCCGTGACCGATGCCGGCCGCCAATCCCTCAGCGAACAAGCCGTGGCCCTCGACGGCGTGCGCATGCGCATCGATGTGAGCAAGCGCTCATTGCGCGGCCATGACCGGCCGCCGGAAATCCACGAAGCGGTGCACAACTTGCGCCACGCCCTGCAAATGCACCACGGACGCTGGAGCGCCGAAGAAATCCTGCGTGTGCGTGATCTGCTCAACGACACCGCCAAAGCCATCGTCGACGGCCCCGCCGTACAACCTGCCCCGGAGCAAGCCGAATGACCGCAGTCGATACCCAAACCATTCACCGTGTGATGCACGAAATCAAACGCCGTCGGCTCGAAGTATTGCGCGTGGTCGACCTGACGCCGCGCATGCGCCGCATCACTTTGGGCGGGCCTGAGTTGGCCGGATTCATCAGCCTCGGCACTGACGATCACGTCAAACTGCTGTTCCCGCAGAACGCCGAACAAAGCGCTGCGCTGGAGAATCTGGTGCTCGGCGCTGGCAAGACTGACGTGCCAATGCCCGAGATGCGCGACTACACCCCGCGCCGCTATGACCTCGACACACTTGAGCTGGATATCGATTTCGTTCTGCACGGCGATGGCCCTGCTTCGACCTGGGCCGAGCAGGCCAAGCCCGGACAATTTCTGCACATCGGCGGGCCGCGCGGCTCGATGATCGTGCCGGACATCTTCGACAGCTACCTGCTGATCGGCGACGAAACCGCCCTGCCCGCCATCGCGCGCCGTCTCGAAGGTCTGGCGTCCAATCGCAAGGCGCTGGTGGTAATCGAAGTGGCGAATGGCAGTGAGCAGCAAGTGCTGGAGAGTGCGGCGCAGGTCAATGTGATCTGGGTGCTGCGCGATGGTGGCAAGGACAACCTGCTGGCCACTGTGAAGCAGTTGCAGGTGCCCAAGGGCAGTCTGTATGCGTGGGTCGCGACCGAGAGCAAAGTCTCGCGGCAGATCCGCCGGGTGCTGCTGGATGAGCATGGGCTGGATGAGCAATTGGTCAAAGCCGCAGGCTACTGGCGCGCTGAGGGTTCTGAAGAAGAGTAACTGCGCACATTTGTGGCGAGGGAGCTTGCTCCCGCTGGGCTGCGCAGCAGCCCCTGATCCTGCCGACTCGTTATGTCAGGTAAACGCAATCGCTGGGTTTACGACTGCTGCGCAGCCGAGCGGGAGCAAGCTCCCTCGCCACAGGGGCTGACCTTGTTCAGTCTGGATGCCAGCGGTCGAGGCCAATGACGATAAGTGCAATCAACAAAAACCCCACCAATATCCCCCCGGCATTGAGAAATACCTGTGGATAACCCAACTGCGCCACGTCAATGAACGGGTACGCATAAGCGCCCAGCAAATGCCCGCGCAGCAGCGCATAGGCGAAGTACACCAGCGGATAGATCAGCCACAGCGGCAGATGCTTCAGGCGCAACGTGCCTTTCGGAACACAAAACCACCAATATGTCAGGAACAGCAGCGGCATCACGTCATGCAGCAATTCATCGGCGATAAACTGCCAGCCTTCCGGATGCCACAAATGCCGCAGTAAAGCGCTGTACGCAAGGCCGACCACGGTGATGCTCACGGCAATCGCGCTACTGACCGATGGCAGCAAAAACCAGCGCCGCGCAGCCGAATCACCATCCGTCACCGCGCAAGTCAGCACCACCGCCACCAGCGTGTTGGTCAATACCGTGAAGTAGCTGAAAAAACTCACCAGTCCACCCAGCAGACTGGCGTCGACACTCAATCGAGCGAAGAAAATCAGATACAGCTGAATGCTCAGCCCCGCCCAACCAAGCGTGGCGGCCGAGGTAATCAGACGTCGCCGCAATACGGCGCTCATCTCAGAGCGGGCGCTTGGTGCGCATCAGCTTCACGTACAGACGCTCGACCTTCTCCCGCGCCCACGGGGTCTTGCGCAAAAAGGTCAGGCTCGACTTGATGCTCGGATCGCTCTTGAAGCAACGGATGTCGACACGCTCGGCCAGCCCCGACCATTCGTAGTGGGTCACCAGCGCATTGAGGATCTGTTCGAGGGTCACGCCGTGCAGCGGATCGGGGTTGTGGTCGTTCATGCCAGGCCTTTGGGCGAAGTGAAACTGCAGAAGCCGCGCACCTTAGCCGAGGGCATCGGCAGGTGGAAGGCCTAGCGTTAAATGTAGGTCAACCAACGAAGATCGCAGCCTTGCGCGGTGCCCGCAATGCGCTCTATTGCCGCACTGTTACAGAATCCGAAAGGCTGCATGTCTGCAAAAGCGCTTTGTCTTTTTGTTACAGATCATTATCCTGCCGGCCTTCTGCTGAATCGCTTCATTGCCTGCGACAAATCGTAGCGGCCAGCCCATCCCCAAAAAAAGATCAAGAAAGACCTATTTATGCCCGATTTTCCGCTTTTCCGAGACAGCGCTATCTCAACCCTGCGCGTGATCGCCGGCTGCTCCGCCCTTGGCCTCGCCACCTGCGCGCAAGCCGCACCGGCCTTCGACAGTGAATCACCGTGGATGCTCGGTGACTGGAACGGCACGCGCAGCGAACTCTCGGCAAAAGGCATCGACTTCAAACTCGATTACACCGGCGAAATGGGCAGCAATCTGCACGGCGGCTATGACCACGACCGCACGGCGCGTTACAGCGATCAATGGGGTCTGGGCACGCATCTGGACCTGCAAAAACTCCTCGGCTGGAGCGATGCAGAGTTTCAACTGACCGTGACCAAACGCAGCGGCAACAACATCAGCAACGACCGCATCAACGATCCGCGCGTCGGTGGCTTCACCTCGGCGCAGGAAGTCTGGGGCCGTGGCCAGACCACGCGCCTGACGCAGATGTGGTATCAGCAGAAATTCTTCGACCAGAAGCTCGACATCAAGGTCGGCCGCTTTGGCGAAGGCGAAGACTTCAACACCTTCCCGTGCGATTTCCAGAACCTCGCGTTCTGCGGCTCGCAGGTCGGCAACTGGGTCGGCGGCATCTGGTACAACTGGCCGGTCAGCCAATGGGCGATGCGCGTCAAATATCACCTGACGCCGGAGCTGTACGCACAGGTCGGCGCGTATGAGCAGAACCCGTCGAATCTGGATCGCGGCAACGGCTTCAAGCTCAGCGGCAGCGGCACCCAGGGCGCAATTCTGCCGATCGAGCTGGTGTGGACGCCGAAACTCAACGGCCTGCCGGGCGAATACCGCGCCGGTTACTACTACAGCAATGCCAAGGCAACCGACGCCTATAAAGACCGCAACGGTCAGCCGGCGGCCCTGAGCGGCGAAGCCTACCGCAGCGCCTCCAGTAAACACGGCGTGTGGCTCGGCGTGCAGCAGCAGATCACCAGCGTTGCCAGCGATAACTCGCGAGGTTTGAGCGTGTTCGCCAACGGAACGATGCACGACAAGAAAACCAACGCCATCGATAACTACGTGCAGGCCGGTATCACCTACAAAGGCCCCTTCGATGCCCGCGCCAAAGACGACATCGGCTTCGCCCTGGCCCGCGTGCACGTCAACCCGGCCTTCCGCAAAAACGCCGAAGCGACCAATCAGGCGCGCGCGGTTTATGACTACGACGACCCGTCGTTCCTGCCGCCGCAAGACACCGAATACAGCGCCGAGCTCTATTACGGCGTGCACGTCACCAATTGGCTGACGGTGCGCCCGAACCTGCAATACATCCGCCACCCGGGTGGCGTGGACAAAGTCGATGACGCGCTGATCGGCGGGATCAAGATCCAGTCTTCGTTCTAAAGATTTCGTTAGCTAAACAAGTTTTATCTGAACCATGCCCGCGCCGGATCGTCATCTACAGTGACTACAGCGCGGGACTACTTGAAACGTCACGGAGAACCACACTATGAGCACTGAAGGTGCTTCGAGTCGAAGCCGTCTTCTGCCGAACCTGCTCGGCATTCTGCTTCTGCTAATGGGCCTGGCCATGCTGGCCGGGGGGATCAAGCTGAGCATGCTCGGCGGCTCGCTGTATTACCTGCTGGCCGGTATCGGCATTGCGCTGACCGGCATTCTGTTGCTGATGCGCCGTCGTGCCGCGCTGGGCCTGTACGCCGTGGTGCTGTTCGCCAGCACCGTGTGGGCCTTGTGGGAAGTGGGCCTGGATTGGTGGCAACTGGTGCCGCGTCTGGCCCTGTGGTTCGCCCTCGGCGTGGTCATGCTGCTGCCGTGGTTCCGCCGTCCGCTGCTGATCAATGGCCCTGCGCCAATGGGCACCGGCGCTTTGAGCGTGGCTGTGATTCTGGCCGGCGCCACTGCACTGGCAAGTCAGTTCACCCACCCGGGTGAAACCTTTGGCGAGTTGGGTCGCGAGACTGCCGACACCACCAGCGCCGCGCCGCAAATGCCTGATGGCGACTGGCAGGCCTACGGTCGTACCGAATTCGGTGACCGCTACTCGCCGCTGAAGCAGATCACCCCGGCCAACGTCGGCAAGCTGCAAGAAGCCTGGCGCATCCAGACTGGCGACCTGCCGACGGCCGATGATCCGGTCGAGCTGACCAACGAAAACACCCCGCTCAAAGCCAACGGCATGCTCTACGCCTGCACGGCTCACAGCAAAGTGCTGGCGCTGGATCCGGACACCGGCAAAGAACTGTGGCGCTTCGACCCACAGATCAAGAGCCCGGTCGGCTTCAAAGGCTTCGCCCACATGACCTGCCGTGGCGTGTCGTACTACGACGAAGCGGCTTACGCGAAAGCTGAGAACGCCACGTCCGCCGTGATCTCCGAGGCTGGCAAAGGCGTCGCTCAAGCTTGCCCGCGTCGTCTGTACCTGCCGACCGCCGATGCACGCCTGATCGCGCTGAACGCCGACACCGGCAAAATCTGCGAAGGCTTCGGCACCAACGGTGTGGTTGACCTGACCCAAGGCATCGGCCCGTTCACCCCGGGTGGCTACTACTCCACCTCGCCAGCCGCGATCACTCGTGATCTGGTGATCATGGGCGGCCACGTTACCGATAACGAATCGACTAACGAGCCGTCCGGCGTGATCCGCGCCTACGACGTGCGCGACGGTCATCTGGTATGGAATTGGGACAGCAATAACCCGGACGCCACCGAGCCGTTGGCCCCGGGCCAGACCTACAGCCGCAACTCGGCGAACATGTGGTCGCTGGCCAGTGTCGATGAAAAACTCGGCATGGTTTATCTGCCACTCGGCAACCAGACCCCAGACCAGTGGGGCGCTGACCGCACCCCGGGCGCCGAGAAATTCAGCGCCGGCCTGGTCGCGCTGGACCTCGCTACCGGTAAAGTGCGCTGGAACTACCAGTTCACCCACCACGACCTGTGGGACATGGACGTCGGCAGCCAGCCTACCCTGCTGGACATGAAAACCGCCGACGGCATCAAACCTGCGCTGATCGCTCCGACCAAACAGGGCAGCCTGTATGTGCTGGACCGTCGTGACGGCACGCCGATCATTCCGATCAAGGAAATCCCGGTTCCGCAAGGCGCCGTGAAAGGTGACCGCACCGCACCGACCCAGGCCCGTTCGGACCTCAACCTGCTGGCCCCGGAACTGACCGAAAAAGCCATGTGGGGCGCGAGCCCGTTCGACCAGATGATGTGCCGCATCCAGTTCAAGGAACTGCGTTACGAAGGTCAGTACACCCCTCCGTCGGAACAGGGCAGCCTGATCTATCCGGGTAACGTCGGCGTCTTCAACTGGGGCGGCGTGTCGGTCGATCCGGTTCGCCAGATGCTGTTCACCAGCCCGAACTACATGGCCTTCGTCTCGAAAATGGTGCCGCGCGAAAAAGTCGCCGCCGGCAGCAAACGCGAAAGCGAAACCGCTGGCGTGCAACCCAACACCGGGGCGCCTTACGCGGTGATCATGCACCCGTTCATGTCGCCAATCGGCGTACCGTGCCAGGCCCCGGCCTGGGGCTACGTTGCCGGTATCGACCTGACCACCGGCAAAGTCGTGTGGAAACGCAAAAACGGCACTACCCGCGACAGCTCGCCAATCCCGATCGGCATGAACCTTGGCGTGCCAAGCATGGGCGGCTCGATCGTGACTGCCGGCGGCGTCGGCTTCCTCAGCGGCACGCTCGACCAATACCTGCGCGCCTACGACGTCAACAACGGCGCAGAGCTGTGGAAAGCTCGCCTGCCGGCTGGCGGCCAGGCAACCCCGATGACCTACACCGGCAAGGACGGCAAGCAATATGTGCTGCTCGTAGTCGGCGGTCACGGCTCGCTGGGCACCAAGATGGGTGACTATGTGATTGCGTACAAACTGCCGGAATAAGCTTTAGCGGCGGTAAAAGGAAGGCGACGCCCGTGAGGGTGTCGCCTTTTTTGTGCACGATGGTTTTTACACGCGCTGTTTATGTCCTACAGATTTGGGCGTTTGGTGGGAATGTTTCCGACAACTCGCGTCGGTTGTGGCTCGGAAATGCGCTGGGTAGGCTTTGGGGCGTCGCTGCAAATTCAGCGAACGGGCTTGGTCGTCCGGGTTTAGAATGGCGCACTTTATAAGCTTGCTTATGGCGAACTGTGCGTGGGAGGGCTAACGGCCCTGCCGGGTATCCATTCCCTGGTCGACCAACCTGCGTACGGTTCGCCACCCTACTGCTTGGTCGCAGTGAGCGGCGAACTCCACATCCCGAATGGAGTTCCATCATGAAAAAGCCAACACCAAACCCACCCGAAACCGACGACACCTCGCCCTACGAATCGGCCGATTCAAAGAAATTCCACGACGCCGCCGAACGCGCCCTCGACCACCACTTCAACCCCATCCCGAAAAAATGCCCTGGCCGGCAACCGAGCCAGATGTTTCAGATCGCCCAAGGTATGGACGACGAGAGTCTGTTGGCGCATGCGTGTGAATCGTTGGCGACTGCGAGCGTCATGGCCAGCGATGTTGCGGCCTACGTTGACTCGCCGCAGCGGCATCGGATTCTGGGGATACAGCAAGTGATCATGCTGGCGGAACTGGCGGTGAATCGGGTGTTGGATAATGTCGAGGTTGGTCAGCCTGTGAGGCAGTAGCTGAAATGGTTTGGGGTTGAGGCTGAGACTCAAGCACCTTCCAGAGCTGCCCTCACCCTAGCCCTCTCCCAGAGGTAGAGGGGACCGACCGAGGTGCCCACGAAAAATACGCCGACGTGAAATACCGAGCTGAACGCAGATTTTGAACACCACCAGATCTGCTTCAGATTTTGCCCCACCACCACTCAACAGGATGAGCGTTAGCTCGGCTGCAGCTCTTGATCTCAAGCGCCCATCGGCAGGCTGAGTGGAGGGGTTCATCCGGGGGGAACATCGAGAGGAGGTGCAGCGCAGCAAACCGGAGGCGATGCCCCCGGATGAATCCCGTAACGAAGGAACCCCGAGCCTAAGCGAGCGGGCCGAACGTCAGGGTAAAGACCTTTGCTTCCTTTGGGCTGGGCCGGCATTCCGGCGTTTGCCAAAGGGAGTCGACCGTCAGGGCGAAACCGCCAGAAGCAGCACCCGAAGAAACGGATATTCACCCAAACCCCAAACCCCACACCCAAAAAACCCTGTCCAAACCCTGAACACACACTCTGAAATATCCGCTGCCATTGAAACCACGCAAAGCCTGCCCCATCTAACACCCATATCCAATTGCGCAGGTGCCCCATGAGCGACCAGCAAGAATTCCCCGATAACCCCGCCGACTACACCGAAACCACAGACGACCACATCGAACACCACCCCACCGGCAAAGGCCTGGCCCTCCCCGGCCAGAACCTGCCGGACAAGGTCTACGTCATCCCGATCCACAACCGCCCGTTCTTCCCGGCCCAAGTCCTGCCGGTCATCGTCAACGAAGAACCGTGGGCCGAAACCCTCGAACTGGTGAGCAAATCCGAACACCACTCCCTGGCCCTGTTCTTCATGGACACGCCCCAGGAAGACCCGCGCCACTTCGACACCGGCGCATTGCCCGAGTACGGCACGCTGGTCAAGGTGCACCACGCCAGCCGCGAAAACGGCAAACTGCAATTCGTCGCCCAGGGCCTGAGCCGTGTGCGCATCAAGACCTGGCTCAAGCACCATCGTCCGCCGTATCTGGTGGAAGTCGAATACCCGCACCAGCCGACCGAGCCGACCGATGAGGTCAAGGCCTACGGCATGGCGCTGATCAACGCGATCAAGGAACTGCTGCCGCTCAACCCGTTGTACAGCGAAGAACTGAAGAACTACCTCAACCGCTTCAGCCCGAACGATCCGTCGCCGCTGACCGACTTCGCCGCCGCCCTGACCTCCGCCACCGGCCCCGAACTGCAAGACGTGCTCAACTGCGTGCCGATGCTCAAGCGCATGGAGAAAGTCCTGCCGATGCTGCGCAAGGAAGTCGAAGTCGCGCGTCTGCAGAAAGAAATCTCCGCCGAAGTGAACCGCAAGATCGGCGAGCATCAGCGCGAGTTCTTCCTGAAGGAACAGCTCAAAGTCATTCAGCAAGAACTCGGCCTGACCAAGGACGACCGCAGCGCCGATATCGAACAGTTCCAGCAACGTCTTGAAGGCAAAGTCCTGCCGGCGCAGGTAAAGAAACGCCTCGACGAAGAAACGCACAAGCTGTCGATCCTCGAAACCGGATCACCGGAATACGCAGTCACGCGCAACTACCTCGACTGGGCCACCTCGGTGCCGTGGGGCGTGTACGGCGAGGACAAACTCGACCTCAAGCATGCGCGCAAGGTGCTCGACAAACACCACGCCGGTCTCGACGACATCAAGGACCGCATCCTCGAATTCCTCGCGGTCGGCGCTTATAAAGGCGAGATCAGCGGCTCCATCGTGCTGCTGGTCGGCCCGCCGGGCGTGGGTAAAACCAGCGTCGGCAAATCGATTGCAGAATCCCTCGGCCGGCCGTTCTACCGCTTCAGCCTCGGTGGTATGCGCGACGAAGCCGAGATCAAGGGCCATCGCCGCACCTACATCGGCGCGCAGCCGGGCAAACTGGTGCAGGCGTTGAAAGACGTCGAAGTGATGAACCCGGTGATCATGCTCGACGAGATCGACAAGATGGGCCAGAGCTACCAGGGCGACCCGGCCTCGGCGCTGCTCGAAACGCTGGACCCGGAACAGAACGTCGAATTCCTCGACCACTACCTCGACCTGCGCATGGACTTGTCGAAAGTCCTGTTCGTCTGCACCGCCAACACCCTCGATTCGATCCCCGGCCCGTTGCTCGACCGGATGGAAGTGATTCGCCTGTCGGGCTACATCACCGAAGAAAAAGTCGCCATCGCCAAGCGTCACCTGTGGCCAAAACAGCTGGAAAAGGCCGGTGTGTCCAAAGGCAGCCTGAGCATCAGCGACAGCGCCTTGAAAGCCTTGATCGACGGTTATGCGCGTGAAGCCGGGGTGCGTCAGCTGGAAAAACAGCTGGGCAAACTGGTGCGTAAAGCCGTAGTGAAATTGATCGACGAGCCGAAAGCGGTGATCAAGATCGCGCCGAAAGACCTCGAAGCGTCCCTAGGTCATCCGGTATTCCGCAACGAGCAAGTGCTGTCCGGCACCGGTGTCATCACCGGTCTGGCCTGGACCAGCATGGGCGGCGCGACCTTGCCGATCGAAGCAACGCGCATTCACACGCTGAACCGTGGTTTCAAACTCACCGGACAACTCGGTGATGTTATGAAAGAGTCGGCGGAGATCGCCTACAGCTACGTCAGCTCGCATCTGAAGTCGTTTGGTGGCGATCCGAAATTCTTCGACGAAGCTTTCGTCCACCTGCACGTGCCGGAAGGCGCAACCCCGAAAGACGGCCCGAGCGCCGGCGTGACCATGGCCAGCGCCCTGCTTTCACTTGCGCGTAATCAAGCGCCGAAAAAAGGTGTGGCAATGACTGGCGAACTGACGCTGACCGGGCATGTACTGCCGATTGGCGGGGTGCGCGAGAAGGTGATTGCGGCGCGGCGGCAGAAGATTTTCGAGCTGATTTTGCCGGAGCCGAATCGGGGAAATTTTGAGGAGTTGCCGGAGTATCTGAAGGAAGGTATTACCGTGCACTTCGCGAAGAAGTTTTCGGATGTGGCGAAGGTGCTGTTCTGACATTGCTGTAGTGCCTGCTGTACCGCTATCGCTGGCAAGCCAGCTCCCACAGTGGTCGCGGTGTTCACAACACCTGTGTTCACCGCAAATCCTGTGGGAGCTGCGGTGCGACGATTCGACTTGCCAGCGATGGCGTCAGCCGAAACAACACCGATTCCCGCACTGTCACACTTCGTCTCATCTTCAGTTATGCTCGCCGTTCGTCGTGAACGCCCGGAGCCGCTGACCCTATGTCCCCCACTCGCCTGTTTGTCCCGCTGTCCCTCGCCCTGCTGGCCGCCTGCGCCACGCAGCCGAAAACCAACGTGGCCGTGGAAAAACAAAGCGAATGCCCGGTGAAACTCACCAACGGGCAAAACCTGATCATCACCCTGCCAAGCAATCCCACCACTGGTTATCGCTGGGCCATTCAGGATTCGGCCGGCGGCGTGTTGCGCGCGCTCAGCCCCGAGGTTTACACCAACCCGGAAGACGCTGGCGTGGTCGGCGCGGCCGGTGTGTCCACTTGGCGCTTCCAGGCGTTTACCGCCGGCACGGGGCGTCTGCGCCTGACCTCGCAACAGCCATGGGCACCGGAAGTGCTGCCGGTGGAAACCTTTGACTGCGCAATCTCGGTGAACTGAGCGTGGGCTGGCTGATCCTGGCGCTGATGGGCGCGGTGACTTTTCTTTACGGCTTGAGTACCCACGCGGCGCTGCTGTGTCTGTTGGTCAAACCGTTGCCGGTGCTGGCGTTGCTCGGTTGGCTGCACGATGCACCACCAAGCGATTACCGCCGCTGGATCAGCCTCGGTCTGATTTTTTCGCTACTCGGTGATGTGCTGCTGGCGTGGCCGGGGGATTTGTTTGTGTTTGGCTTGGGCGCGTTTCTGGTTGCGCATCTGGCATATCTAAAGGCTTACCTCAGCGACTGCAAACGTCTGGCGCTGTTGCCGCTGATTCTCGCCCTCGGTGTAGGCGCCGTGCTGCTGGGGATTCTGATTTCCCACGGCCTCGGGCCGTTGCTGGTGCCAGTGATCATCTACGGCACAGCCATCAGCGCCATGCTCTGGCGCGCACTCGCGCGTCTCGGCACTGATGTGCCGAAGCGTTCGGCATTGCTCGCGGCCGGCGGTGCGCTGGCATTCGTGTTTTCCGACAGCGTGATCGGCATCGACCGCTTCGCCGCCCCCTTCAACGCAGCGCCGTACGTCATCATTCTCAGTTACTGGCTAGGCCAGTGGGGCATCGCCGCCTCGGCGTTCTCCCAAAGCAAACGCTAACCCCTGTGGCGTGGAATTTATCCCCGTTGGGTGGCGAAGCCGCCCCAAAATCTGCAATCGCGGTGAATCAGGCCTACCGCATGCGAAGATTCAGGACTGCTACGCAGCCCAACGGGGATAAATCCCCTCGCCACGTCGGACAACCCAAGCATCCGCGCGCCACTTTGGCTAAAATGCCGGCCTTTCCATTTCCACCGCCGGAATCGCCGTGAGCAAAGAACCCGATCGCATTTTCGCCCAGCCTTTGGCCCAGGTGCCTGACTTCGCCTTCAACGAGGACGTGGTGCGGGTGTTTCCGGACATGATCAAGCGCTCGGTACCGGGTTATCCGACCATCGTCGAAAACCTCGGCGTGCTCGCGGCACAATTTGCTCAGCCGAACAGCGTGCTCTACGACCTCGGTTCGTCCCTCGGCGCGGTGACTCAAGCGCTGCGTCGGCATGTGCGCACCGAAGGTTGCCGGGTGATCGCTGTGGATAACTCGGCGGCGATGGTCGAGCGCTGCCGTGAATACCTCAACGGTCAGGATTCGATGTTCCAGGAGTTGCTGCCGGTCGAAGTGATCGAAGGCGACATTCTTGCGCTCGACTTCCAGCCCGCCTCGGTCGTCGCGCTGAATTTCACCCTGCAATTCATCGCCCCCGATCAGCGCACCGCGTTGCTCGCGCGTATTCGCCAGTCTTTGCTGCCCGGCGGCGCATTGATTCTGTCGGAGAAGCTGCGTTTCAACGATGCTGAAGAACACGCGCTGCTCACTGATCTGCACGTCGCGTTCAAGCGCGCCAACGGCTACAGCGATCTGGAGATCGCCCAGAAGCGCAGCGCCATCGAAAACGTCATGAAGCCCGACAGCCTCGAAGAACACCGCGAACGCCTGTTGGCCGCCGGGTTCTCGAAAGTCGTGCCGTGGTTCCAGTGTCTTAACTTTGCCTCGTTGATTGCCTTGCCATGATTGATCTGTCCCCCCTCGCCCGCCGTTTGGCCGGCTCGCCGCTGGCCGAATGGGCCAACACCCTGCAAGCGCAACTCGACAAGAAAATGGAGAAAGGCCACGGCGATCTCGAGCGCTGGCAAAGTGCGCTGGACGCCTTGCCGAAGATCCAGCCGAACGAAGTGGACTTGCTCAACGGCTTGAAGCTCGACACCGATTGCGACGATGAAACCCGCGCGCAAATGCGCACTGCATTGATGGGCCTGTCGCCATGGCGCAAAGGGCCGTTCGACCTGTTCGGCGTGCACGTCGACACCGAATGGCGCTCGGACTGGAAGTGGTCGCGGGTCGCGCCGCATCTGGATCTGAAAGGCAAACGCATCCTCGATGTCGGTTGTGGCAACGGCTATTACATGTGGCGCATGCTCGGTGCGGGTGCTGACAGCGTGATCGGGGTCGATCCGAACTGGTTGTTCTTCTGCCAGTTCCAGGCCGTGCAGCGTTATCTGTCAGAGCCGAATGCCTGGCACTTGCCGTTCCCGTTCGAAGACCTGCCGCCGAACATGGAAGGTTTCGATACAGTGTTTTCGATGGGCGTGTTCTATCACCGTCGCTCGCCGATCGAGCATTTGCTGGCGCTGAAGGATTGCCTGGTCAAGGGTGGCGAACTGGTGCTGGAAACCCTGGTGGTCGAAGGCGACAAGCATCAAGTGCTGGTGCCCGAAGATCGCTATGCGCAGATGCGTAACGTGTGGTTCCTGCCATCGGTGCCGGCGCTGGAATTATGGCTGCGCCGCGCCGGTTTTACCGATATTCGCTGTGTTGACGTGAGTACGACCACGGTCGAGGAACAACGCGGGACGGAGTGGATGAAGTATCAGTCGCTGAGCGATTTTCTTGATCCCGAGGATCACAGCAAAACCGTAGAAGGGCTGCCGGCGCCGATGCGTGCGGTGATTGTCGCGAAGAAGTAACCCGATCTCCCAAAATTCCGCGGTGAGCCCACCCCTCACCCCAGCCCTCTCCCGAGGGAGAGGGAGCCGATCTTCAAGCTTTTCAGAACTTGAGTTCGGCTCAAAAATTTCAGGTCGGCGTAACGTCAACATTCACCTCGGTCGGTCCCCTCTCCCCTGGGAGAGGGTTAGGGTGAGGGGCTCTTTGCTCGGCGTGCCCGAAAGAACTCACTGAGCACCGCCCCACACTCCTCCGCCAACACCCCACCTTCATACAACACCCGGTGATTCAAAAAGCCCTGGGTAAAAAACTGCCCCTGGCTCTGCACGATCCCGGCCTTGGGTTCCAGCGCGCCATACACCACCCGCGCAATCCGCGAATGCACGATCAAGCCGGCGCACATGCTGCACGGCTCCAGCGTGACGTAAAGCGTACTGCCCGGCAGACGATAGTTACTCACAGCCTGAGCCGCCGCACGGATCGCGACCATCTCCGCGTGGGCACTCGGGTCACTGCCACTGATCGGGCAGTTGAAGCCGCGCCCGATGATCTCGCCGTCCTGCACCAGCACCGCGCCCACCGGCACTTCGCCGAGCGCCGCGCCTTGTGCCGCCAGCACCAACGCTTCGCGCATGAAGTCGCGGTCACGGCTGCGGTCGATGATCGCGGCGGGGCGAATCTGGCGCATCACTTCACCTCGATGGCGGCCATCAGGCCGGTTTCCATGTGGTCGATCACATGGCAGTGGAACATCCAGACACCGGGGTTATCCGCCACCAGCGCCACTTGCGCACGCTCGTTCTTGCCCAGCAGATACGTGTCGGTGAAGTACGGAATGATCTTGTGCCGATTCGACGCGATCACCTTGAAACTCATGCCGTGCAAATGGATCGGGTGCTGATACTGAGTCATGTTCTTCAGTTCGAAAATATAGCTCTGCCCCAGTTTCAGGCTGGCAATCGGCCGGTCGGCACAGGTTTTGTCAGTGATGTCCCAAGCCTTGCCATTGATCTGCCACAGGCTTGGCGGCCTGCCGTTGTCGACGTTCACCGACACTGAACCGACCCATTCGAAATTGAAGTTGAGTTTCTCGGCATTAGCCAGATCGGGTTCGGCTACCGGGTTAGCCGGCAGTGCGGGTGGCCATTGTGTCGGCGCCTCGTTGTTGGCTACCGAGCGCAACGTGCCCAGTCGCACCGGGCCGTTGCGCAGCGACAGTTCTTCACCCGCCGCAGGCGCTTTGATCGCCAGACAGATACGCATGCCGGGGCCGAGCCAATATTCCTTGCCCAATGGGCGCGGTTCGATCGGGTTGCCATCGAGCGCATAGATCTGCGCTTCGACACCGGGAATGTTGATGCGATAAGTCAGGGTGTTATCAAGATTGAGCAAACGTACCCGCGTGATCTGCCCGGCCGGCAGATCAATCACCGGCAGCGGTACACCATTAATAGTCGACAACCGCCCCGCCGTACCGCCACGCGCCGCTTCACGCGGAATGCTGAATTCGACGAAGTTGCCTTGCTCATCGATGTGCCAGTTCTTCAGGCTCAAAGTCTTTTCATACTTGAACCCGGTCGGCTCGCGCTCCTCGACAATCAGCGGCCCCACCAGCCCGCGACCGAGCTCTTCGCTGCTACTGACGTGCGGGTGATACCAATAGCTGCCAGCGTCCGGCACACGGAATTTGTAGTCGAAGTATTCGCCCGGCAACACCGGCAACTGCGAAACGTACGGCACGCCATCCATCTCCAGCGGCAGACGAATGCCGTGCCAGTGAATGGTGGTCGCGACCGGCAAGTGATTGATGAAGCGCACGCGCAGCCATTCGCCCTGACGCACGCGCAACTCGGTACCCGGCGCCGACGGCCCGAACGCCCAGGCCTCAGTCTTGTGCCCCGGCACCAGTTCAACGTCCAGCGGCGCAGCGATCAGCTCATAGTCATGCCCCGCGTCAGCATCGGCCATCTTGCCCAACCAATAGCGCGACGCGCCCCCCGCCCCCACGCCAACGACAACAAGACCGGCCAGGCCACCGAGGATTTGGCGACGGGTAAAGGACATGAACTCAACTACCTCACGTATTTGCGGCGGGCCAAGGCCCGCAAAAGGCGAATACGATACACCTGCGGATGAGAAACAGTAAGGGCGACCGAGAGACGCACCGATCAGCATTCAGCTACAAACCAAATTGGGCAATCCTCCGATAGAGTGGTTGATGTCTTCGTCAAATAGTGGCACTTTGACCTAACTATTGGATCCAAACGAAAACACAAGGATTGTGCATGCCTGCATACCCGGGATGGCTCAACAAAGTCATCGACCAAGAGGTCAACACCCCAATAACCGCTGACGCTCGAACCACAGCCACCACGTTTTTGGGATGGCCGCGAGACAAGGTTTTTATTGAAGTCATCAAGGGCGGCCAAGCTGACTTCGATTCCCCTCAAAAAGAACTGACAGGGCCGGACAAAGCTCTCCTGTATGCGAAGTACAACCAGGGTCGGCATCTGGATGAACTCAGATGCGCTTTCGACCAACTCTTCAAAACGTCCTCTTTAAGCAATCGCCCGACGGTCGTCGATCTCGGCTGCGGTCCATTTACGGCGGGTCTGTCACTGGCCGCTGTACTGGGACCGGAGAAGATGTTCCGTTATTACGGCGTGGATCAATATGAATCGATGCGCGTTTTGGGAAACCGGATGGCAGAAGCCACTAAGGCCCAGGACGCCCTGCACATTCAGACGCGCTTTCAGTTCACCGACGAGCTGTCAGGCATCGACTTCGGAGCCGTGCGAGGTGAGCTCACAATCTTCGTCGCGTCATATCTCCTTGCCAGCCCAACTTTGGTGCCGGAGAAATTGGTTGCCGACATCCTAGCCGCTCACAAACGCATAGGACCTGGTCCATGCGCGGTGCTCTATACCAACAGCCCGAGCGAAAAAGCCCGACAAAAATTCCCTGCCTTCAGTGAAAGCCTGATAGCTGGCGGTTTTACGTCTTGTGGAGAACATCTCGAACCGTTCACCCGCACACGCAACCCTAAAGACCTTCATTACGCACTCTTCTTCAAGAGCGCGAAACAACAAAATTTCAGAGACAAGTGTTTATGAAACTCCCAGTGCTAGACGATTTGATCGATGAACAGATGAAAATCTACCACGCCCCACCGGATGAAAATTTGTTCGTCTTGGGTCCCCCTGGTTCGGGCAAAACAACCATGGCGGTCTACAGAACCCAATACTTGAGGAATCTCAAGCGCAGCGCTGTCCTGATAACCAAGAATCGTATGCTTGCAGCACTGGCACTTCAATTAGGCGGCGAAAAGATCGCAGCGAATACGATGAATACGTTCTTTACTAAGGATTTCTCCAGCCGGTTCGGATACATCGCTCCTCAACCAGTCCAACGCTTTCACTACGATTGGCCAGCCGTAATGGCGCAATATGAATCTGCTCAGGTCGAGCCAACACTCGACCACCTGATCATCGATGAGGGACAGAATCTCCCAGCAGCGTTCTATTCTTGGGCTGTGCGTTACGGAGCAAAGACCGTAACTGTTTTCGCCGATGAGGATCAAACCACCGACGGCCAGCGCGCATCAATTCAAGATATCTGTAATGCTCCAATGCCAGAACCTTTCCGGTTAATGGAAAACCATCGCAACACTGAAGAAATTGCCCAGGTAGCAGAGCACTTTCACCATCGCGGTAATACTCTTCCACCTGGCATCGTCCGGCGTGGACGAAGCGGTTCTGTTCCACGTCTTGAATTTGTTTCCGGTTGGTCACAAGCGGTCACACTAATTGCTAACGGCTACCGCAACCGGGGCGGATCAATCGGCGTGCTCGTACACACCATCCAAGATGCTATAGATCTGCAAACCCTCCTTCAGGCAACCCTGGAACCTGGCACACGCGTGGATGTTTACACCCACAAAGCGCCAAAGGAAAGCGAACACAAAATCAAACTGATGACACCTGGAATTACTGTTCTGACGAGCCTCGCGGTGATTGGTCTTGAATTCAACACTGTCTACTTGCAAGATCTCTTTCGCCCATCACGCGAAAGCCTCACCGATGAGCAAAGACGCCTGTACATGCTCTGCGCGCGAGCACGGGATCACCTCACCATTTTCAACGGTCTGCCTCCTTTGACTCAGCATCAGCTCTCTCGATTACCCGCTCCGAACCTTTTGAACAGATGATTGCGAAGCCGCAGGCGCCAATGACAACGATGCCACTGTTCCTTGAAAGCGAGCAGGAAGACGCTCGCCCTGAAAATACTCAGCCTCCCGAAAGCCGAATGGCTCTCTCGCTCGACCACAGGGCCTGGCTGAGTTTTCTGGCTGATGAGTGGTGCATGCCTGCGAACGAGCCGGGCTTGTATCTCGGTGTAAACAAACCTTTGGAGCGCAAGCTCCCAGAGGATCGAATCGCCATTACCGTCTGGTTTGATTCGAGCCTGCTTCCAACAATAAAGGTGCTGAGACACCGCAACCGAGCTTGGTCCAACGGTTTGCTTGATACGAAGCAAGACAAGAAAGTCTGCTGGCCTAGCGCATTACCTCTGTTCGCAGTGAGCCACTTCTGCGTGAAGTCTGAATCGGACAAAGAACGTTTGATTGCGATGGTTCAGGGCTTCTCGAATCTTGCTTTGCCAGAACAGCCGATTCTCGTCGAGGATGAAGTCACCCAGGCTTTCAATCCACCCAAAAAATCGCCAAGCACGCCTGCGTTCCCACCAGATCGATGGAATGCTTTGCGAGGTGCTGCAACGATGGCGGTCTGGGCTATTCCTACCATAGATCCGTGGCTGCATGCTCTATGCGACTCATTTTCAGAGCATCAGCCACCTGAGTTTTTCGCATCACTGGACGCGCCATGGCTTGCGCACTTGCCATGGCATCAGCCTGGTGGACCGACGCACATGACGCCGGCCATAGCCTTGTGGCGCGCGATGCTGGAAACATTTTCCGAAGTCAATGTACGAGAAGCATGGCGTCCTTCGGATCTGCTCGAAACGATATGCGACAAAGCGCGATGCGCTGCCATTGAGCCAGGGACACTCGACGATCTGCTGCTGCAGACGAGCGCGATTCTGGAGGACAGACAGGTAGTACAAAAAGAGAGAGGCGACTACGATCCGGTGGGACTGGTGTTGCAACTCATTCTGTTGCGTCCCAAACCTGATCAATTCATCACTTGGAAGAATGACATGCCTGCCTTACCACCTGCTATCTGGTGGTCAGGCGCGATTTTGAGTGGGCTGGTCACTGGTTATCGAAACCTGGAGATACGTTTCAGAGGTCTAACCGAATCGAGTAGACAGTTAGCGTTGCTCACATGGCAATCCGGAGCGAGTGCAAAGTCTCCAGCGCCGCAATGGCCCACTCACAAAATCGGAGCAATAAACTGGAGACTCGCTGAAGGCCAAATAGAGTTTTTATGTGCCGATCAAGTATGGGCCCAACGCCCGTTAGGCAAGCGCGGACACTGGTATAGCGCAAACTTCGAAAACGCCTTGATTCAAGATAAAGCCATCGAGATTGCCAAATGGCTCTTCCCGGCAGCAATTCGGCCTACCTTGCGTATTCAAAACGCGGCTATTCAACTATCGGGTGATGGCCGAATTGAAATTGATCGAGACTCGAGACAATTGAATGTCACGGGCGATCTGTATCTTTCTCTGCCCGAGAATATCGAGCAAGTTGACCGGTTCGATTCGGATATTTTCAGAAAATGGCTGGCGACCGGAAGTATTGCGCAGAAGCTACCTTTCCCACCTACCGAAACTGTCAACGCTGAGGTGACGGACCCTCTCGCACCGAAAGGTCTTAAGATCAAGCGTGACTTCATAACCGAGGCAGAAGAACTCCGCTTGCTCGAATGGGTCGAGCTAGGTGAGTGGTTATCTGACTTGAAACGCAGGGTTCAGCACTATGGTTGGAGGTACAACTACAAGCTTCGCAAAGTTGACTCTGCCTCGTACTTGGGACCCTTGCCAAAGTGGGCGCAAACTCTAGGACAGCGTTTACTTGATCTAGGCATGGTTAAAGAATTACCCGATCAAGTCATCGTCAACGAGTACGTAGGAAATCAAGGCATCAGTAAGCACATTGATTGCCCTGACTGCTTCCGCGGGCCAATTGTCACTATCAGTTTGTGCGAGACGTGGCAAATGACATTCAGATCGGGCAATGAAAAATTCGAGACTAACCTGTCTCAGCGAAGCGCGGTTTCAATGGATGGCCCGGCCCGATACGAATGGTCTCATGAGATACCACAGCGCAAGAGCGAGCAGGGCAACCTACGCGGCCGTCGAATTTCGTTAACCTTCAGAAAGGTCGATAGAGAGCCACCAAGTAACTAGTGAAGCAGCTTGTAACCGTTAGGCTGCGCAACAACCTTACATACGGGGAGAACCTCCCGTAGAATTCCGCCGTGGCTATGGAACACCTTCCTTCTAAACCCTATGAACTAGGGGTTCCGCTCTCCACACCGCGCCTGCTCCTAGCAGGCGTTTTCATATCGGCTGTAGACATGATGCTGCAGCTCGCTAACGACGGCGACCTAGGGAGAAAATCAAGCATGAATCAGGAGCTGTTCCTGCGTCGCCGTAGCAAAGTTCACGTCCCGATGGGCATTGGCGGCGCTACGCGCGCTCAGGTCGCGTCGGCTGTCCGGGAAATCGCGGCGTTCAGATGCGTACTGTCAGAGCCTCTGATTGAGCAAATCGGCCTGTTGTCGGCGACAGAACTCAAGCACTGGTTGCATGACATTGTCGGAATTCTTCGGCGCAGGAGTGGCGCTCATGTGCACCACCGGCCGTTTTATCCTGACTTTCCAGAGCAGGTTCTGACGGCCTCGGAGGCCGAGCTGTACCTTAACGCCGTCATGCATTACCTCACGCTTCGACGTTTACCAGCGACTGAAGAATCTCGACCTCCATTGCTTGAAGGCAAGCTCGTACCTTGGGTTATCGAACCGGGAAGCATCCCTGAGTTCGAGTCACTGTTTGAGCCACTGGTTTCATCACGCACATCGCTCTCCGAAGAAGAAGCTGCCGATGTCATCTGGTTTATCCGCGAATACAACAGTGATGTGTTCCGTCTGCTGCCTGAGGTCATTCCGTTCCGGGAGATCCGGGCACAAGTTGGCGGGGCGCTGATCCGGCATGTACCCGGTGATGCACGGGTGGATGCATTCCTGGAGCGAAACGTCGAGACAGCAACTGACGTATTACGACTCGCGGTCGCGTTGAACGGAGGAGATGTGTCACTGGCGACCGCTACGACACGTTTCAAAGCGATGAAGCGCTCGATACGCCGTCTGCTGTTGAGCCTTCTCGATCGAATACCCAACGCTACGGAAGACGTGATGCGGCAAGCCGAGCGTTGGAAACGTCTGGCTGAAGTACTTCATCCTGGCGACTACGCCGATAAGTATCCAAAAGCGCTGGCCGCCATCACTGCGGCGCGTCGCAACGAAGCGACTGACTCATTTGGTTCACGTGTCGAAACATTGTTCGCCCAGCGTGATATTGCCGAGCTTGTGTCCGTGCTACAAAGCCGTCCCGGTGAGTTCGCGCGCCGGCTGGACGCAACACTGCGACGCGCGACGGAACCAGAGTCGGTTCTCGATGCATTCGAGGCTGTTGCGGCACAAGTGTCCTCGCCTGTCCTGCTGCAGGTGCTGGCCCAGGTACGCGCTCCACGCCCCCTACCCCTGCGAGCCTTCACGCCGAAAGGTTCATTCGCCAAAGTCTATGGCATCAAGGATCACCGAGAGCCTCTCGCACCCGAGGTGCTAGCTCGTGCAGCCCGAATCTGCGAGGACGCTCTGGTAACGCGTTTTGCGACACTAGCGCCGTTGGGTCGCTGTTACATCGATCCAGAATTACGCGAATACAGAGTACCGTTGGCACAGCGTGCTTCATCGAAGTCACTACGCACACTGGTGCGGGGCAGTCGCTTGCCTATGCCTGACACACGTTTCATTCGCCTTTTCCTATGGTGGAAAAACGGTCGTTCACGCACGGACATCGATTTGTCCGCCGCATTTTTCGACGCCAACTTCGTGTTCAAAGAAACGGTTGCGTACTACAACCTGAGAGATTACGGCGGCTACCACAGCGGCGACATCGTCGACGCGCCCGAGGGGGCTTCGGAGTTCATTGACCTCGACCTTGAAGTCCTCGTCGAGAAGGGAATCCGTTATGTCGTCACGTCCATCAACTCATACACCCAGCAGCCGTACTGCGATCTGCCAGAATGCTTCGCTGGCTGGATGGCCCGCGCCGATACGGCATCGGGTGAAGTATTCGAGCCACGAACGGTGTTCGATCGTATCGATATCGCATCCGACACACAGATCTGTCTGCCATTCGTGATGGACTTGCAGGAGCGGCGGGTGATCTGGGCCGACCTGGGATTGACCTCAGCTCCCCGGTGGAACAATGTCGGGAACAACCTCAGCGGGATATCGTTGATGCTGCGAGCTTTGGTACATACACCAAGGCCTGATCTGGAGACATTGTTCGATTTGCATGTACGAGCACGAGGCGAACGAGTGGTTTCGCCGCAGCAGGCACAAGCGGTGTTTGCACCTGATCAAGGGATAACTCCGTTCGATACGGATTTGATTCGGTCACAGTTCCTCTAATACCTGCGCCTGCCTTTGCGTTCATTGAGAACGACAACTCTGCCTCAACACTTTCCGCCCAAAAACAAAAATGCCAGTCAGCTTAACTGACTGGCATTTTCTATAACCTCTCCAGCGCCTCTGCGAATCCGACTTTGAATTCTAGAGGGCACGCCGCAGGATCACTCCCACTCAATCGTCGCCGGCGGCTTGCTCGACACGTCATACGTAACGCGCGAAATGCCTTCGATTTCATTGATGATGCGGCCGCTGACAGTTTCCAGCAGTTCGTAAGGCAGGTGGGCCCAACGCGCGGTCATGAAGTCGATGGTTTCCACGGCACGCAGGGCCACGACCCAGGCGTAACGACGGCCATCGCCTACTACGCCAACCGATTTCACTGGCTGGAACACCACGAACGCCTGGCTGACTTTGTGGTACCAGTCGGCCTTGCGCAGTTCTTCGATGAAGATGTGGTCGGCGCGACGCAGCAGGTCGGCGTATTCCTTCTTCACTTCACCGAGGATGCGCACACCGAGGCCCGGGCCCGGGAACGGGTGACGGTAGACCATGTCGTACGGCAGGCCGAGTTCCAGGCCCAGACGGCGGACTTCGTCTTTGAACAGCTCGCGCAGTGGCTCGACCAGTTTCAGGTTCATCTCTTCCGGCAGGCCGCCCACGTTGTGGTGCGACTTGATCACGTGAGCCTTGCCGCTTTTGGCGCCAGCCGACTCGATCACGTCCGGGTAGATGGTGCCCTGCGCGAGGTACTTGATGTTGTCCAGTTTGTTCGACTGGGCATCGAATACGTCGATGAAGGTACGACCGATGATCTTGCGCTTCTTCTCTGGGTCGGACTCGCCGGCCAGATTGTTCAGGAACTGTTCTTCAGCGTTGGCGCGGATCACCTTGACGCCCATGTTCTCGGCGAACATGGCCATCACTTGCTCGCCTTCGTGCAGACGCAGCAGGCCGTTGTCGACGAATACGCAAGTCAGCTGATCGCCAATGGCTTTGTGCAGCAGCGCGGCAACCACCGAGGAATCGACACCGCCGGACAGACCCAGCAGCACGTTGTCGGTACCGACCTGTGCACGAACCTGAGCGATAGCGTCTTCGGCAATCTTCGACGGTGTCCACAGGGCTTCGCAGCCGCAGATGTCGAGGATGAAGCGCGACAGGATGCGACCACCCTGTTTGGTGTGGGTCACTTCCGGGTGGAACTGCACGCCGTAGTAGCCGCGCTCGTCGTTGAACATGCCGGCAATCGGGCAGCTCGGGGTGCTGGCGAGGATGTGGAAGTCTTCCGGCATCTTGGTGACTTTGTCACCGTGGCTCATCCACACGTCGAGGCCGAACAGGCCGTCGGCGTCGATGTGGTCTTCGATGCCGTCGAGCAGACGGCTCTTGCCGACCACGTCAACGCGGGCGTAACCGAACTCACGCAGCTCGGAACCTTCAACCTTACCGCCCAGTTGCTCGGCCATGGTCTGCATGCCGTAGCAGATACCGAAAACCGGCACGCCGAGGTCGAACACCGCTTGCGGGCAACGCGGGCTGTTGGCTTCGTGTACGGACTCGGGGCCGCCGGCGAGGATCACGCCTTTTGGTGCGAATTCGCGAATGGCATCCTCGTCCATGTCGAACGGATGCAGTTCGCAGTACACACCGATCTCACGCACGCGGCGGGCGATCAGTTGGGTGTATTGCGAACCGAAGTCGAGGATCAGGATGCGGTGAGCGTGAATATCGAGGGCCATGATTCAGTCTCGTCTAGTCAATCAGTAACAGTCGTGATTCAGAAACAACTCGGGGCTGAATAACACAGCCCCGGTTGCTTAACGATTTGCTGGAAGGCTCAACCTACGCGGTAGTTTGGCGCTTCTTTGGTGATCTGCACGTCGTGAACGTGGGATTCGGCCATACCGGCGCCGGTGATCCGCACGAACTCAGGCTTGGTGCGCATTTCTTCGATGTCGGCACTGCCGGTGTAACCCATCGAGGAACGCAGGCCACCCATCAGTTGGTGGATGATCGCGCTCAGGGTGCCTTTGTACGGCACACGGCCTTCGATGCCTTCCGGAACGAGTTTCTCGGCGCCTGCCGAGGAGTCCTGGAAGTAACGATCGGAAGAGCCTTGAGCCTGAGACATGGCGCCCAGCGAGCCCATGCCGCGATAAGCCTTGTACGAACGACCCTGGAACAGTTCGATCTCGCCCGGCGCTTCTTCAGTACCGGCGAACATCGAGCCCATCATCACGCAGGAAGCACCGGCAACGATGGCCTTGGACAGGTCACCGGAGAAACGGATGCCGCCGTCGGCGATCAACGGCACGCCTGTGCCTTCAAGGGCAGCGGCGACGTTGGCGATGGCACTGATTTGCGGGACGCCGACACCGGCGACGATACGCGTGGTGCAGATCGAGCCAGGGCCGATACCGACCTTGACTGCGTCGGCGCCCGCTTCGGCCAGAGCCTTGGCTGCTGCGCCGGTGGCGATGTTGCCGCCGATCACCTGCACGTCAGGGAAATTCTGTTTGACCCAACGCACGCGGTCGATCACTCCTTTGGAGTGACCGTGCGCGGTGTCGACCACCACCACGTCCACACCGGCATTGACCAGAGCAGCGACGCGGTCACCGGTGTCTTTACCGGTGCCGACCGCAGCGCCAACGCGCAGACGACCTTGATCGTCCTTGCTGGCCAGCGGGTAAGCCTTGGCTTTTTCGATGTCGTTGACGGTCATCATGCCTTTAAGGGCGAATTTGTCATCGACGATCAGCACGCGCTCGATGCGGTGCTTGTGCAGCAGTTCGCGTGCTTCGTCCTTGCTCGCGCCTTCCTTGATCGTGACCAGACGCTCTTTGGGCGTCATCACTTCACGGACAGTCGCTTCCAGACGGCTTTCGAAACGCACGTCACGGGAAGTGACGATGCCGACCAGGTCGCCATCGTGCAGTACCGGAACGCCGGAAATGTTGTGCATGCGGGTCAGTTCGAACAGATCACGTACCGTGGCGTCAGCCTCGATGGTAATCGGATCCTTGACCACACCGGCTTCGAACTTCTTGACCTTGCGCACTTCGGCAGCTTGCTGCTCGATGGTCATGTTCTTGTGGATAATGCCGATGCCACCTTCCTGAGCCATGGCAATTGCCAGACGGGCTTCAGTAACGGTGTCCATGGCGGCAGAAACCAGAGGAATGTTCAGTTCGATGCCACGGGTAAGACGGGTCTTGAGACTG
This sequence comes from Pseudomonas sp. TWP3-2, assembly GCF_049897765.1. Lineage (NCBI taxonomy): Bacteria > Pseudomonadati > Pseudomonadota > Gammaproteobacteria > Pseudomonadales > Pseudomonadaceae > Pseudomonas > Pseudomonas sp. TWP3-2. The sequence continues at coordinate 206,733 of NZ_JAFCWW010000005.1, read as the reverse complement.
ACTTCGTTAGGAAGCACCTCGGAATAACCAGGCACTAAAAGAATGTCGTCGAAGGTCAGAGCTTCTTGGCTGATACGCAGCATCGCGGGGGCTCCCGAGCGGGAAAATGGAAGCGCGCCATTATACTCAGACACCCCTGCATGCTCAATGTAAAACTTGTCTTATATCAATGTTGCTGATGTACGGAAAAATCCGCACCTACAGCTCGACTTTGACCCAGCTCACAGGTTGATCCAGCCAATCGGCGAATTCGTCGATGAAGCTCTGCTTGAACCCCGCCTCCAGCCAGTTGTTGAAGATGAAACCGAGGTTGGAAAATCCGCATTCCTGCAAGAACAGAAAGCCGTTGATGTCGTCTTCATGCCCGCATTCCGGGCAGGTGAAGTTGTCGGTACGCGCCGGCATCCACTCTTCGAGGCTTTCGAACAGAGCTTCGCCGATCTCCTGTCGACACTCGGCGCAACCGGCCTCGCCGAGAAAACCCTTGGCCGGGGTGAAGATGCAGCGCTTGGTGACGATCTCCAGTCCATTGATCGGTTCGCCGAACGGCAGCGCCTGGGGATGCAGCACCACCGCGCGCGCGCCATCGGCAATCGCATAGGCCATGCGGTTGCCGGTGCGTCCGCAGGTGCTCAACTCTTCCTTGATGATGTTCTTGCGCACCAGCCAGCGGACGATCGCCCGGGCGCGGGGTTCGTGTACCGGCAGGTTGGAAATTTTCGGGACGATGATGCTTTGCGAGTTCATGGACAGTCCTGCGGTGTGGCTTCTGACGTCTTCGCTGGCAAGCCAGCTCCCACAGGATTTGCGCGAACCCTGTGGGAGCTGCGGTGCGACGATTCGACTTGCCAGCGAAGAGGCCCTAAAGGCCGGCAGCATAATCCCTGACGAAATCCGGTCAAGTGCTCAAATAGCGACCGATCAGCGCAAGTCCGCTGGCCAGCACCAGCCAGGTCACCAGCCGTACGAATGCTTCGCGCGACAGACGCATGGTCAGCCTTCGCCCAATCCACAACCCGAACGCCATGGCCGGCAGCAAACACAGCGCGAGCACTAACAAGGGTAGCTCGGCATACACACCCGCGACGGCAAACAGGCTCAAACGCACCACCGTGCTGCAACTGATCAGCGCACTTTGCGTCGCCCGAGCCGCCTCTTTCGGCAGACGACTGTTGAGATAGATCGCATATAAAAAGCCGCCACTGCCGAACAAGGCTCCAAACAGTCCACCCACCGTCCCCATCGGCACTGCCCACGCGGCGGACAACTGCGCAGGTCGTGCTTTGACCCACAAGCTGTAAATCGCATAGGCGCTGATAAACAGCCCCATCAGCAGCAACAGCAAATCCGATTTGAGATTGAGCAGAAAAATCACCCCCAGCGTGCAGCCAACTGCCATGCACGGCAGCAGTCGCAGTAACTCGGGCTTGGCCACATCGCGGCGCGAGGGCAGCAGATTGCCGAACGCCGCGACAAAATCCAGCAACACCAGCAACGGCACGATCTTCGACAGCGGCATGAACAGGATCAGAATAGGCCCCGCTATCAGCGCTGTGCCGAACCCGGCAATGCCAAACACGATGTAGGCCAAGGCTATGCCTGCCCCGATGACCAGCCAGTCCAACGTGCCAAAATTCCATTGACCGAACAAATCAACCAACATTTGTACTCATCCCTGTAGGAGCCGCCGTGCATTGATCGAGAGAATGCCATTAAACTGCGGCCCATGATTAAAGATCCCTTTGCAAGACTTGGCCTGGACCGTGAAGTCCTGACTGTCAGCCAGCTCAACGGCCGCGCGCGGGTGTTGCTCGAAGACGTGTTCAGCAATATCTGGGTCGAAGGCGAAATCTCCAACCTCGCCCGCCCGGCGTCCGGCCACATCTATTTCACGCTCAAGGACAGCGGCGCACAGGTGCGTTGCGCGCTGTTCCGGCAGAACGCTGCGCGGGTGCGTCAGGCATTGCGCGATGGCTTGGCGGTAAAAGTGCGGGGCAAGGTCTCGCTGTTCGAAGGACGCGGCGACTATCAGCTGATCCTCGACACCGTAGAGCCGGCCGGTGACGGCGCGTTGCGACTGGCCTTCGATGCCTTGAAGGAAAAACTCAGCGCCGAAGGCCTGTTCAGTGCCGAACGCAAAGTGCCGCTGCCGGCACATCCGCAGCGCATCGGGATCATCAGTTCGCCAACCGGCGCGGTGATTCGCGACATCATCAGCGTGTTTCGTCGGCGTGCGCCGCAGGTGCAACTGACGCTGATTCCAACCGCCGTGCAGGGCCGCGAAGCCACCGCGCAGATCGTACGCGCACTGAAACTCGCGGATGCACGCGGTTTCGACGCACTGATTCTGGCGCGTGGCGGCGGTTCGCTGGAAGACCTCTGGTGCTTCAACGAAGAAGCCGTGGCCCGCGCCGTCGATGCATGCGTGACGCCGATTGTCAGCGCGGTCGGGCATGAAACTGATGTGTCGATCAGTGACTTTGTGGCCGACGTGCGCGCACCGACGCCATCGGCTGCCGCTGAACTGCTCGCGCCTGATTCCAGCCACTTGATCCGCCAGGTCGAAAGCCTGCATCGGCGTCTGGTGATGCGCATGCGTGACCGCTTGGTGCGCGATCGCATGCGCCTGGAAAGCATGGCCCGCCGTTTGCGCCATCCCGGCGAACGTCTGCGTCAGCAAGCGCAGCGTCTGGATGATCTGGACATGCGCATGCGCCGGGCTTTCGAGCGCCAACTCAATACCCGCCGCGAACGCTTGATCCGCTTGGAAACCCGCCTCGCCGGGCAACATCCGGGACGCCAACTGGCGATGTTGCGTCAGCGTCTGGACAGCCTCGCCGAGCGTTTGCCACGGGCCATTCGCGAAGGCCTGAAAAGCCGTCGTCTGCAATTGCAAAGTCAGATGCAGACGCTGCATGTGGTCAGCCCGCTGGCGACACTCGGCCGGGGTTACAGCATTCTGCTCGACGAGCGCGGCAACGCGATTCGCAACGCGGCGCAGACCCACACTGGCCAGCGCCTGAAAGCCAAACTCGGCGAAGGCGAACTGCAAGTGCGCGTCGAAGACAATCACCTGACGCCTGTCACCCTCTCTTTACTGGACTGATCCATGCCGCGTTTTCTCGCTCCGCTGCTGTTGCTCTGCCTGACCTTCAACGCCCACGCCGACAGTTACATCACCCGGCTGCTGAACAAACCGGTGCCGGGCGGAGTGGCTGTCGTCGATCTGGGCACCGCCGCACAAGCGCCGAAAGCCACCTATCAAGGTAAACCGGTGCTGGTGGTCAAGGAACAGAACAACTGGCTGGCGATTGTCGGCGTGCCGCTGACGGTCAAACCCGGCACCCAGCAAATCGCCAGTGCGGGGCGCAATCTGAGCTTCACCGTGGGTAACAAGAAATACCCGGAACAGCACATCACGCTGAAGAACACCCAGCAGGTCAATCCGAACCCGGCCAATCTGAAGCGCATCGAAGGTGAACTGGCCGAGCAGATCAAGGCCTACCGCAGCTTCAGCCCGAACACGCCAAGCAATCTGTTGCTGGACAAACCGGTCAACGGCCCGCTGTCGAGCAAGTTCGGTGTGCGCCGCTTCTTCAATGGCGAGGAACGCAATCCGCACTCAGGTCTGGACTTCGCAGTGCCGGCCGGCACGCCGATCAAGACCCCGGCGGCGGGCAAGGTGATTCTGATCGGCAACTACTTCTTCAACGGCAACACGGTGTTTGTCGATCACGGTCAGGGCTTTATCAGCATGTTCTGTCACATGTCGAAGATTGACGTGAAGGATGGTCAGCAACTGGCGCGTGGTGCGGTGGTTGGCAAGGTGGGCGCAACCGGGCGCGCGACCGGTCCCCACATGCACTGGAACATCAGCCTGAATGATGCGCGGGTTGATCCGGCAATTTTCATTGGCGCATTCCAACCCTGATTTATCGCTGGGGCGGATGGCGCCATCGCTGGCAAGCCAGCTCCCACAGGGTTTGAGGTGAACACGAATTTTGAGTACACCCCAATCCCTGTAGGAGGGTTTGAGATGGCCACGAATTTTGTGTACACCCCAATCCCTGTGGGAGCGGGCTTGCCCGCGATGGCTGACTTACTGCCAGCAAAAATCCGCAGACATACTCCAAATTTCAATTGCGCCCCAATCTAACCTCACGCAAACATCAACAAGATCCGCCGACTTAAGCACAATAAAATCGCGCAAAAAACCGCTTTTCAGGTATTCCTCTCAATTTTTTTCGACTGCTTGCCATCCTTTCCCCTCGCGGTTAGGGTTGGATGCATGAAAACCTCTCACACCCTCATTCAGCTTCGCCAGCACCGCAGCCTGTGCCTCGTCAGCGCACGACTGCCGGGCTGAATCGCTGCGCCTCGCCCGACACGTTTTTCCCCAAACATTGGTTCCACCGGCAGGCCGCCTCTTTTCGGCCCAGACAATAAGGAATTTCCCGATGAGCATGCTCAAAGATCCGTCTTCGAAATACCGCGCGTTTCCCGTGATCAACCTCCCGGACCGCACTTGGCCTTCGAAGACCATCGTCTCCGCGCCGATCTGGTGCAGCTCTGACTTGCGCGACGGCAACCAGTCGCTGATCGAGCCGATGGACGCGGTGAAGAAGCTGCGCTTCTGGAAAACCCTGGTGCAGGTCGGCGTAAAGGAAATCGAGGCATCGTTCCCGGCCGCTTCGCAAACCGATTTCGACTTCGTGCGTACCCTGATCGAAGAAGGCCACATCCCGGACGACACCACCATTCAGGTGCTGACCCAGGGTCGTGAAGACTTGATTGAGCGCACCTTCGAATCCCTGCGCGGCGCCAAGAAAGCCATCGTGCATTTGTACAACGCGACCTCGCCGTCCTTCCGCCGCATTGTCTTCAATCAGGACAAGGACGGAATCAAGGCCATCGCCGTCAACGCGGCCAAGCTGTTCGTCAAATATGCAGCCATGCAGCCGGACACTGAGTGGACCTTCGAATATTCGCCGGAGACCTTCAGCGCGACCGAGTTGGAGTTCGCCAAAGAAGTCTGTGACGCAGTGATCGAGGTCTGGAACCCGTCGCCTCAGCACAAGATGATCCTCAACTTGCCAGCGACCGTTGAGTGCGCAACGCCGAACATTTATGCCGACCAGATCGAGTGGTTCGGTCGCAACATCAACCGTCGTGACAGCGTGATCATCAGCCTGCACACCCACAACGACCGTGGCACTGGCGTTGCCGCCACCGAGTTGGGCCTGATGGCTGGCGCTGACCGTGTCGAAGGTTGCCTGTTCGGCAACGGTGAGCGCACCGGTAACGTCGATCTGGTCACCGTGGCATTGAACATGTACACCCAGGGCCTCGACCCGCAACTGGACTTCTCCGACATCGACGGCGTGCGCAAAGTCGTCGAAGAGTGCAACCAGATTCAGGTGCACCCGCGTCACCCGTACGTTGGCGACCTGGTACATACCGCATTCTCCGGCTCGCACCAGGATGCGATCCGCAAAGGTTTCTCCCAGCAGAAACCAGACACCTTGTGGGAAGTACCGTACTTGCCGATCGACCCGGCCGACATTGGCCGCAGCTACGAGGCGGTGATTCGCGTCAACAGTCAGTCGGGCAAGGGCGGCATCGCCTACTTGCTGGAGCAGGAATACGGCATCAGCCTGCCGCGTCGCATGCAGATCGAGTTCAGCCAGGTGGTGCAGGCCGAAACCGACCGCGTTGGTCTGGAGATGACCGCACCGCAGATCTACGCGTTGCTGCAGCGCGAATACTTGCAAGCCAACACTCCGTACGCGCTGGTCAGCCATCGCCTGCGGGAAGAGAACGGCAACAGCAACGTCGAAGTAGAAGTGGCGAGCCAGGGTCAGGGCGAAACCAATCTGCACTGGCGCGGCAAGGGCAACGGTGCGCTGGAAGCACTGGTGGCCGGCCTGCCGATTCCGGTGGAAATCATGGACTACAACGAACACGCGATCGGCGCGGGCACCAACGCCAAAGCGGCGGCCTACATCGAATTGCGTGTGAACGGCGAACGTGCAGTGCACGGCGTGGGCATTGATGAAAACATCACTACCGCCAGCTTCAAGGCCCTGTTCAGCGCGCTGAACCGCTCGCTGAGCCAGCCGGAAGCGAAAGCGGCGTAACGCTTTGCTGAAACGCAAAAGGCCCCGGAGTGTGAACTTCGGGGCCTTTTTTTGCCTGATGGTTTTATGCTGAGTTTGATGGCCCCATCGCGGGCAAGCCCGCTCCCACAGTGGTCAAGGTGCACATGCAATTGCAGGTACACCAAAAATCCCTGTGGGAGCGGGCTTGCCCGCGATGGGGACCGCGCAGCCGCCGCAGAAACTCAGATGAATTCGAAAGTGTCGGCATCCAGATTGGCCGGGAAGCGCTCGCGGTACGCCGCCAGTGACGCTGCTTCCAGAACCACTTTGAACACCCCATCGGCCTCCCCCGCCGCGAGCAATGTCTCGCCCTGGAAATCCAGCACCTGACTGTCACCGGTATAAGCGAAGCCCTTGCCATCTGTACCGATACGATTGACCGCCGCTACATAGCAGAGGTTTTCGATGGCTCGCGCCGGCAGCAGACGATTCCAGTGCAGACGCCGAGCGCCGGGCCAGTTCGCGGTGTACAGCAGCAGATCGGTGTCCTGCGCGTCGCGACTCCACACCGGGAAGCGCAGGTCGTAGCAAATCAGCGGACGCACCCGCCAGCCCTTGAGCTCGAACTGCACCTGACGCTCGCCGGGGGTGTAGTGATTATGCTCACCGGCCATGCGGAACAGGTGACGCTTGTCGTAGTGCAGCACCTCGCCGTCCGGTCGCGCCCACAGCAAGCGATTGCGATGACTGCCGTCCGCAGCCTGAATGATCACGCTGCCGGTGATGACCGCATCAAGCTTCGCCGCTTGAGCGCGTAGCCACTTGCTGGTCGGGCCGTTGACCGCTTCGGCGAGGGTCTCGGACTCCATGGAGAAGCCGGTGGTGAACATTTCCGGCAGGATAATCAGATCCGATCCGCGCGCCTGCTCCAGCAACAGCTCGAAATGCTCGAGGTTGGCCTGGCGATCATGCCAGGCCAGGGTGGTCTGGATCAGCGCCAGATTGAGATCAGGCAGAGCACTCAGATCGCGCATAGTTTGGCCGCTGCCTCACGCAGCGTCTCCTCGCGTTTGGCAAAGCACAGCCGCACCAGGCGCTGACCTTCAGGAGGCGTCTGATAGAACACCGACACCGGAATACTCGCCACGCCGTGCTCGAGGGTCATCCATTTGGCCATTTCGACATCGTTCAAATCCGGGCGAATCTGCGAGTAATCGACCAACTGAAAATAGGTGCCGGCGACCCGACTGAACGTGAAACGCGACGGCGTCAGCAGATCGCAGAACAGGTCACGCTTGGCCTGATAGAAACCTGGCAGCTCTTCGACGTGTTCAGGGTGCTCGGCCATGTAATCGGCCAACGCATATTGCAGCGGGGTCACGCCGCAGAAACTGACGTATTGGTGCACTTTGCGCAGTTCCGCCGTGAGGGCCGGGGGCGCGACGACGTAGCCGGTTTTCCAGCCAGTGACGTGATAGGTCTTGCCGAACGAGCTGACCACGAATGCACGCTGATACAGCTCTTCGTGAGCAAGCACGCTGACGTGCGGCACGCCATCGAACACCAGGTGTTCGTAGACTTCATCGCTGAGCACGTAGATGTCGCGATCACGGATCAACGCGGCCAGTTGATCCAGCTCCGCACGACTGATCAATGCGCCGCTCGGGTTGTGCGGGGTGTTGAGGACGATCATCCGTGTGCGCGGAGTGAGTGCGGCGCTGAGTTTGTCGAAGTCGATAGCGAAGTCGTTCAGACCCAGTTGCAAGTGCACACAGCGTCCGCCAGCCAACTCCACCGCCGGTTCGTAGCTGTCGTAGCACGGGTCGAAAATGATCACTTCGTCGCCGCTGTTGATCACGGCCTGAATCGCACAGAAGATCGCCTGAGTCGCACCGGGCGTTACCGTAACCTCATGCTCGGCATCCACGTTGACGCCATAGCTACGGGAAATTTTCGCCGCGATCTGCTGGCGTAACGCAGGCAACCCGGTCATTGGCGAATATTGGTTATGACCGCTGGCAATGTGCCGACCGACTGCATCACGCAGTGCCTGCGGGCCATCAAAATCGGGGAAACCCTGGGACAGGTTGATCGCGCCGGTCTGCGCCGCGAGCTGGGACATCTGGGTGAAGATGGTGATGCCGACATTCGGCAGCTTACTGGTGATCATCGGGATTCCCTGCTCTGCACCCGGCTCTGACGACGGCGCGGGAGAGCCCGAGGATAGCCCATCCGGCGCCCATAAAAAAAGGGCGCCGAATGGCGCCCTTCTTCTTTGTAACACCGCTAGACCTTGTGGCGAGGGGATTTATCCCCGATCGGCTGCAAAGCAGTCGCTAACCCGAGGAATGCGGTTTTACTGATACACCGCGGGCACAGATTTTAGGGCCGCTGCGCGACCCAACGGGGATAAATCCCCTCGCCACAGAAGCCCCGCACGAGAATGTGCGAGGCACTGTGATCACTTCTTGTCGCGGCGTTTTTTGTCGGCTTTCTTGTGGTGCGACATCATCCGGCGCTTGCGGTTGACCTGACGGTCGGTCAGCGAGTTCTTGTTGCCTTCGAACGGGTTTTCACCGCCCTTGAACTCGATGCGGATCGGCGTACCGACCAGCTTCAGCACGCGACGGTAAGTGTTCTCCAGATAGCGCACATACGACTTTGGCACTTTCTCGATCTGGTTACCGTGGATCACGATGATCGGCGGGTTGGCACCACCCAAGTGGGCATAGCGCAGCTTGATCCGGCGATTGTTGACCATCGGTGGGGCGTGCTCGCCAACCGCATCTTCCAGAATCTGGGTCAGACGGTTGGTCGGCCAGCGGGTAACCGCCGACTTGAACGAGTTCTGCACCGAAGCGTAGAGGTTGCCCACGCCGGTACCGTGCAGTGCCGAGATGAAGTGGATGTCGGCGAACTCAACGAAGAACAGGCGACGCTGCAGCTCGATCTTGACGAAATCGCGCTCGCTCGGCGTCATGCCGTCCCACTTGTTGATCGCGATCACCAGCGCACGACCTGCTTCGAGGGCAAAGCCCAGCAGGTTGAGATCGTGATCAACCACGCCTTCGCGCGCGTCCATCACGAAGATCACCACGTTGGCGTCTTTGATCGCTTGCAGGGTTTTCACCACGGAGAACTTTTCAACTTCTTCGTGGATCTTGCCGCGCTTGCGCACACCAGCCGTGTCGATCAGCGTGTACTTTTCTTCGTTACGCTCGAACGGGATGTAGATACTGTCGCGCGTCGTGCCGGGTTGGTCGTAGACGATTACCCGGTCTTCGCCGAGCATGCGGTTGACCAGCGTCGACTTGCCGACGTTCGGCCGGCCGATGATGGCGATCTTGATCCCGTCTTTTTCGCTCGGGCCAGGAATGCGCTTGGCTTCCTCGCCTTCAGCAACGATCTCTTCTTCGCCGTCTTCCGGCTCTTCTTCGTCTCTCGGGAAGTCGCCCAGGGCGATTTCCAGCATCTGGGTGATGCCACGGCCGTGAGCACCGGCGATCGGAATCGCGTGGCCCATGCCCAACGGAGCAAATTCAGCGCGGGCCATTTCCGGGTCGATGTTGTCGACCTTGTTGGCAACCACGTAGGAACGCTTGTTACGTTTGCGCAAGTGTTCGGCGATCATCTGGTCGGCGGCGGTGAAACCGGCCTTGGCATCTACCAGGAACAGAACAACATCCGCTTCTTCAATGGCCAGCAGCGACTGCTCGGCCATTTTTTCGTCCATACCGTGCTCGTCACCGGAGATACCACCGGTGTCGACCAGAATGTAGGAACGCCCTTGCCACTTGGCCTCACCGTACTGGCGATCACGGGTCAGACCGGACAAGTCGCCGACGATGGCGTCGCGAGTCCTGGTCAGGCGGTTGAACAAGGTGGACTTGCCGACGTTCGGTCGGCCCACCAGGGCGATTACGGGAACCATGCGGCTCTCCACTTCGTTATTTCAGAAAATACAAAAGCCGCTGCGAGGCAGCGGCTGGTGCTCGGGGCAACGCCTGATAGCGCTGCAAGCCCCATGAATCCGGGGCCGCCTGGGGGTGTTAACCCCAAGCATAGTTGTTACTTGATGGTCAGGGCTTCCAGTTTGCCACTGTTGCCATATACATAAATCGTGTCACCCACCACCAGCGGACGGGCACGCAGGCCGTCGCTGTCGATGCGCTCGCGGCCGACGAAACGACCGTCAACCTGGCTCAGCAGATGCAGATAACCTTCCAGGTCACCGACTGCAACATAGCTGGAGAACACTTCCGGAGCCGACAGTTGACGACGGGCCAGCGAATCGTTGCTCCACAGTGCAGTGGTAGAACGCTCGTCGACGCCTTCAACAGTGCCCGAAGACAGGCTCACGTAGACGTTGCCGAAACCCTGGGCCACGCCAGCGTAGCTCGACGCATCGCGCTGCCAGAGTTGACGGCCGCTTTCCAGATCCAGTGCCGCAACGCGACCCTGGTAGCTGGCAACGTACAGGGTACCGCCGGACAGCAGCAGACCGCCGTCGATGTCGACAACGCGCTCCAGTTCCGAACGACCTTGTGGAATCGCAACTCGTTGCTCCCAAACCGGCACGCCGTTGGAAATATCCAGAGCAACCACTTTACCGGTCGACAGACCAGCCACCGCGAGGCGGTTGGTGACGATCGGTGCGCTGGTGCCGCGCAAGGTCAGAACGGCCGGAGTGCTGTCATACACCCAACGCTGATTACCGGTGGAGGCATCCAGACCGATCAGACGATCGTCCTGAGTCTGCACGACCACTACGTCACCGTTGTTGGCCGGTGGCGCGAGGACTTCACTGTTGACGCGAGCGCGCCACTTCTCTTCACCGTTGATGGCGTCGAGGGCGATCACATCACCGCGCAGCGTGCCGACCATGACCAGACCGTAACCCACGCCAACGGCGCCGGAGACAGGCAAATCAAGATCCTGCTTCCACTTCACATCGCCATTGCCACGATCCAGGCCCATCACCACGCCGGTTACATCGGCAGCGTAGATGGTGTCACCGTCGATCGCCGGCACCAGCATGTTGTAGGTGTCGCCCTGACCGTCACCGATCGAACGACTCCACTGCTTGTGCAGGACCACTTCTTCTTTGAAGTCGGTCAGTTCAGCCGGTGGCAATTCTTTTTTGCTGTTGCTGCTGCAACCCGCGGCCAGAATGGCCAGAGCCAGCAATGCTGCATGCTTCCAACGGATCACGTCACGCATCCCCTTTGGCCAGATCGTCCAGCTTGATTTGAAGGCCACCGACCGCCGCTTCATCCGACAGTGCCGCCTTGGCTTTTTGATACGCCGTGTTCGCTTCGTCGGTACGACCCAACTGCACCAGCAGGTCGCCCTTGAGTTCTTCACGAGTGGCCAGGAACGACTTGTCGGCGTCGCCTTCAAGCAGTTTCAGACCTTCATCAGCCTTGTTCTGTGCGCCCAATACCTGCGCCAGACGCTGACGGGCGATTTCGCCCAGCGCCGGGTTGGCCGGTTTGGCGACGATGGCCTTGAGCTCGGTGGCTGCGTCGTCCAGCTTGCCGCTGTCGACCGCTACTTTCGCCACGAACAGGCTACCGTACTGCGCGTAAGCGCTGCCGGCGTATTCGCTGTTGAGCTTGCCGGCCAGATCCGCAACGCGCGCGGCGTCAGGCTTGCCATCCGGGGTCAGCGTCGTTTCCAGCAGTTGCTGATAGAGCACCGAGGCGCCTTGCGACTGGTTGCCCTGATATTTGTGATAAGCCTGCCAGCCGAACACGATGACCAGCGCCAACAGGCCGCCAGTGACCAGAGGTTTGCCGTTGCGTGTCCACCAGTCCTTCAAATCCGCCAACTGTTCGTCTTCGGTACTCGACACCCCAATACTCCTTAATCGCTAAATCGGCTGTTTGGACAGCTTCAACCCTGCACGACGCAGGTGGCCAGGTGAGCGGCAAGCGCATCCCAGGCAATGCTTTGTTGTTCGCCCTGGCCACGCAGGGGTTTGAAACCTACCACTTGCTGGGCCATCTCGTCGTCACCGAGGATCAGTGCGTACAGCGCACCGCTCTTGTCGGCTTTCTTGAATTGGCTTTTGAAGCTGCCAGCGCCGGCATTGACTTGCAGGCGCAGGTGGGGCAGTTGATCACGGACACGCTCGGCCAAGGCCAGACCGGCCAGCTCTGCTTCTTCCCCGAAGGCGCAGAGGTAGACGTCGACCTGACGGGCGATCTCTTCCGGGATCTGCTCGAGAGTTTCCAGCAGCAGCACCAGACGCTCGATGCCCATGGCGAAACCGACGCCCGGGGTTGGCTTGCCGCCCATCTGCTCGACCAGACCGTCGTAACGACCACCAGCGCACACGGTGCCCTGGGCGCCGAGCTTGTCGGTGACCCATTCGAATACGGTTTTGCTGTAGTAATCGAGACCGCGTACCAGTTTCGGGTTGAGTACGTAAGGAATGCCAATGGCATCCAGACGCGCTTTCAAGCCTTCAAAATGGGCACGGGATTCGTCATCCAGGTAGTCGGCCATTTTCGGCGCATCAACCAGCACCGCTTGGGTGTCGACGTTTTTGGTGTCGAGCACGCGCAGCGGGTTGGATTTGAGGCGACGCTGGCTGTCTTCGTCGAGTTTGTCGTGGTGCGCCGAGAGATACTCGACCAGCGCATCGCGATAACGGGCACGGGATTCGCTGGTGCCGAGGCTGTTCAGCTCAAGCTTGACCGCATCGCGGATGCCCAGCTCGCCCCACAGGCGCCAGGTCATCACGATCAGTTCGGCATCGATATCCGGGCCGTCAAGATTGAAGACTTCCAGACCGATCTGGTGAAACTGACGATAACGACCTTTCTGCGGACGTTCGTGACGGAACATCGGGCCGATGTACCAGAGCTTCTGCACCTGGCCGCCGCCGGTGATGCCGTGTTCGAGAACCGCGCGCACGCACGCAGCGGTGCCTTCCGGACGCAGGGTCAGGGAGTCACCGTTGCGGTCGTCGAAGGTGTACATCTCTTTTTCGACGATGTCGGTCACTTCGCCGATCGAGCGCTTGAACAGCTCGGTGAACTCGACGATCGGCATGCGGATCTGCTTGTAACCGTAGTTATCCAGCAGGCGCGAGACGGTGCCTTCGAAGTAACGCCACAACGGCGTCTGTTCGGGCAGGATGTCGTTCATGCCACGAATGGCTTGTAGAGACTTGCTCACTATAAATCCTTAAATTCGTTCGGCTCTGCAGTTGGCTCAGCCGCGCGCGATAACCGCTGCGTCAGCTTCGACCTTCTCGGCCGCTTTCTGGCGGATCAAGCGTTCAAGCTCATCTACCAGATTGTCATTCGTCAGTTTCTGCGCCGGCTTGCCGTCGATGTAAATCAGGTTCGGGGTACCGCCAGTCAAGCCGATATGCGCTTCCTTGGCTTCGCCGGGGCCGTTGACCACACAACCGATCACCGCGACATCCAGCGGGACCAGCAGGTCTTCAAGGCGCCCTTCCAGCTCGTTCATGGTTTTCACCACATCGAAGTTCTGCCGCGAGCAGCTCGGGCAGGCGATGAAGTTGATGCCACGGGAACGCAGATGCAAAGACTTGAGAATGTCGTAACCGACCTTCACTTCCTCGACCGGATCGGCCGCCAGCGAGATGCGGATAGTATCGCCAATCCCTTCGGCGAGCAGCATACCGAGGCCCACGGCAGATTTCACTGTGCCTGAACGCAATCCACCGGCTTCAGTGATACCCAGGTGCAGCGGCTGGACGATTTCCTTGGCCAGCAAACGGTAGGCTTCGACGGCCATGAACACGTCGGAGGCCTTCACGCTGACCTTGAAGTCCTGAAAATTCAGGCGTTCCAGGTGCTCGACGTGGCGCAGGGCCGATTCAACCAGCGCGGCCGGGGTCGGCTCGCCGTATTTCTTTTGCAGGTCTTTTTCCAGCGAACCGGCGTTGACGCCGATGCGGATCGGAATCCCGCGATCACGGGCGGCATCGACCACGGCGCGCACACGGTCTTCGCGACCAATGTTGCCGGGGTTGATACGCAGGCAATCGACACCCAGTTCGGCTACGCGCAAAGCGATCTTGTAGTCGAAGTGGATATCGGCAACCAGCGGCACCTTGACCAGTTGTTTGATCTTGCCGAACGCTTCGGCAGCGTCCATGTCCGGCACCGAAATACGCACGATGTCGACGCCGGCAGCTTCCAGACGATTGATCTGCGCAACGGTGGCGGCGACGTCATTGGTGTCGCTGTTGGTCATGCTCTGCACAGCGATAGGCGCATCGCCGCCAACAGGTACGTTACCGACCCAGATCTTGCGCGAAACGCGACGTTTGATTGGAGATTCGCCGTGCATGACTTATTGACCCAACTTCAGGCGAGCGGTCTCGCCACTGGTGAACGGAGCGATGTCGACCGGCTGGCCGTTGTAGCTGATCTGCGCGCCACGGGCATAACCCAGACGTACGGCAAACGGTGGCTTGCCGGCAACGGCGAGACTGTCGCCCTTGCGCTTCAGGCCACTGAACAGAACCTTGCCACTGCCATCGCTGACCTGAGTCCAGCAATCGGCAACGAACTGCACTTGCACCTGACCTTGGCCGGCGACCGCAGCGGTCGGCGCAGCAGCAACTGCCGGGGCAACTGGAGCAGTGACGGTTGGCGCTGGTGTAGCTGGAGCAGTTGGCGCTGGTGTCGCTACAACCGGCGCGGGCGTGTGAACCGGTGCGACAGGCGCAACAACCGGAGCTGTCGGCGTGGTCGTTGGTACAGGCGCTTCAGCGGTGGTCGATTCGTCAGCAGCCGTTTCCGATTGCGGCAGTGTCAGAGCAGTCGAGCCCTCGGCCTGCGCTTGCTCGACAGCCTGATCTTCCGGCTCGTCCAGCGGATGAATCTGCGTGGTGCCGTCAGCGCCTTCGACTTCGACGTGCTCAGGCGCCAGCGTGGTCAAATCCTTGGTGCGCTGCGAAGTCTGATCCTGCCACCAGACGAAACCGCCGCCGATGACCGCGATCAGCAACAGCAGGCTGACGATACGCAAAATAGTATGGGAGACGCGCACGGGCTCTTCGATACGACCGAGGGCGTGCACATTGCTGCCCTGGGAATCGGTGCCGGTGGACTGGTCGAATTGCTGGACCAAAGCGGTCTGGTCCATGCCGAGCAACTTGGCATAGGCGCGAATATAGCCGCGAGCAAAGGTATGCCCCGGCAGCTTGTCGAACGCGCCGGCTTCAAGATTGCTCAGGGAGGTCACGGTGAGGTTGAGCTTGAGGGCCACTTCGGCCAGCGACCAGCCATTGCTTTCGCGGGCCTGGCGCAAGGTCTCACCGGGGTTAACGCGATTCGCTGCTACAACTTCGGGATGCGCCGCTTTCATCATTGCTCCGACAGGTATTGCTGATATTCCGGCGTACCGGGATAGAGTCGTTTTAATTGCAGGCCCGCACTGGCGGCCTTGTCGCGATCTTCAAATACTTTCGCCAACCGAACGGCGAGCAACAGACTACGTGCATTTTGCTCGGCAAGCAGGCTGAAACGCTCGTAATAGTCACGCGCGGGCACATAATGCCTGTCTTCGAATGACAACTCAGCCATTTCCAGCAATGCGCGTGGTTGTTGACGATTCAAGCGCAAGGCTTTTTCCAGTTGCTGCTGCGCCAGATCACGCTGGCCGAGCTTTGCCGCCGTCATGCCGAGGTTCTCGAACACGCGCGAGCGCTCAGGATACAGGGTATCGGCGGCAGCCTGTTCAAAACGCTCGTAGGCTTCCTTGTAACGCTGTTCTTCGTAGAGAAAACTGCCGTAGTTGTTGAGGGTGCGGGCATCGGCGGGACGCGAAGACAAGGCCTTGCGGAAATGCTCATCGGCCAGTGCAGGCTCCATCTCGGCCTGGAATACCAGGCCAAGCGCGGCATTCGCATCAGGATCCGAGCTGTCCAGATCGAGGGCTTTTTTCAGCGGCACTTTCGCGCGCTCGGTCATGCCCTGCTGCAAATACCCCAGCCCCAACTGCACGTAGGCAGCCCGCGCTTCATCGCGGCCCTTGCTGGTCTTCATCGGGTTGTAATCGCCCGACAGGACACAGCCAGCACTCAGGCTGGCCAACAGCAACAG
This sequence comes from Pseudomonas sp. TWP3-2, assembly GCF_049897765.1. Classification (NCBI taxonomy): domain Bacteria; kingdom Pseudomonadati; phylum Pseudomonadota; class Gammaproteobacteria; order Pseudomonadales; family Pseudomonadaceae; genus Pseudomonas; species Pseudomonas sp. TWP3-2. Next base: position 190,544 of record NZ_JAFCWW010000005.1, on the reverse strand, counting down.
CAGCGCAAAGCGCAGGGACATAGAGATCCTCTCTTAGTTTGTATTCGCGGCGTTCTGCGCCAGATCGCCATCGGCGTTCAATTCACGCACGGCAATGTAACGTTCGCTGCGACGGGTGCGATCCAGCACCTGCCCTACCAATTGTCCGCAAGCAGCATCGATGTCTTCACCACGAGTGGTGCGCACAGTGACGTTGTAGCCTGCCTGATGCAGCTGATCCTGGAACCGGCGGATGGCATTGTTGCTCGGCCGCTCGTACCCGGAATGCGGGAACGGGTTGAACGGAATCAGGTTGATCTTGCACGGAGTGTTCTTCAGCAACTCGATCATCTCAACGGCATGTTCGACTTTGTCGTTGATGTCTTTGAGCAAGGTGTACTCGACGGTCAGCACGCGTTTTTCGCCCAGAGACGACATGTAGCGCTGGCACGACTCGAGCAGCATCTTAAGCGGATATTTCTTGTTGATCGGCACCAATTGGTTACGCAATGCGTCATTGGGTGCGTGCAGCGACAACGCCAGGGACACGTCGATGTGCTTGGACAGCTCATCGATCATCGGCACCACGCCCGAAGTGGACAGGGTCACGCGGCGCTTGGAGATCCCGTAACCGAGGTCATCCATCATCAGATGCATGGCGGCCACGACGTTATCGAAGTTCAGCAGCGGCTCACCCATGCCCATCATCACCACGTTGGTGATGGCACGGTCGACGGTTGCCGGGACGCTGCCGAAAGATTTGTTGGCAATCCACACCTGACCGATGACTTCGGCGGCGGTGAGGTTGCTATTGAAGCCTTGCTTGCCGGTGGAGCAGAAACTGCAATCCAGGGCACAGCCTGCCTGGGACGAAACGCACAGAGTGCCGCGTTTGCCTTGGGGAATGTACACGGTCTCGACGCAGCTGCCGGACGCCACACGCACCACCCACTTACGGGTGCCGTCGGTGGAGATGTCCTCGCTGACAACTTCCGGACCACGGACCTCAGCAATGGTCTTGAGCTTGTCGCGCAAGGCCTTGCTGACGTTCGTCATGGCGTCGAAATCATCGACGCCAAAGTGGTGAATCCATTTCATTACCTGACCGGCACGGAAACGCTTCTCCCCGATTGAGTCGAAGAATTTTTCCATTTCCTGTTGAGTGAGACCCAGCAGGTTGGTTTTTACAGTCGATGTAGTCATGGATTCACCTTCACTCTTAAGCCAATGCTTAGCGAGTGGTTACTTCAGTAGCTGCGAAGAAGTACGAGATTTCACGCGCAGCAGCGGCTTCGGAGTCCGAACCGTGCACAGCGTTGGCGTCGATGGAATCAGCGAAGTCAGCACGGATGGTGCCGGCAGCAGCTTCTTTAGGGTTGGTAGCGCCCATCAGCTCACGGTTCAGAGCGATAGCGTTTTCGCCTTCCAGAACCTGAACAACAACAGGGCCGGAGATCATGAAAGCAACCAGGTCGCCGAAGAAACCACGAGCGCTGTGCTCAGCGTAGAAGCCTTCAGCTTCAGCTTTGGACAGTTGCTTCAGTTTCGAAGCTACAACGCGCAGGCCTGCTTTTTCGAAACGAGTGGTGATCTCGCCGATGACGTTTTTTGCAACAGCGTCAGGCTTGATGATGGAGAAAGTACGTTGAACAGCCATGGTGTAACTCCAGAAACGGTAATTTGTGAAAAATTAAACCCGCGAATTATACGCGGGTTCTTGGGTATTGCCTAACCTGCGAGGACGATCAGTCGGCTTCTTCGATCCAGAGCGCCTGAACCGCTTCCAACACCTTCTCGCCACAACGGCCGGAAGTGTTGTCGAAATCGGGAAGTTCCATGATCCATCGCTGCAAGTCGACGAAATTGACAGAAAGTGGATTCACATCCGGCTTGGTTTCGGCCAATTCTTCTGCAATGCGTTGAACATCATTCCAACCATAACTCATGACAGTAGTACCAATCAGTGCGGCGCTTCGGCGGCGTGGTTGAGCGAGTACTTCGGAATCTCGACGGTGATATCTTCTTCACCAACGATAGCCTGACAGGCCAGACGCGATTGCGCTTCCAGACCCCAGGCGCGATCGAGGAAGTCTTCTTCCAGCTCGTCAGCCTCTTCCATCGAGTCAAAACCCTCGCGGATGATGCAGTGACAAGTAGTGCAAGCGCAGACGCCGCCGCAGGCGCTTTCCATCTCGATATGGTGTTCGTGAGCCAGTTCGAGGATCGACGTGCCGGGCGCAGCGTCTACAACCATGCCTTCAGGGCAGAACTTCTCGTGGGGCAGAAAAATGACCTGCGGCATCAGATATCCTCGATTTCATTCAGATTGCGCCCCGACAGAGCGGCTTTCACCGTCAGATCCATGCGGCGGGCAGCAAAAGCATCGGTCACTTGCGACAGACGCTTGGTCTGCTGCTCGATGGCGTAACCATCGGTGCCTTTCATCAGTTCGGTGAGTTCCTGCACCTGCATGTCGATAACCATGCGCTCTTCGGCGTCGAGCAACCGCTCACCATCAACCTCAAGTGCAGCCTGCACGGCTTCGATCAGGCGCTGAGCGTCGACCTGCTGCTCACGCAGGACGCGGGCGACCTTGTCGTCATTGGCGTGCTGGAACGAATCCTTGAGCATCTTGGCGATTTCGCCGTCGGTCAGACCGTAGGACGGCTTGACCTGAATGCTCGCCTCGACGCCCGAACCGAGTTCACGCGCAGACACGCTGAGCAGACCGTCGGCATCGACCTGGAAGGTCACGCGAATCTTCGCCGCACCGGCAACCATCGCCGGAATGCCGCGCAATTCGAAGCGTGCCAGCGAGCGGCAATCGCTGATCAGCTCGCGCTCGCCCTGCAAAACATGGATCGCCATGGCCGACTGGCCATCTTTATAAGTAGTGAAATCCTGAGCACGAGCGACGGGGATGGTGGTGTTGCGCGGAATCACCTTCTCCATCAGGCCACCCATGGTTTCCAGCCCCAGGGACAACGGAATCACATCGAGCAACAGCAGTTCGCCGCCATCGCGCTTGTTGCCAGCCAACGTATCAGCCTGGATCGCGGCCCCGATGGCCACCACTTGATCCGGATCGATTTCAGTCAGTGGCTCACGGCCGAAGGCTTGGGCGACAGCTTCACGAACACGCGGCACACGGGTCGAACCACCCACCATGACCACAGCGTGCACGTCTTCCAGCTCAATACCGGAATCACGCACAGCGCGGCGGCAGGCTTTCAGGCTGCGCGCGACCATTGGCTCGATCAGCGCATCGAAGGCTTCGCGAGTCAGAGCAGCTTTCCAGTCACCGTAGGCGACTTCAACACTATTGGTATCGGTCAGCGCTTCTTTGGCCGCGCAAGCGGTTTGCAGCAGGCTGCGCTGCGCGCCCGGATCGAGGTCGGCGGACAAACCGGCGCTCTCGATGATCCAGCCAGCAATTGCGTGGTCGAAGTCATCGCCGCCCAGCGCGGTGTCGCCACCGGTGGCCAGCACTTCGAAGACGCCGCCGGTCAGGCGCAGAATCGAAATATCAAAAGTACCGCCGCCCAGGTCATAAATCGCCACTAGACCTTCAGCGTGCTGATCCAGACCGTAGGCAACCGCCGCAGCAGTCGGCTCGTTGAGCAAGCGCAGTACGTTAAGACCGGCGAGCTTCGCCGCATCCTTGGTAGCCTGGCGCTGAGCATCATCAAAGTAGGCTGGAACGGTAATCACCGCACCGACCAGTTCGCCGCCGAGCGCTTCTTCAGCGCGCTGACGCAGCACCTTGAGGATATCGGCGGAGACTTCGACCGGGCTTTTCGGCCCCTGTACTGTGTCGATGAACGGCATGTGCGACTCGCCACCGATAAAACGGTAAGGCAGTTGCTCGCCCAATTGCTTGACGTCGGACAGACCACGACCCATCAAGCGCTTGACCGACAGCACGGTATTCAAAGGATCGGAGGATGCGGCCAGCTTGGCCGACTCGCCGACTTCGACGCGATCGGCGTGGTAGCGTACGGCGGACGGCAGGATGACCTGCCCGTCAGCGTCGGCCAGCGGCTCGGAAAGACCACTGCGCAACGCAGCGACCAGCGAATTGGTAGTGCCCAAGTCAATCCCCACAGCCAGACGACGCTGGTGCGGTTGAGGACTTTGGCCGGGTTCGGCGATCTGCAGTAGGGCCATCGTGATCAGGACTTATCTGTATATCAGGCGTGCGACCGGAGCGGCACTGGGTTAATCGTCGAGGCGCTCTTCTAACTGGCGCACTTCGTAGGACAGCTTGTCGAGGAACTGCATGCGCCGCATCAGGCGTTCGGCCTGTTCGCGTTGCGCCGCATCATCCCAACAGGCTGCAAAGCTTTCGTTCAACTGATCCTGAGCGGTTTTCAGACGACGCTTGAACGCCGCGACACCGTCCAGATCGGCGCTGTCCTGCAGATCTTCGAGCTCTTCGCGCAACTCCATCTGTTGCAGCAAAAACTCCGGATCATGCACCGTGACCTCCAGCGGCAGCTCACGACCGCCCATGGCGAGCAGGTAACGCGCGCGCTGGGGCGAACTCTTGAGCGTCTGATAGGCCTCGTTCAGTCGTGCAGACTGCTCGAGCGCCAACCGCTGCTCACGCTCGGAAGCGTCGGCAAAACGGTCAGGATGAACACCGCGCGCCAACTCACGATAGCGCGTGGCCAACTGCTCGAGATCCAGACGGAAACTCGGTTGCAGCTCGAATAAAGCGAAATGACAAGGAATACCCACGACTAGCCTCAGATGTTGAAGCTTTCGCCGCAGCCACATTCACCGCGTACGTTGGGATTGTTGAACTTGAAGCCTTCGTTCAACCCTTCCTTGACGAAATCGAGCTCGGTGCCGTCCAGGTAAGTGAGGCTTTTCGGGTCGATGATCACTTTCTCGCCGTGACTTTCGAACACCTGATCCTCTTCGACCACCTCGTCGACAAACTCCAGCACGTAGGCAAGGCCGGAACAGCCTGTGGTACGAACCCCCAGACGAATCCCTTCACCTTTGCCGCGCCCGTCAAGGGAGCGTCGCACGTGTCGAGCAGCCGCTTCTGTCATGCTGATAGCCATCGGTGACTCCTTACTCGTCGCCAAATCCTGGAATTCAGATCAAGCCTTTCTTCTGCTTGTAATCGCGAACAGCCGCTTTGATAGCGTCTTCAGCGAGTACCGAGCAGTGAATTTTCACTGGCGGCAGGGCCAGTTCTTCGGCCAGCTGAGTGTTCTTGATGGTCTCGGCTTCGTCCAGGGTCTTGCCCTTCATCCACTCGGTGGCGAGGGAGCTGGAAGCAATGGCCGAACCGCAACCGTAGGTCTTGAACTTGGCGTCTTCGATAACGCCCTGATCGTTGACCTTGATTTGCAGACGCATGACGTCGCCGCACGCTGGCGCGCCGACCATGCCAGTGCCGACATCCGGATCTTCGGCGTCCATCTTGCCGACGTTACGCGGGTTTTCGTAGTGGTCGATGACCTTTTCGCTGTAAGCCATGATGCTTATTCCTCACTCATCAGAGAGTCGCTCTTTGGGCCCCGCAACCGAAGTCCGCAGGGCTGGTTCGCGGCGACTTGAAATCAGTGTGCCGCCCACTCGATTTTCGAAATGTCGACACCGTCTTTGTACATGTCCCACAGTGGCGACAGAGCGCGCAGCTTGGTAACGGCCTCGCAGACTTTCTGCGCGGCGTAGTCGATTTCTTCTTCGGTGGTGAAACGGCCGAAGGTGAAGCGGATCGAGCTGTGTGCCAGTTCGTCGTTGCGGCCCAGGGCGCGCAGCACGTACGAAGGCTCAAGCGAAGCCGAGGTGCAGGCCGAGCCGGACGATACCGCCAGATCCTTGAGCGCCATGATCAGCGACTCGCCTTCAACGTAGTTGAAGCTCAGGTTCAGGTTGTGCGGAACGCGGGCGTTCAGGCTGCCGTTGACGTACAGCTCTTCCAGATGCTCGACCTGCTTGTAGAAGCGGTCGCTCAGGGCTTTGATGCGAACGTTTTCGGCAGCCATGTCTTCCTTGGCTACACGGAAGGCTTCGCCCATGCCGACGATCTGGTGGGTCGCCAGAGTGCCGGAACGCATGCCGCGCTCGTGACCGCCGCCGTGCATGGTCGCTTCGATGCGCACACGCGGCTTGCGGCTGACGTACAGCGCACCGATGCCTTTAGGGCCGTAAGTTTTATGGGCAGAGAACGACATCAGGTCGACTTTCAGCTTCGACAGGTCGATGTCGACCTTGCCGGTGGACTGAGCAGCGTCGACGTGGAACAGGATGCCTTTGGCGCGCAGCATCTCGCCGATGGCGGCGATGTCGTTGACGGTGCCAATTTCGTTGTTCACGTGCATGGCCGAAACCAGGATGGTGTCGTCACGCAGCGCCGCTTCGATCATCGCCGGGGTAACCAGGCCATCGGTTTGCGGCTCGAGGTAAGTCACTTCGAAACCTTCACGCTCCAGTTGGCGCATGGTGTCGAGGACAGCCTTGTGCTCAATCTTGGTGGTGATCAGGTGCTTGCCCTTGGAGGCGTAGAAATGTGCCGCACCCTTGATTGCCAGGTTGTTGGACTCGGTAGCACCGGAGGTCCAGACGATTTCACGCGGGTCGGCGTTGACCAGATCGGCCACCTGACGACGAGCGTTTTCGACGGACTCTTCGGCTTTCCAGCCGAACACGTGGGAACGGGACGCCGGGTTACCGAAGTTTCCGTCGACCAGCAGGCATTCACTCATTTTTTGCGCAACGCGCGGATCGACCGGGGTCGTCGCTGAGTAATCAAGGTAAATCGGCAATTTCATGGACTATCTCCTAAATCAGGCTGGCTGGCGTGCCGCTAGCTCTTTGGCTGTCATTCGACGGCGGACGCTTCAATCTTGTCCAGGCGCGGCGCCTTGCCATTGCAATGGCGCTGATCCTGACGCTGGGCCACTTCCTGTACCTCACGGCGAGTTACGAGGTCGGCCAAGCTGATACCGCTGAGAAATTCGTGAATCTGCAGGCTCAGATCGCACCACAGATGATGGGTCAGGCAAGTGTCGCCGGAATGGCAATCACCCTGCCCCCCGCACTTGGTGGCATCGACCGATTCGTTTACCGCATCGATCACCTGAGCTACCTGAATGCCCTGCATGTCGCGGGACAACTGGTAACCACCGCCCGGGCCGCGAACACTGGAAACCAGGTTACTGCGGCGCAGCTTGGCGAAAAGCTGTTCGAGATAGGACAGGGAGATGCCTTGGCGCTCGGAGATATCGGCCAGGGACACCGGCCCGTGCTGCGCGTGCAACGCCAGGTCAAGCATGGCTGTCACGGCGTATCGGCCTTTTGTAGTCAGTCGCATGGACAATTACCACGGAGTTCGGAATGGGTGCGAGTATGCAATTCCCGAGTATTTAAGTCAACTTTAAGACCTAGTACTTTAGTCAGGTTTACCCGCAAAAGAGCGCGCGAATCATAGCAGGGTCTGCGGCGTAATGGCACACCGGTCGGCGGCAGGCCCTGCAGGGCGCATCAGTGCGTCTTGGTTTCGTCCTTGCCTTTGACGCAGGCGAAATCTTCTTCGCGCAGCTCGGGCAGATCTTTCGCACAGTAATTGCTGCCCAGATCCTTCAACGCACCGCACATGCCTTCCAGACGCCCGTCCACCGCTTGCAGGTGATCGAGCAACTGGCCGATAGCGCGGGCCACCGGGTCGGGCATGTCTTCGCTGACACCATAGGCATCAAAACCGATCTTCTCGGCCATCGCTTTGCGCTTGGCGTCTTGCTCTTCATCGGACTTGATGATGATCCGCCCCGGAATGCCCACCACGGTTGCACCCGGCGGCACTTCCTTGGTCACCACCGCATTGGAACCGACCTTCGCACCAGCACCGACGGTGAACGGGCCGAGCACCTTCGCGCCCGCACCGACTACAACGCCATCACCCAGCGTAGGGTGACGCTTACCCTTGTTCCAGCTCGTGCCGCCAAGGGTCACGCCCTGATAGATCGTCACATCATCGCCGATCTCGGCAGTTTCGCCGATGACGATGCCCATGCCGTGATCGATAAAGAAGCGCCGACCGACTTTCGCCCCCGGATGAATCTCGATCCCGGTCAACCAGCGACCGAAGTTCGACACCAGCCGCGCGAGCCATTTCAGGTCGTTGCGCCACAGCATACCGGCCAATCGATGAATCCAGATGGCATGCATGCCGGGGTAGCAAGTCAGGACTTCAAAAGCGTTACGCGCCGCCGGATCTCGGTGGAATACGCTCTGGATATCTTCACGCAAACGCTCGAACATCATTAATCCTTCCGCTTAAGAAGCTCACCACGGGCCGCTTTCTGGGTTTCCGTGAGGATGCCACGCAATATATTCATTTCCGCCCGGCTGACCGAGCTGCGTCCGTACAACCGGCGCAGGCGCGCCATCAAGTGCCGTGGCTTTTCGGGATCGAGGAATTCGATGGCCACCAGCGTCTGCTCCAGGTGCTCATAGAATCGCTCCAACTCGTCCATGGTCGCCAGCTCGGCGCTTTTCACCGAGGCGACTTCTTCTTTCTCGACCTTGCTCGGCTGACCTTGTGCCGCCAGCCAGGCCATGCGCACTTCGTAGCTCAACACCTGCACCGCCGCGCCGAGGTTCAGCGAACTGAACTCCGGATCGGAGGGAATGTGTACGTGAAAGTGACATCGCTGCAGCTCGTCATTGGTCAGGCCGGAATCTTCACGACCAAACACCAGAGCGATTTCCGCGCCCTGCCCGGCCTCCTCGACCACTTTGGTCCCGCACTCGCGCGGATCCAGCAGCGGCCACGGGATACGGCGATCACGGGCGCTGGTGCCAAGTACCAGGTTGCAGCCGACCAGTGCATCTTCAAGAGTGGCGACGACTTGCGCGTTTTCCAGAATGTCGCCAGCACCGGAGGCGCGGGCATCGGCTTCGTGGTGCGGAAACAGGCGCGGCTCGACCAGTACCAGTCGCGACAACCCCATATTCTTCATGGCGCGCGCGGCCCCGCCGATATTGCCGGGATGGCTGGTATTGACCAGGACGACACGAATATTTTGCAGCACGGCGGGCGCTCTCGGACTGGGGAAAGGGGAGCAAATCTTACAGAACAGCCTACCGTTAAGCTATGAAAGCGAACAGCGACCTTCACCTGAAGAAAAGTTCTGATAGAATGCGCGGCTTTCTTTAACAACCTTAGGTGACACATCCATGCAGCCCATGCTGAATATCGCGCTGCGCGCCGCCCGCAGCGCCAGTGAACTGATCTTCCGCTCCATCGAGCGCCTGGATACCATCAAGGTCGACGAAAAAGACGCCAAGGATTACGTATCCGAGGTGGATCGCGCCGCCGAGCAGAAAATCATCGACGCGCTGCGCAAGGCTTACCCGAATCACTCGATCCGCGGCGAAGAGACCGGCATGCACGCCGGTACCGGCATCGAAGGCGAAGAGTACCTGTGGATCATCGATCCGCTGGACGGCACCACCAACTTCCTGCGCGGCATCCCGCATTTCGCTGTGAGCATTGCCTGCAAATACCGTGGTCGCCTGGAACACGCTGTTGTTCTGGACCCGGTTCGCCAGGAAGAATTCACTGCCAGCCGTGGTCGCGGCGCTCAACTGAACGGTCGTCGTCTGCGCGTCAGCGGTCGCACCAGCCTCGACGGCGCTCTGCTGGGTACTGGCTTCCCGTTCCGTGACGACCAGATGGACAACCTCGAGAACTACCTCGGCATGTTCCGCGCTCTGGTTGGTCAGACTGCCGGCATCCGTCGCGCTGGCGCAGCGAGCCTGGATCTGGCCTACGTGGCCGCAGGTCGTTTCGATGCGTTCTGGGAGTCGGGTCTGTCCGAGTGGGACATGGCTGCTGGCGCCCTGCTGATTCAAGAAGCCGGCGGCCTGGTGAGCGACTTCACTGGCGGTCACGACTTCCTGGAAAAAGGCCACATCGTTGCCGGCAACACCAAATGCTTCAAAGCAGTTCTGACGGCGATCCAGCCGCACCTGCCGCCTTCGCTGAAGCGCTAAGCTTCCCGCGAAACGCAAAAAGCACCCTTCGGGGTGCTTTTTTTATGCCTGCGAACTGCTGAAACCGAAAAAACCGAGCACAAAAAAAGCACCCCGAAGGGTGCTTCTCTTTAAGCGATCAGCCGATCACTGGGCTGGCTCGTTCTGCGACAGAACCAGTTTACCTTCCTTGTCGACTGGAATCTGGTTGCCCGGATCACGATCCATGCGCACCTTGCCTTCTTTGCCATCCAGCGAATAACGAACGTCATAGCCAACGACCTTGTCGCTGATGTCGTTCACCGCATTGCAACGGGTTTGCGTGGTGGTGTAGGTGTCGCGATTCTGCATGCCTTCCTGCACCTTATTGCCGGCGTAACCGCCACCGACCGCACCGGCCACCGTGGCAATCTTCTTGCCGGTGCCGCCGCCAATCTGGTTGCCCAGCAAACCACCGGCTACCGCACCAATCGCGGTGCCGAGAATCTGATGTTGATCCTTGACCGGCGCCTGCCGGGTCACTGCGACATCCTTGCACACTTCACGTGGCGTCTTGATTTGTGTCTTCACCGGCTCAACGGCCAACACTTGCGCATACTCAGGGCCGCTTTTAACCAGGCTGTAGGTGGCAACAGCACCCCCGGCAGTCACACCGACAGCACCCAATACCGCACCAACCAGCAACGACTTGTTCACATGAACCTCCTGACCATCACATGCGGGACGCGCCCGCGCTTCTCCCAGCCTTGGAGCATAAAAAAAGGCGCGAGTTCAACTCGCGCCTTTTTTGGCTGACAGCCGGGAAACCGATGGCCGTTATGGACGGTCGTCGACTTCCTTCTCGGTGTTAGCCGGTGGGATCAGATCTTCGGTCGTCAGGTTCAGCCAGATCAGCACCACGTTCGCGATGTAGATCGACGAGTAAGTACCCGCCAGCACACCGATGAACAGCGCGATGGAGAAGCCGAACAGGTTGTCACCGCCAAAGAACAGCAGCGCAGCAATCGCCAGCAGAGTGGAGATCGAAGTCGCCATGGTGCGCAACAGGGTCTGGGTGGTCGAGATATTGATGTTCTCGATCAACGTAGCCTTGCGAAGCACACGGAAGTTCTCACGTACCCGGTCGAATACCACGATGGTGTCGTTCAGCGAGTAACCGATGATCGCCAGTACCGCCGCCAGCACCGTCAGGTCGAAGGTGATCTGGAAGAACGACAGGATACCGATGGTCACGATCACGTCGTGGATCAGCGAAACGATGGCGCCTACCGCGAACTTCCACTGAAAGCGGAAAGCCAGGTAAATCAGGATACCGCCGAGCGCCAGCAGCATGCCGAGGCCGCCCTGGTCCCGCAGTTCTTCACCGACCTGCGGGCCGACGAACTCGACACGCTTGACCGTCGCCGGGTTGTCGCCGCCGACTTTCAGCAGCGCTTCCGCTACCTGATGACCCAACTGCGGATCTTCACCCGGCATGCGCACCAGCAGATCGGTAGTCGCACCGAAGCTCTGCACGATGGCTTCGTGGTAACCCGAGGTCGCCAATTGCTCACGCACCTTGGTGACATCGGCCGGACGCTCGTAGGTCAGCTCGATGAGCGTACCGCCGGTGAAGTCCAGACCCCAGTTCATGCCCTTGGTGGCAACACTGAACAAGGCCAGCACGGTGAGGAATACTGTGACGCCGAACGCGAAGTTGCGAACGCCCATGAAGTTGATTGTACGTAACATGGCAGCCCCTTAAATCCACAACTTCTTGAAGTCACGTCCGCCGAAGATCAGGTTGACCATTGCGCGGGTCACCATGATGGCCGTGAACATCGAGGTAAAGATCCCGAGGGACATGGTCACTGCGAAACCTTTGACCGGGCCGGTGCCCATTGCAAAGAGAATCCCGCCGACCAGCAACGTAGTCAGGTTGGCGTCGAGAATCGCGGTGAATGCCCGGCCGAAGCCTTCGTTGATTGCACGCTGGATGGTCATGCCGGCGGCGATCTCTTCACGAATCCGCGAGAAGATCAGCACGTTGGCGTCGACCGCCATACCCATGGTCAATACGATACCGGCGATACCCGGCAGGGTCAGCGTTGCACCCAGTAGCGACATCAGCGCCAGCAGCAGCACCATGTTCACCGCCAGAGCGACAGTGGCGATGACACCGAAGAAGCGGTAGATGGCGATGATGAACAGCGAGACAAACAGCATGCCCCACAGCGATGCATCGATACCTTTGGTGATGTTGTCGGCACCCAGGCTCGGACCAATGGTGCGCTCTTCAGCGAAGTACATCGGCGCGGCCAGACCACCGGCACGCAGCAACAGCGCCAGTTCGGACGACTCGCCCTGACCGTTCAGACCGGTGATGCGGAACTGAGCACCGAGCGGCGACTGAATGGTCGCCAGACTGATGATCTTCTTCTCTTCCTTGAACGTCTGAACCGGCACGTCTTTCTCGACGCCGTTGACCACTTGCTTGGTGTAAGTGGTAACCGGACGCTGCTCGATGAAGATCACCGCCATGCTGCGACCGACGTTGCTGCGGGTTGCGCGGCTCATCAGCTCGCCACCGTGACCATCCAGACGGATGTTCACTTCAGGCGTGCCGTGCTCGCCGAAACCGGCCTTGGCGTCGGTAACCTGGTCACCGGTGATGATCAGACCACGTTCGATCTGCGCCGGAGGACGGTTGCCCTCACGGAACTCGAAGCTTTCGGAAGTGGCTTTCGAAGCGCCAGGCTCAGCGGCCAGACGGAATTCAAGGTTGGCCGTCTTGCCGAGGATACGCTTGGCTTCGGCAGTGTCCTGCACGCCCGGCAGCTCAACCACGATACGGTTGGCACCCTGACGCTGAACGATCGGTTCGGCAACACCCAGCTCGTTGACGCGGTTACGTACCGTGGTCAAGTTCTGCTTGATGGAGTATTCACGGATTTCCGCCAGCTTGGCCGGGGTCATCGCCAGACGCAGCACCGGTTGACCGTTGAGATCGGCCGGAACAATGTCGAAATCGTTGAAGCTCTTGCGGATCAGTGCACGGGCCTGTTCGCGGGAATCTTCATCGCTGAAGCCCAACTGAATGGCACCGCCCAGTTGCGGCAGGCTGCGATAACGCAGTTTCTCTTTGCGCAACAGGCTCTTGACGTCGCCTTCGTAGACTTTCAGGCGTGCATCAAGCGCTTTGTCCATGTCCACTTCGAGCAGGAAGTGCACACCACCGGACAAGTCCAGACCCAGTTTCATCGGGTGCGCGCCAAGGCTGCGCAGCCATTGCGGGGTGGTCTGAGCCAGGTTCAGTGCGACGACGTAGTCATCACCCAGCGCCTTGCGTACAACGTCTTTGGCCGGCAGCTGGTCTTCAGCCTTGCTCAGACGGATCAGACCGCCCTTGCCGTTGGCCGCCAGGCTCGAAGCCTTGACGTTGATCCCGGATTCTTTCAGCGCAGTGCTGACGCGATCCAGATCGGCCTGATTGACTTGCAGAGCCGTGCTGGCGCCGCTGATCTGAATGGCCGGGTCATCAGGATACAGATTGGGAGCGGAATAAATCAGACCGACCGCCAGCACCGCCAGGATCAGAATGTATTTCCACAGAGGGTATTTGTTCAGCATCACGCCGCCCGTTATGAACGCGGGGCGCCTTGCGCGCCCCGTCGATTGAGTAGAAGTTGAAACCTTTAGATCGCTTTCAGCGTGCCTTTTGGCAGCGTGGCAGCGATGGCGCCTTTCTGGAACTTCATTTCCACGGTGTCGGAAACTTCCAGAACCACGAAGTCATCGGCCACTTTGGTGATCTTGCCGGCGATGCCGCCGGTGGTGACCACTTCGTCGCCCTTCGCAAGGCTGCTCAGCAGGTTCTTCTGCTCTTTGGCGCGCTTGGCCTGTGGACGCCAGATCATCAGGTAGAAGATGACCAGGAAGCCGACCAGGAAAATCCACTCGAAACCGCCGCCCATTGGGCCGGCAGCTGCCGGTGCAGCAGCGTCAGCCATGGCGTTAGAGATAAAAAAGCTCATTTAGCACTCCAGTTGCAAATGTTGAATCTTGGGGTCAGAAAACTCAGTCCAAAGGCGGAACGGGGAGCCCGCGTTTGGCGTAGAAGGCATCGACAAAGGCGGCCAATGTACCCTGTTGAATAGCCTCGCGCAAACCAGCCATGAGCACCTGATAATGGCGCAAATTGTGGATGGTATTGAGCATGCTGCCGAGCATTTCGCCGCACTTGTCCAGATGATGCAGATAAGCGCGCGAGAAGTTCTGGCAGGTATAGCAATCGCAGGTCGGATCCAGTGGCGAATCATCATGGCGATGGAACGCGTTACGGATCTTCAGCACGCCGGTATCAATGAACAGATGCCCATTGCGGGCATTACGGGTTGGCATCACGCAATCGAACATGTCCACACCGCGGCGCACACCCTCAACCAGATCTTCCGGTTTGCCAACGCCCATAAGGTAACGAGGTTTGTCAGCCGGCATCAGGCCCGGCAGATAATCCAGCACCTTGATCATTTCGTGTTTCGGCTCGCCCACCGACAGACCGCCGATGGCCAAGCCATCAAAGCCGATCTTGTCGAGGCCTTCCAGCGAGCGCTTGCGCAGATCCTGGTGCATGCCGCCCTGCACGATACCGAACAGTGCAGCGGTATTCTCGCCGTGGGCATTCTTCGAACGCTGCGCCCAGCGCAACGACAGCTCCATCGACACACGAGCGACGTCTTCGTCAGCCGGGTACGGCGTGCATTCGTCGAAGATCATCACGACGTCCGAACCCAGATCGCGCTGAACCTGCATCGATTCTTCTGGGCCCATGAAGACTTTCGAGCCGTCGACCGGAGAAGCGAAGGTCACGCCCTCTTCTTTGATCTTGCGCATGGCGCCAAGGCTGAACACCTGGAAGCCGCCGGAGTCGGTCAGGATCGGGCCTTTCCACTGCATGAAATCATGCAGGTCGCCGTGACCCTTGATCACTTCGGTGCCCGGGCGCAGCCACAGGTGGAAGGTGTTGCCCAGAATCATTTCTGCGCCGGTGGCGACGATGTCACGCGGCAACATGCCCTTGACCGTGCCGTAAGTACCCACCGGCATGAAAGCCGGGGTCTCAACGGTGCCACGCGGGAAGGTCAGGCGACCACGGCGAGCCTTGCCATCGGTGGCAAGCAGCTCGAACGACATACGACAGGTGCGACTCATACTGTTTCCTCTGGGTCCGATTCACTAGGGGCAGTCGGCGCGGGATTGCGGGTGATGAACATCGCATCACCGTAGCTGAAAAAGCGGTATCCGTTGTCGACGGCGGCCTTGTAGGCGGCCATGGTTTCGGGATAACCGGCGAACGCCGAAACCAGCATCAACAGCGTGGATTCGGGCAAATGGAAATTGGTCACCAAGGCATCGACCACATGGAACGGCCGGCCCGGGAAAATAAAGATATCGGTGTCGCCACTGAACGGCTTGAGCACGCCATCGCGCGCGGCACTTTCCAGCGAGCGCACGCTGGTGGTGCCCACGGCAATCACCCGACCACCGCGCGCACGGCACGCGGCGACCGCATCAACCACGTCCTGGCCGACTTCCAGCCACTCGGTGTGCATGTGGTGATCTTCGAGTTTTTCGACGCGCACAGGCTGGAACGTACCGGCGCCAACGTGCAGCGTGACGAACGCGGTTTCGACGCCTTTGGCGGCAATCGCTTCCATCAGCACCTGATCGAAATGCAGCCCCGCCGTCGGCGCCGCCACCGCACCGAGCTTCTCGGCGTACACGGTCTGATAGCGCTCGCGATCCGAACCTTCGTCCGGGCGGTCTATATAAGGAGGCAACGGCATGTGCCCGACGCGGTCGAGCAGCGGCAGCACTTCTTCGCTGAAGCCCAACTCGAACAACGCATCGTGGCGGGCAAGCATTTCTGCTTCACCACCGCCATCGATGAGAATCTTCGAACCCGGCTTCGGCGACTTGCTGGAACGCACATGCGCCAACACGCGATGGGTATCGAGCACGCGTTCGATGAGGATTTCCAGCTTGCCGCCGGACTCCTTCTGCCCGAACAGGCGCGCCGGAATCACCCGGGTATTGTTGAACACCATCAGATCGCCCGGACGCAAATGCTCCAGCAGATCAGTGAATTGACGGTGTGCCAGGGCGCCGCTGACCCCATCCAGGGTCAACAGGCGACTACCGCGACGCTCGGCCAAAGGGTGGCGGGCGATCAGCGAATCAGGGAGTTCGAAAGTAAAGTCAGCAACGCGCATGATGGGGTTCGTCTAGCAGGGGCCGGAAGTCTAGCCGAAATAGTGAAAATTCTCTATGTACCTGATTGACCGACGGTAATCTCATCTCTATACTTCGCCGCCATTGAGCCCTGATGGCGGAATTGGTAGACGCGGCGGATTCAAAATCCGTTTTCGAAAGGAGTGGGAGTTCGAGTCTCCCTCGGGGCACCAAAATTAAGAAAGGTCTTGCTTAGCAAGGCCTTTTTTTCGTCTGGAGGAAAGTGGGTAGCGTCACCCGACCTGTCTGAGTTGCCGAAGGAATTGGAAGGATTCAGTGAGTGATGATGCCGCGTGAACACCAAGTGTTTCCGTCATGCCTTAAACAAGAAGCGAAAGCTCTCGACCAGGTTATGGGCCAGCTCGGCCAGACGCGCGTGGCAACGCATCGATTCATAGAAGTCCGAGTCGATGACGAGAAATTATCCATCCCCTACCGGATCTATCCTCATGATTATGAGGATGCCTTTCCCCACCTGACTGAAACCCAGAGCATTTTGTACTCGTGTCTTCTGACACGACACCACGATGGTCATGTGCGCCAGCGTCATCTGGAGCGGATTCTCTCAGTGCATGAGACGTGGATTGTCCCGTTCGTGCTGCAGTTGACGGGCGAGTACGTCATCGAAATTCTAGAAACCATTGAAGCGCATCTGCCGATGCTCGATCCCGAGCTTTACGGTTGTTTCATTCGCGACAATCCGGCGTACTTTCACACGACGCAAGCACGCATGATCAGTTACTGGGATTGCTACTACCGGCGTCTGTACAAACACCCGTCCGAGTATGTTGGGTTTTGGGTGTTTGCGAAGCTTCGTGAGTTTTCGGAAAGCGGCTCGAACTTGACGATGTGATGCACGACCTCAGATATCAGGCTGTACTCCCATGTTCTCTCGCCAGTGCTTCAGACTGATCAAATGTTTTGATGCCGACTGTGGCCAATAATAAATCCGTCCCCAATTCCTTGAATAATAAATCCGTCCCCAATTCCTTGACTTGGAAAAATGTCCAAGCTGCTTCAAGGAGTCACGTACGCAATCGCCGCTAGCCATTACAAGAGCTTTGGGATCAGGATAGCACTTCGTTGGGTTTGATTTACTTCAAGAAGTCCCCTGAGGCATGACGCGCCCCAGCCACACCCCAAATTTGCCGCGTGCATGATATCCAGTTCTTCCTCTATGACGGCCTTCCATACCGCTTCTTTTTTCCGTGCAACTCGCGCCGCCATGGTGCTGATTTGAACATTGGTCGCAAGTTTAAACGCCCGCCGATCAATACAGATCATAATGTGCGCTTGAATTCGAGATTGCTCGTCTGAGTCAAAATCAAGCTCATTAAACCCAAGCTCAAATTCTGTGACCGCTCCGGACACATCGAAGTTGGTTACGAGTTTCAATCTGGTAAAAATGTCTTTATCAAAAATCGGATGTAGCAGTTTGTGCCTCACCCCATTCGCATGCTTGCTGCCTCGCTTCTGATTACATGAATTACATGACGGTACGAGATTCCAACTAAAGACAGAGAACTCCGGGAATGGAGTCTTAGGTAGGTAGTGCTCCACGGTTCCAACTGCTGAGTTTCCGCACATAGGGCAAGATCCGATGAGTACATCTCGCACTTTAGGGATCCAATCGAGCCCATATTTTTTTGCACCACCTTCATATGCTGCATGCAAGCATGTTTTTTGATCTTTAGACAAACCAATAGCTTTCAGGTGAGGCGAGCCGAAACTTTTTAAATAGTCAGAGTACGCATCATGTATTGCATTGTAGGTACCATTCAGGAACGCATAACCAAGGGTTAAAGATTTGAGAGTTTTTAAATCGTCGATAGCTTGCACATGACTGAAATACTGCATGGTTAATCATACTCCTCCGGATTTGAAATCCTATCCTTGATTTCCACAAGCATCTCAATATTAAAAATATCCTTGTAACCCTCCACTATCTGATCAAAGCTCATATTGGTCTTGGCGAGCATTTCGCTAATTTTACGATGATAAGCATCAACAGTACTATCACCAAAAACTGCCAGAGATATTTCAGCTACATTTGCACCTAGCGTTTGAAGGTAAGGTCTACTGATTGACGCAGTTAAGCCTTTTCGCTCCAGAATGTGAACACAGTGCGTAGGAATTTCACGAACGACGTAGGCGGAATGTGTGGCTATGATAGCCATCGATGACGTCAGCTCCAAGATACTATAAAGAAACATCATGTAATCACTGACAAGATTCGGGTGAAGATATGTTTCTGGCTCATCAATTATCAGTAACGTACCGTAGCCAGCAAGTGTCAGGAAATGCAGCGCAAAGTGAAACATACTGCGTTGCCCACTACTCAAATCTATAGCACGCCTTGAGCCAGCGCTTAAGAAACTAGGCTCTCTGGTAAAATCGATTGTTCCTAGAATATCCAGCGAACGTTGCTCACCGTTCATCTGGTTTATAAAACTCCATTTTTTTCCTTCGCTATCCGCTACGCAGCAATATTCCGGGCAATCTTCTGATACGGGAATGGCTAACAAATCCATAGGCATAATGCCAGACAATGCTTCTGTAAAAATTTTGCTTTTGGCTTGATTAAACCTATCATCCGTAACTCTTAGCAGAGTCACTAACAAATAAGAAAGATTTTGATGAAATTCATTTGTTTCTTTTTTTGCAGTCGTATTGAATGCATGATACTCAAAAGCACCAACACTGCTGAAGCGCGGGAGAGCTGAAGAAGGATCAGAGAAGTACGAAACGACGCGATTAAATCTAAAGTCATCAGCAAAATCTAGAGCAGAGCTATCATACTGTACTAGCTTTTTATTCTCAGAATATAGCTGCGTCGGTGGACCATCTTGCTTTTTATTGGATAGGGACGCTGCCTCAACGGCCAATCGAGCAAGCAAGTTAGTTTTTCCTGTGCCATTGACTCCTATTAGGCAGTGCACCCTGTCGTCAAAATGCTCATGATGACGAAAACCAACATCAAGTTTCACAAAGTTTTCCGTACCAGGGAGCAAAGTTGAGAAACTAAAAGGAGTTTTTGCATCACCTATAGGTGGCTGAACATAGGCACCAGCAAATCCATTAATCAATGACAAATAGGCTTTTTGATCACGAAGCACCCCGAGCCTGAAAGGTTCAATCTGGATCACATGCTCGTACTTCCCAGTACCTACATAGCGATCGTAGGACACCTCATGCAGTTCTTTTAGTAAGTATATAAAAGCGTCGCCCGACAGCTTGCTAGCTAAACTTCTATATTGCTCTGGATTGGACAGAAGGCTAACGAAATATTTCAATTCGCCTGGAGGCGCACCGGTGAGATAATTATACGGTTTTTGCTCTTTGATATTCAGAGGCAATACATATGCACTCAAAAATATCATCTCGCCTTTATAGTGAAAATATACTGAGGCATGAAAATTAAACCCGAAATCATTCCAGTTAGGCTTTGAGGAACTTATATTTATACAGTCACCAAAATGATCAGGTGCGTCCTCTAGCTTAATTTTCCATGCCATTTTCCGCTCCTTCATAAACACAACAATTTAAAAAACAGGATGGTAGCATTTCGCCACACCCGAGTCGCGACGCGTTCGTGCATTCAATGGATTGAATCCGAACGGCAGCCTCAAGACCTTTTCTGACTCTCGCGACGGACAGAAATAGACACGAGCAGCCACCCAGCGACTACAAAACCTAGGCCACTTTAGCAATGGCAAAACATCTATCTCATTCAACGCGGATACTATCACCTGCCCTAGCCATAGCCTCTGCAAGCAACTGACATCGTTGAAATATTCGTCTGGCCAGAGAATCCGATCGGAGATCCGCTCACTAGCATGCTTGGCTAAATCCTACTTGCAACTTTTCAATCGCTCTCTATCAGTGCCACTGCCTTCACTGGAGTCAATCTCGCCGTTACGGTCAATATGAATTTCCGTTGTCGGCCATTGAGGAGCAATGCTGACGCAACGGTTCAAGCCCTTCGCATTCCACCAGTCCAGACGCATGAAAAACTCATCGTCCGGAAAGATATGTCCTACGTCGCCCGTTGTCTTTCCAGGCAACAGTTCACCGCGAACGATGATGTGCTGCGTGTTCAGGATGTAACTAATTTTCTTGGTACCGTCTTTTGAGTAGAAAACGACAACTCGCGGTATTGCTACGTACCAGCATGCCACCACACCAATGAGAAGCAGCCCTATCCACCGCCCAATGTGTCGTGATCGCTTTTCACTTGCAGACATGTTTTTGAACCCCTGTACCCCAGTCAGCAATTGGCACTGCCAATACCTTGTCCATGATGATTCGTGCAGTGACACCGCCGTTCGGATACTCCTTGTAGAGTTCCATTCCGAGCATGATTGACACCCTATCAGGTGCATCGTCCCATGCTCGCATTCCTTCGACGCCCTCCGTCCTTCGCGGGCCATTAAACCTCTTAGGGTCTTGGAGGAAGCGCCAACTGTCTGAGCCTATTTGCTCAACTCCAGCACCGTCCAATTGCACGCTGTCAGAGAGTCCACCGGCTAAGCCAACATACCCATAATGAATGTTCGACCAGATGTCGTAGTAGAAGTCATACGCCCCTTGTTTGTGCCAAGGGGCACCAAACAGTTGGGCCAATTCTTTCTTGTGGTCCCAATCCTGACCCTGACCCACCTGTTTCGTCCAGATGGCGAAAGCCTTCGCCTTTTTCCCCAGTGCCATATTGTAAAACTGGGGGTCTTGCCCTAGACGCAGGTAGAGCGGAAGCTCCATAAATTTCTTGGTTTCCGCCTCAGGATCGAAGCTGTTGAGCTCTTTCATTTCCAAGACTGCTGGGTCTTTGATATTGCGGTTCATCTCACCGGCAATGTATCCAGCCAGTTGCTCCATCATGTCAGGGTCTTTGCACGTAGTGGGTGCTTCTGGCTCTGCCTTCACTTCAGGTTGTTCGGTGCTGGCCTGCGGATCTACCAAAGCATTCGCCGCCAGAGCCTTCTCTTTCAAATTTGGGTCAGCGAGCAAGGTCGCCATCTTTTCATCGTCCACGGTGCCATCTGGGCGGAACGCTCCAAGTGCCATGAAGTTGATGATGGTTGCACCACCAGAATTGCCCATCACAAACCCGCCCCCCACATCACCTGACCCGGTGATGACGGTTCCGCCATGGCTGGTAGGACTGCCCAAGTGGGCCATAGGACGGCCATTAACCTGAATCGATGGAAACCCTGTGGTTATTACGGCACCACAACCACATGTATCGCCGACACGTGCGGAGCCCATAAAGTTGATATTTACGTCGCCACTGGCGGAGGCAATCGGGGTGGTGCCGTGGCCGGGCAATGGGCAGACATGCTTGTCACCCAATCGAGCGGAGGGAGTCATTCGTCGTCCTTGTCGTGCAATCAAAAACCTCAATTAAGAGATCGAAGCGTTCAATAGTTTTCGAAAGACTAGCGCACAGGGCGGGGGCAAGTCTTTAGGAAAAGTCTGAGCCTGGGCCATGCGCCTGCAGGTTTTTTACAACAGGGGATCTTAAAATCCCGTAACACCGTTCCGCAGTGTTACACCAGACACAAGGTAAGCCGCCCGCAGGTGTTACGTCAGTTTTGTCCTTTATAAACAGTCACTTAAGCTATTGCGTAACACCTGTAACACTTATAACGCCACATTTGAAAGGTATCCGTCCCCGCTCCCCATTAGCAACGCGTTCCATCAGCGATGAGACTCAGGAGGTGCTGGGGTCCCTGAGGCTTTGAGACACATACGGGCTCGGAAATTCCCCCGCCCCTTCACCATCCCGACCACCAACGCCGTCAAAATCAACCCAATCGAAACCCCTTCACTAAACTCAATCCTGTGCCCAAGCATCAGCATCGACCCCGCGATCCCAAACACCGGAATCAACAACGAAAGCGGTGCAACTTTCGACACCGGGTATTCGCGCAGCAACAGGTTCCAGCCCCAGTAACAGAACAGCGTTGCCGCGTAGACCTGGAACAACAGCGAGAACACGGCCATCCACTCGAAGTGCGTCACCAGATTGGTAAACGGCGCTGTTCCATGCGCGAGCCAAGTGAGGATCAGCAACGGGATCGGTGGAAACAGGCTGGCCCATACTACGAAGGCAAACATCTCGCGCACTTTCGACTGTTTGATGATGACGTTGCCGACGCTCCAGCTGAATGCGCTCACCAGCAACAATCCGTAGCCGACCGTTGCCGCGTGTCCGGGGCTGGCGACGATGATGCTGATCAAGCCAAGGGCGGCAAGTATTACGCCGGCAATTTGTCCCAGGCTCAGGCGCTCGCGAAACAGCAAGACGCCCCAACCCAAAGTGAAAAAAGCACTGAACTGGATTAACAGCGCGGCGGTTCCTGGCGGCACGCCCATTTCGATGCCGAGGTTGATCAGCGCCCACATTGCGACGCCGAAGATGAGTCCATATGCAGCCAACCAACCGATGGCGATTGCTGGACGCTGCACAAAAAACACCCAAGGTAATGCCGCCAAGGTAAAGCGCAGCGCCGTCAGCAACAGTGGATCAACTGCGGCCAGTCCCAACTTTGTGATTGGAAAATTCAGCCCCCAGACTGCTGTCACCAATATGGCCAAGGCCAAGTGTTTCTTTTGCATCGCGCTCTGATTCCAGATGTGAGGGTCGGCGGCTGTGTGCGCCAACCAAGCCGTCACTATGGGCAATCAGTGCACTGGCTCGCTTGCACTATCAGGTCACACATCATTAAATTCGGGCCATGCGCGAAACTGAACTGGATCTTCACGAAAACATTCCCCGCGATGCGGTGGTCACGGCCAATGACTATCGAGACGGTCAGCACTTTGTGCTGCATACCCATCAACGCGGGCAATTTGCCTATGCGGCTTGCGGCGTGATTACGGTGTTCACCGATCAGGGCAATTGGGTGGTGCCGCCGCAGCGGGCGATCTGGGTGCCGGCGGGCGTGCCGCATGAGATGAGCATGAATGGGCCGGTGACCATGCTCAATACTTACATCCGCACGAGCGCCGTCGAGCGAGTCGGGCTGCCAGCGCATTGTCAGGTGTTTGGCGTTTCGACATTGCTGCGGCAGTTGCTGATCCGCGCGATTGACGTGCCGGCGCTGTATGCCGAGCAGCAGCGTGACGGTCACTTGATGAGCTTGCTGCTGCATGAGATCGCCGACATGCCACCGCTGTCGCTGAATGCGCCGCTGCCTAGCGAGCCACGGCTGATTCGGGCCTGTCGCAGATTGCTCGAACAGCCGTCGCTGGAAATCGGCATTGACGACATGTGCCGGCAAGTCGGCATGAGCCGCCGTACCTTCACCCGACTGTTTCGCCAACAGACCGGTATCAGTTTCGTCGAATGGCGTCAGCAGGCGTGCCTGTTGATGGCCGTCGTACGGCTGGGCAACGGCGAGTCAATCACGCGCGTCGCGACCGATCTGGGTTACAGCAGCCCCAGCGCGTTCACCAGTGTTTTCAGGCGTGTGCTGGGCGATGCGCCGAGTCGATACTTCTCAAAAAACGGGCTTTGAAACATCGGGTTGGAAAAAGCCCAGCCACGTTCCTACAATCGCGGCCCGAATCTTTTGATCCCGTGCTCCAAACCCTAACTCCCGAAGGATTTGCACCATGCAATTGTCACTGGAAGCCGTCGCCCTGTTCTGCCTGAAACTCGCTTACGAGGAAGAAGGCGTCAGCCCCATTCTGCGCGATGATCTGGTGATGGGTGATTACGACCGCGACGTTTTCGAGTTGCTGGTGCGGCGTGGCGATGTCGAGACAATTCAGCTCAAGCTGAATGAATGCCTGAGTCTGGCGCTGAGCGCCTTGGGGGGTGTAGACAAGCCGCTCGGGCGTGAGCTGCAACGCTTGACCGCCGAGCTCAGCCACGCGCAGACGATGGAGCAGCTCGATGCGCCGCTCCTCGCGCTCAAAGGTTATTTGAAGGACATTCTGTAATCAGACACGCGATCTGAAGAAACTGCCCTCCGGATTACTCCCGCACTTTTACCACTCGAATGTCGATGGGAAACCCACCAGGGCCTTCCAGCTTCTTCCATCCCACGTATTGAAAAACCGCTTCCTGATCGATGGTCTCGCCCCTCTCCACCAGTTCTCCACCCAGCACCGCGACCTCTCTATAGATTGCGCAGCTGCCCTCATCGGGATGGGCGGTGTAGATCACATAGGGTTTGACGTAGCGCACAGCGCGGAAATGTCGGCCGCAGCCCCAGTCGACCGTAATCATCAACGTCTTCAGATATGCTTCACCATCCGTTTCCGAATCCCGGGCGAGTTCCTTGAGCTTGCCGAGTTCGCCGACGTCGCTAAAGCCCAGAGCGCGGGCGCGCTTGTACTGCGGGGACTCCAAATGCTCGGCCTGTGACGCGAAGGCTTGCTGTAGAATCTCTTTGTCCTGGACGTAATGTTCGTTGTGCCAGATCTCGGTCGCTTGGGCAATGACGTTTTTGCAACGGGCATACTCTGGAGAGGCAAGGCTTGCCTGGGCGAGTTGCTCGTGATGGGCGAAAACAGTTTGATTCAAGTTATCGACGCGGACCATCGCTTCCCTGGCAGTCATGGTCCCGTTTTGAACGTTGTTCACTACTTGCTGAAAACGCTCACAATCGGAGAGGTATCCCTTCCAGGCGACCTCCGGGGTTTCATCCCGGTCGGCAAGCGCCGGGGTCATTACGATGGCGAGGAGGAACGCGCCGAGCAGGCGTGAGACAGAAGAAACGGTAGGCATGTGTAGTCCGTTACGCAGATGAAGAAAGTGGCGCGAAGCTACTATTTTGATATCTGGCTGTCCACTTTCGCTGGAGGCCTTCAACCGGCTCGATCTGAAGTTGAAGAAAAGCGAATCTTAAGCCTCGCTTAAGGGCAATGGGCGCCGGCTGCGCTATCATCGCCGGCCTGCGCGCCCAGAGCCTTGATCCTGAATGTCCCGATCGCTTGATGAATTGAACCCGTTGCCACCGGTTTTGGCCGGCCCGCTGTTGCGGCGGCTGGAACCTGCGCGTTGCGTGATGTGGCTGGTGGGCACTCGCCCGCTGTCGCTGACTTTGCGTCTGCAAGGTGTGGGAGATATTCCTCTCGACGAGACGAAATGCACGGTCATTCCTGTAGGCGCCCGCGCGTTCGTGCATCTGATTGATGTCGTTCTCGAAAGCGCCCTGCCCTGCGACACGCGCATCGACTATGACTTGCTGATCGACGGCAAAACCGGGATCGCCGATTGGGCTGCGCACTTGCTCTACGCCGATGCCATCTGCCCGAATTTCGTGATTCGCTCGCGCATCGATCAACTGCTGCACGGCTCCTGCCGTAAACCGCATCACCCGGCAGCCGATGGCTTGCTGTGCGTCGATCAACTGTTGTCGGCCGAAACCGATCCGCAACAACGCCCCGCGCTGTTGATGATGAGCGGCGATCAGGTCTACGCCGACGATGTCGCCGGGCCGATGCTGCGCGCGATTCATGCGCTGATCGAACGTCTCGGGCTGTTTGAAGAACACCTCGAAGGTGCGGTGGTCAGTGACAGCGCGAAACTCTATGAACACCCGGCCAGCTACTACCACCGTGCGGATTTGTTACCGGCGCTTGAGAGCAACGAGACATTGCGCGAGCGATTTTTCGGTGGTGCGCGTAAGCCGATTTTCACCAGCAGCAGTGCCGACAATCACCTGGTGACATTTGCCGAAGTCATGGCGATGTACATGCTGGTGTGGTCGCCGACGCCGTGGACGCTGATCGAGCCGCAGCCGCCGGTGCTGACACCCGAGCGCGCCAAGCGTTATGCCCTCGAACAGACTCGGATCAATGCCTTCACCGCAGGCCTGGGCAACGTCGCGCGCGCCTTGGCGCATCTGCCGAGCCTGATGATTTTCGACGACCACGACATTACCGATGACTGGAATCTTTCCGCGCAATGGGAGGAAACCGCCTACGGCCATCCGTTCTCCAAACGCATCATCGGCAACGCGCTGATCGCCTACATGTTGTGTCAGGGATGGGGCAATAACCCCGACGCGTTCGGCACGTTGCTGGAGAGAACACGAGGCCTCAGCGCCAGCGGCGACGACCGTTATCTAGACAGCCCGGTGCAGGACGCGCTGATCGATGAGCTGCTGCGTTTTCAACACTGGCACTTCGTGTTGCCGACCAGCCCGGCACTGGTGGTGATCGACACTCGCACCCGGCGCTGGCGCAGCGAAATGGCGCTCAAACAGCCATCGGGATTGCTCGACTGGGAAGCCTTGAGCGAGTTGCAACAGGAGCTGCTCGATCACCCCTCGGCGATCATCGTGTCCCCGGCGCCGATCTTCGGCGTGAAGCTGATCGAAACCGTGCAGCGGATATTCAGTTGGTGTGGCTTTCCACTGCTGGTCGACGCGGAAAACTGGATGGCCCATCGCGGTGCCGCGCAGGTGATCCTGAACATTTTCCGACACACGCGTACACCGGGCAATTACGTGGTGCTGTCCGGCGATGTGCATTATTCCTTCGTCTACGAAGTGCTTATCCGACACCGCAAGGCCGGCCCGCGCATCTGGCAGATCACCAGCAGCGGCATCAAGAACGAATTCCCCAAGACCCTGCTGGAATGGTTCGACCGCCTCAACCGCTGGCTCTACTCACCACGTTCACCACTCAACTGGCTGACCAAACGCAGGCGCATGCGCATCGTGCCGTATGTGCCGGAACATGCTGAAGCGGGTGAGCGACTGTGGAATTCGGCGGGGATTGGCCAGGTGTTTTTCAATGAGCAAGGGCAGCCGCGCGAGATATTCCAACACAACTCGAACGGCTCCCCGAAGACCCGGATGCTCGCACCGGATTTGTCGGATTATCCGGAATAATGCGGGTGGCTACCGACAATCCAGCGCCCGCGCCACACCTCTGACAATCATCCCCACCTCTCGCTCATCAATCGTCAGCGGCGGCAGCAGCCGGATGGTTTTGCCGCGGGTGACGTTGATCAGCAGCCCATGATCGCGCGCCGTGATCAGTGTCAGATCACGGATCGGCTGTTTCAGCTCGATGCCGATCATCAGGCCTTGGCCACGAATCGCCTGCACATTCGGGTTGTCTGCCAGTTCTGCGCGTAGCCGAGTGATCAAGCGTTCACCTTGAATCCGGGCGTTTTCCAGCAAGCCTTGTTCTTCGATGATCTCGAGTACGGTGCAGCCGACCCGGCAGGCGAGCGGGTTGCCGCCGAAGGTGCTGCCGTGACTGCCCGGCGTGAACAGATCCGCCGCCCTGCCCCGCGCCAGACATGCGCCGATCGGCACGCCGTTGCCCAAGCCTTTGGCGAGGGTCATGACATCGGGGACGATGTCTTCGTGCTGAAACGCGAACCACCGGCCGGTACGGCCAATGCCGGTCTGGATTTCGTCGAGCATCAGCAGCCAGGCGTGACGGCTGCATAGATCACGCAGGGCTTTGAGGTAACCCGGTGGCGCCAGTTGCACCCCGCTCTCACCCTGAATCGGCTCGACCAGAATCGCCACGATGCGCGCGCCGTGCCGTTGCTGGACTTCTTCCAGTGCGGCCAGATCGCCGAACGGGACTTTGACGAAATCCCCCGGCAGCTCGTTGAAACCCAAGCGTACCGCCGGGCCATCGCTGGCGGACAAGGTGCCCAAGGTGCGGCCATGAAAAGCGTTGGCCATGACCACCACCAGCGGCTGTTCGATGCCTTTGCGCCAGCCGAATAACCGCGCGAGCTTCAACGCCGTTTCGTTGGCCTCCGCCCCGGAGTTATTGAAGAACGCGCGCTGCATCCCCGATAGTTGTGTGAGTTTCTGCGCCAGTTGTAGCTGCCAGTCGATGCTGTACAGATTGGAGGTGTGCAGCAACAGTCCGGCCTGCTCGCTGATGGCCGAGACGATCCGCGGATGTGAATGGCCGACATTGGTCACCGCCACACCGGCCACCGCATCCAGATACTCGCGACCGGCCTGATCCCACAGTCGCGTGCCCAGGCCCTTGGTGAAGCTCAGGGCCAGCGGTTGATAGGTGTTCATCAGGGCGGCGGTCATGTTGGTCTACTCCAGCGCAGGTTCGGTGTACTGGCAGTATGGTTATCCACCTGAACTGGGTAAACTCGGCAAAACTTCAATCATTTAAAAGCGGAGCTTGATAATGGACTTGTTCCAGTCGATGAGCGTTTACGTCAAAGTCGTGGAAGCCGGCAGCATGACGGCGGCCGCGTTGCAGTGCGAAATGTCCACGACCATGGTCGGAAATCACCTGCGCGCCCTGGAACAACGGCTCGGCGTGCAACTGCTGCAACGCACCACGCGCCGCCAACGGCTTACCGAATTCGGCAGCGTTTACTATCAGCGTTGTCTGGAAGTCCTCGGGTTGGTCGCAGACTCCGAGCGTCTGGCCGAACAGACCCTCGATGAGCCGCGCGGCACTCTGCGCATCACCGCACCGCTAACCTTCGGCGTCGAACGTCTGGCCCCGGCACTCAGCGAATTCTCACTGCAATACCCGCAGCTCAAACTCGATGTAGCACTGACCAACCGGCGTCCGGAGTTGCTGGAAAATGGCCTCGATGTGGCATTTCGACTGGGCAATTTCGAAGCGACCAATCTGATCGCCCGGCCGCTCATCGACTACACCCTGACCGTGTGCGCCTCCCCGGATTACGTGGCGCGACGCGGTATGCCGCTCACACCCGACGACTTGCGTCAGCATGACTGCCTGTCCTTCGCCTACCCTGCCGGCGATGACTGGCAGTCGGTCGAGAAAGAATGGCGCCTAAGTGGGCCGGACGGCGAAGTGATGGTCGATGTCAAAGGGCCGATGCTACTCAACAGCTCCGCCGGGTTGCATCAGGCCGCGCGCACCGGCATGGGCATCGTCATGCTGCCCGATGCGCTGGTGGAACAGGATCTGCGCGACGGCAAACTGGTGACGGTAATCCCCGACTACCAACCGCCGAGCCGGCCGATGCACCTGCTCTACGCTCAGGATCGCTACCGTTTGCCGAAATTGCGGCGGTTCGTCGAGTTTGCAGTGCAGACGTGGGGCAGACCCTAGTCGCGCTCACCCGGTATGCACTAATCTCCTGCACGGGCAAATCACTTTGATATCAGCACGACCAGGGGCGCGATGATGGGTGAGGCATCGAACATCGATCCGTTGAAATTCAACATGACGGATCTCAACGAAGGCGTGTGGCACACAATTCTGGAGCTGATCAGTGACGGTATCTGGGACTGGTGGGTGAGCATGAGTTTCGGGGTGGTCCAGCGCTTCGATCAGGAACAGCAGACCGGACTGATGGCCCGCGCCGATCAGGCGTTATATCGCTCGAAGATTGCCGGCAAGGAACTGATTAGCGGATGAACAACGAATTGATTATTCGCGACCTGCTGCCCTCCGAACTCGAAGCCGTGAGACTGTTTCTTGGCGCGCATGGCTGGGGTCATCGCGTCGGTTCCAGCGAATACTTCGCGCAATTGATCCGTAACTCCCAACGTACCGCAGTTGCACTGAAGAATGGCCAGATCGCAGGTTTCGCCCGCGGCATAACCGATGGGTTATCCAACGGTTATCTGTCGATGGTGGTTGTCGACGCACAGCACCGCCGGGCTGGCATCGGCCGTGCGCTGGTTGAACGGGTGATCGGCGAAAACCCGGACATCACGTGGGTATTACGCGCCGGGCGTGAGGGCGCCGAGGCATTTTTTTCCAGCGTGGGGTTCAAGACATCCGAGATTGCGATGGAGCGGCCCCGCGGTCAATATGCAAGGTGACCATGGCCGGGCATCATTTCGATGCACGGCATCTTGATCGGTCTGATTACGTATCTTTAGTTATTTAGCATGGAAGCCGCTCAATGCTCGCCATTCTGCAAAACACCCCTTTGTGGGTTTATGCGATTCTGCTGTTTCTGCTGTATTGCGGCCTCAAGGCCCGTACGCCCCACCATGAAAGCCGATTCGCCCTGCTACTGACCCCGCTGGTGCTGATTGCCTGGTCGCTGTTCTCATTAAATCTGAATCTCGATCCTGGCCTGTCGTTGAGCTGTTGGCTCTGCGCCATGTTGCTTGGCGCAGTCTCGGCATGGCTGATTTTCTCGCGCCGAGGCGTGACGCTGGACGATGCGGAAACTGGATTGATCGTACCGGGCACCTGGAAGGTATTGATGTTGTACCTGCTGTTTTTTACGGTGAACTACTACTTCGGCTATCAGGACGATGTGCATCCCGAGCAATCTTCCACTTCGCAAATTTTATTGCTCAAGGCCGTCGTATCAGGATTTGTCTGCGGACTGATCAGCACGCGCTCGCTGAAATTCTACTGGCTGTTGCGAACGCTTCAGGCGCAACGCCCTCCGTTGGGCACTCGCTAGGCGACTGGGAAAAAAACCCGACCGCAGGCCCGTTGCTCCGTGACAAGCACGCCCCGCTCCCCTAAATTAGGCGGCCTGAAAAAGACCCCGTGCTTTCTCGTCTCAACTCAAGTTAAAGAAGTAGTGAAATTTCAATGTCCGATTCCAACACCGCTGAATCCGTAGTCACCCAGTCGTCCAAAGCGGAATACGAAAACTCCATCAATCTTTCACAACACATCCCACAGGCGAAGATCATCAGCGAGATGGTGCTGGACGCGTTCCAGTCGTCGCGCGAAAGCGATGAGATTCGCGATCTGCGCGCGGCGATCCGTCAGGCTCACGACCGCTTTGATGACGATCAGGCTTATGAGCTTATGGGCGAACTCAAGCGCTTGAAGGACGCCGAAGCTGCGGATATCGCTGCCCTTGAAGACCTGAGCAGCAAATTCCCGATCAGCCGCATTCTGTCCAGCTTCAAAGACGATCCGGCGTTTCAGGAAATCGTCTACGGTCTGGCCTTGAAAGTGCTGAACCAGACGCATCAGGCGATCAGCAATCCGAGCAGCGGCAAGAGCAAAACCGCGCGCGCGAAGAAAGAAGCCGAAGTGTTCAGCATCAGCAAGGATGGCATCAGCGTGACCCTGCCGCTGCGCACGCCGCGCTCGCGCCTGAGCATGGACCGGGAAGCGCTGGAATTCCTCGGTTTCACTTTCGTTGGTGAAGGCGACGAAGCCGAGCTGGACGGCGAAACCTTCGTCGACAACGCCGGCACCGAACAGGCGATCAACCGCAAAAACATCATCACCGCCCTGCAACAGCAGACCGCGTTCGATGGCTACAGCATCGCCGTTCAGTAAGCCCGGCGCTGACGAAAAAGCCCCGCCCTGAGATTCAGGGCGGGGCTTTTTTTTCAGGCTGGCAATCAGGCCGACGGCAGCAGCGCCACGATCATGTCGACTTCGACAGCGGCGTTTTTCGGCAACTGATACACGCCGACGGTGGTGCG
The DNA here is from genome assembly GCF_049897765.1 of Pseudomonas sp. TWP3-2. NCBI lineage: Bacteria > Pseudomonadati > Pseudomonadota > Gammaproteobacteria > Pseudomonadales > Pseudomonadaceae > Pseudomonas > Pseudomonas sp. TWP3-2. The sequence goes on along the minus strand of NZ_JAFCWW010000005.1, from coordinate 158,952 downwards.
CGTGTGTCGGCCGACATCACCCAGCACATGGCTGAACACATCCGAAGCACCGTTGGCGACTTCACTCAGATCAACGAAATCGGCGGTGGACTTCACATACACCGTGACCCGCAGCAACGACTTGATCTTATCCAGCGAACCCACGGCATCGACGATGAAGGCCAGACACCGCATGGCGCTGATGCTCGCCGCTGCCTGCGCATCCTGAAGCGTCAACTCCTGCCCCACCCGGCCCGGGTACTGAATCTTGCCGTCGGCGCGTGGCACCATGCCGCTGATGTACAACTCGTCATGGTGACGAACCAGCGGCGCGTAGTTACCACCCACCGTGTTCTCGCCATTGATGTCGTAATTCAGCTCTTTTGCCAGGGCAATGAAGCGTTCGTCGCAGGTCATCCTCTCAGTCATGTCGCCCAGCCTCGTGATCGATGCGTGTAGTTGGATCCGAATCTAGGGCTTTTGCCAAGCAACCGCAACCTGTCGATTTCTAGCTAGTTGTTTCGGGCTATAGCTACTCTACTTACGCCTCGCTGAGTGCCTGAAACATCCAGAATTCGAACAACAAAAAGCCCCGTATTTCTTAAGAAATACGGGGCTTAGCTCAAGTTGTATGCATGATTACACGGCACTTAACCGATCAACCATGTCCGGGAATTTCTCCACCAGACGAATCAACAAGGCCGCTTGGGCATTGGGTTTGGACTTTTCCTGCTCCCAATTTCTCAGAGTGCTGGGGCTGGTTCTGATTCGCCTGGCAAAAACTGCCTGGGACATATGCAGCTTCTCTCGAAGCGCAACGATCTCCTGAGCGCCGACTTCGGGAACGGGCTTGTCCTCGATAACCGTATTGCGCAAAGTGATCTTGCCTTCGCGTTGAGCCGCCATCTCGTCAACGCCCTGCATCAGCTCTGCAAACAGGTCGCGCTTTTTCATGGGGTACCTCGTGTTTTCAACTCATTCTCTATGGCTTTTTTAAGCGCCTTCTCTTGCTCGGCGTTCAAATTCTCAAGCTCATCTTTGTCGTAAATCGCAAACATCCAAAACTGGCCATCATTCATAAGCCAATAATAGATAACTCGCAACCCGCCCCTCCTGCCCTTGCCTCGGCGTGCATCAGCCCAACGCAGCTTGCGGAAGCCTCCCGTACGGGGCATTACATCGCCGGCTGAGGGATTGAGCTGCATGTACGTCTGCAGCGCACGATACTCATCGTCGGCCAGGTACTGCCCGACGGTCGCGGTGAACACGGTGGTTTCAAAAAATTGGATTCGCATCGCCGGACTATAGTTAACTTGCTTATAGACGAATAGGCGAGAACTGCTTCTTCAAATGAGCAGATATCAACAAAAAACCCCGCGCATCTCTTGATGGCGGGGTTTTTCTTACCACGTTCGAACCTTACGGCGCGTACGTCACCAGCAGTTCGGCCGGCACCTTGAAGTCCAGGGACATCATGACGCTCAGCGCGGTGATGGTGAAGATCGAGAACACGAACAGCTTGCGTGCCCAGACCGTGTCATCCACTGCTTTGTAACCGGTCCAGGCCATGTACAACCAGTACATGCCCATGGCCGCGGCGACGGCGAGGTAGCTCATGCCGGCGTAGCCGCTGAAGGTCAGCATCAAGGTCGCCACGAGGAACGCCAGGATGTAGAGCAGGATGTGCTTCTTGGCCACTTTGATCCCGCGCTTCACTGGCAGCACCGGAATCGATGCGGCCAGGTAATCGTTGAAGCGGAAGATCGCGATGGCGTAGGAATGCGGCATCTGCCACAGGCTGAACATCACCAGCAGGGTCAGCGCGGCCATGTCGAAGCTGTTGGTCACGGCCACGTAACCGATCACCGGTGGCATGGCGCCCGACAGACTGCCCACCAGCGTGCCGTGAACCGACTTGCGCTTGAGGTACAGGCTGTAGAAGCCGACGTAGATCACGAAGCCGATCACGGCGAACAAAGCCGCCAACGGGTTGGCCACTTTGTACAACAACGCAACGCCGAGAACACCCAGGACGGTCGCATAGATCAGGGCCAGTTTCAGGGAGATCAAGCCCTGCACCAGCACCCGGTTCTTGGTGCGTTCCATCTTCAGGTCGATGTCGCGGTCGATGCAGTTGTTGAACACGCAACCGGAGGCCACAACTAGGGAAGTGCCGATCATGGCTGCCAGAAACACGGCCAGATCAACATGCCCTTTCGAGGCCAGGAAGAACCCGCCTGCCACAGAAAGCACGTTACCGAAAATGATCCCCGGTTTGGTGATTTGGATAAAGTGCTTGAGCGACATCGGGTCTACCTCACTTCGCCATCATGAACGTGTGGATGCTGAACATGATCCACAGCGACAGGCCGACCAACAGCACGATCACGATGGCCGTGAAGACGAACGCAATCACGTTGTTCCGCTGCGCAACGGAACGGTCCAGGTGCAGGAAGTAATACAGGTGAACAATCACCTGAATCACGGCGAATGCCAGGACGATCATCAGCGTGATCGACTTCGGCAGCGTCGGGTACATGACCAGAGCAAACGGGATCACCGTCAGGATTACCGACAGAATGAAGCCGATCGCATAGGACTTGACGCTGCCGTGGCCGGCGTCGTCGTGGGAATGTGCGTTAGCCATTTACATAGTCCCCATCAGATAAACAACGGTGAATACGCAGATCCAGACCACGTCCAGGAAGTGCCAGAACAGGCTCAGGCAGCTCAGACGGGTCTTGTTGGTCGCCGTCAGGCCTTTTTTCTGCACCTGGTACATCATGATGCCCATCCAGATCAGACCCGCCGAAACGTGCAGACCGTGGGTACCGACCAGGGTGAAGAACGCGGACAGGAAGCCCGAACGGCTAGGACCGAAGCCCTCGGAGATCAGCAGGTGGAACTCGTTGATCTCCATCGCGATGAAGCCTGCGCCCAGCAGGAAGGTCATGAACAACCAACCCAGAACCTGCTGCTTTTTACCTTTGTACAACGCCAGCATGGCGAAGCCGTAGGTGATCGAACTGAACAACAGCAGAGCCGTTTCGGCCAGCACGTATGGCAGTTCGAAGATGTCGTGGCCCGACGGGCCACCGGCGACGTTGTTTACCAGTACCGCGTATACCGCGAAGATCGATGCAAACAGAATGCAGTCGGTCATCAGGTAGAGCCAGAAACCGTATACGGTCATCTCGCCCGAATCGTGGTGATGGTCATCGTGCCCATGTTCACCATGGGCGTGTCCAGCATTGGTCACTAAATTCGACATGGTTTAAGCCTGTTCCAACGAGGTTTCAACACGGGTGGCGGAGGCCGGGATTTTCCCTGCCGCGACCAGACGCTTGTGCTGCTCGGCTTCGATGCGCTCGATCGTTTCAACCGGAACCATATAGCCCTGGTCATCACGTGCAGCGTGGATCACGAAGTACACAACAGTACCGACCAGGCTTGCGATGGCCAGCCACCAGATGTGCCAGATCATTGCGAAACCGAACACGGTCAGCAGAGCGCCCATGACCACACCGGTAGCGGTGTTGTTTGGCATGTGGATCGGCTCGTACTTGGCCGGAGCCTGGTACGCAGTACCGTTTTCCTTGGCTTCGGTGAACGGGTCGATGCAGTCAGCCTTAGGCAGCACGGCAAAGTTGTAGAACGGTGGTGGCGACGAGGTCGACCATTCCAGAGTGTGAGCATTCCACGGGTCACCGTGTTCGCACATGTTCTCTGGCTTGTTGCGGTCACGAACCGATACGTACAGCTGGATCAGTTGGCAAGCGATACCGACAGCGATCATCACCGCACCGAACATGGCAACGTACAGGTACGGTACCCACTCAGGGTTGGTGGTGGCGTTCAGACGACGGGTCATGCCCATGAAGCCCAGTACGTAGAGCGGCATGAACGCGACGAAGAAACCGGTGATCCAGAACCAGAACGCTGCTTTACCCCAGCCTTCGTGCAGCTTGAAGCCGAACGCTTTCGGGAAGTAGAACGCGAAACCTGCGATGTAACCGAATACCGCGCCGCCGATGATCACGTTGTGGAAGTGAGCGATCACGAACAGGCTGTTGTGCAGCACGAAGTCAGCACCCGGAATGGCCAGCAGTACGCCAGTCATGCCGCCGATGGCGAAGGTCACCATGAAGCCCAGGGTCCACAGAACCTGGCTGGTGAAACGCAGACGGCCCTGATAGATGGTGAACAGCCAGTTGAATAGTTTCACACCCGTCGGGATCGAAATCAGCATCGTCGCCAGACCGAAGAAGGCGTTGACGCTCGCACCCGAACCCATGGTGAAGAAGTGGTGCAGCCAAACCATGAAGCCCAGGATCGAGATTGCGCCCGATGCGTAGATCATCGAGTGGTGGCCGAACAGTTTCTTGCCGGTGAAGGCCGAGATGACTTCCGAGAAAATGCCGAATGCCGGCAGGATAAGGATGTAAACCTCAGGGTGGCCCCATGCCCAGAACAGGTTGACGTACATCATCGGATTGCCACCAAGTTCATTGGTGAAAATGTGGAAATCCATGTAACGGTCAAGCGTCAGCAGTGCCAGGGTAGCGGTCAGGATCGGGAACGAAGCCACGATCAGAACGTTGGCCCAGGTGCAGGTCCAGGTGAAGATCGGCATGTCCATCAGCTTCATGCCAGGGGTACGCATTTTCAGCACGGTAGCGAGGAAGTTGACCCCCGTCAGCGTCGTACCTAACCCGGATAGCTGAAGCGCCCAGATGTAGTAGTCCATCCCCACGCCAGGGCTGTATTGCAGACCCGACAGCGGTGGATAAGCAACCCAACCGGTCTTGGCGAATTCGCCGACGCCCAGCGACAGGTTGATCAGCACAACGCCGGACACCAGCAGCCAGAAGCTCAGGGAGTTCAGGAACGGGAACGCAACGTCACGCGCGCCGATCTGCAGCGGCACTGCAAGGTTCATCAGGCCGGTGAAGAATGGCATCGCCATGAAGATGATCATGATCACACCGTGAGCGGTGAAGATCTGGTCATAGTGTTCAGGTGGCAGGTAGCCAGGCGAACCCTCGGTGGCCATGGCCAACTGGGTACGCATCATGATGGCGTCGGCAAAACCGCGCAGCAGCATGACCATGGCGACGATGATGTACATCACGCCGATTTTCTTGTGGTCGACCGACGTCAGCCACTCGGTCCACAAGTAAGTCCACTTCTTGAAGTAGGTGATTGCAGCGAACAGCGCCAGACCACCGAGGGCGATCATGGCGATGGTCACCATCACGATCGGCTCGTGGAACGGGACCGCTTCCCAACTTAATTTACCAAACATCGTTTACTCCTCTGCCCCGGCAGCTGAATGCGAGTTCATGTCCGATCCTTGCGTCGCGGCCACTTCTTTCTCTTTCTTCTCGTGCTTCAGCGGCTTGCCCGGTTTCATGCCTTCGTACTTGTCGACGATGATCTGGAACAGGTTCGGCGTGACCGAGGAGTAGAGCTCGACTGGGTTGTTCTGGCTTGGCTTGGAAAGGGCTTCGTATTCAGCTTTTTCAAGCTGTTTAGGTGCCTTTTTGACTTCGCTGACCCAGGCGTCGAATTGCTCCTGAGTCGTAGAGATGGCTTTGAATTTCATGCCGGTGAAACCAGCGCCGCTGTAGTTGGCGGAGATACCGTCCATTTCAGCGTCACGGTTGGCAATCAGGTGCAGTTTGGTCTGCATGCCGGCCATCGCGTAGATCTGGCCGCCCAGGCCCGGGATGAAGAACGAGTTCATCACGGCGTCCGAGGTCACTTTGAAATTGACCGGAGTGTTCGTCGGGAACACGATCTTGTTGACCGTGGCAATGCCTTGTTCCGGGTAGATGAACAGCCACTTCCAGTCCAGCGCGACCACTTCGATAGTGATCGGCTTGACGTCGGATTCAAGCGGACGATACGGGTCCAGCTCGTGGGTCGACTTGTAGGTGATGTAACCCAGGGCAATGATGATCAGTACCGGAATGGTCCAGACTGCCACTTCGATTTTGGTGGAGTGCGACCACTTCGGGGTGTACACGGCATCCTTGTTGGAGGCGCGGTACTTCCAGGCGAAGAGGAAGGTCATGACGATAACCGGCACGACGACCAACAGCATCAGCAGGGTCGCGGTGATGATCAGGTTTCGCTGTTCCAGGCCAACCTGGCCCGTGGGATTGAACAAGGTCATGTTGCAGCCTCCCAGCAACAACGTGCCGAGCAGCGGCACTAGGCCTAGTAATCTGGGGTACCTGTTTTTACTCATCTCACGACCTCTAAAGCAGCTTGCGCAATGCAGTTGGGTTTTGATCGCCAACACTTCACCCTGCCAAGGGTTGGCATTTTCTTTGGATTGAATAAGGGCCGCCCGTCTCGCGTCAGACGCTCGACAAATCCTGGGACAGCGGTGAGTTCTTATTCGAATTCGTGGTCAAAGGCCTTGTTACAGACCAATTCCATTTGGTGCGGAAAGTTGAGGCACCGACACCAGGGTGACTTACAGCCTTACGGCTGCTCGACACCCGACTTCCTGCGTAGCGCCTTATTAAAGTGTTCCTTAATAAAGGCTGAACAGTGCCGGGAATTCAGTGCGGGCGATTGTAGATAGGTAGCGCCCTATACACCATGTCTTATCCCGAAATAATTTTTATCCGTTACAGCAACAATCCATTCCGGTTTTTGCAAAAGTCGCCCATGGTATCGAAATCGATTCTCAACAAAAACACCAAAAAATGTAGGTCTACCCGCCTCAGATCAGACAGCTCTGAAAGCTTTTTCCCTGGCCGTGAACGGCGCAAGCCCCGGTAACCCAAGGCTTCTGGCTAATTGCCAGAGGTTGTTAAAACTGCCTGTTGTCGCCGCTGTGTATAAACGCCGACAAATCCGGAAACAGACCAATCCGGTTACACAGTCGCAGACCAATCCGCGCCACCGATCCGGCCCGCGACAGACCTGCTGTGACAACATGTCGCACGCCTGTCGAAACCTTCATTGCCGTTCGTCACGGTGTTTTCACAAATGCTCTGAAATGCAAAACGCCGCGCCTTCCTGACTCGGAAAGCGCGGCGTTTTGTTATATCGGCAAGCGCGCCTGAAGCTTGACTCAGCGCAAGGCTTTGCGGTTACGCGAGATCAGCAATGGCACCAGAATCACCACCAGCACGAACGCCACCAGCGCCCATTGCGCCAGCGACAGGCCGAGGATCGGCGGGTACGGCGTCGAGCAGAAACCGTCGACCTGGAAGCCCAGCGGGAAGATTTTCGCCAGCGGCAGATCATCGACAATCGGCTGCAGCACATCGATGCCGCAGCTCACTGTCGGATAGAACTGGGTGTAGACATGATGTCCCGCCACCCCTGCCCCGGCAATCGCGCAAATCACCACCAGCACCTCGAACACCGTGAGGCTGCGGCGCGTGCGCATCGCAGCGCCGATGAACGCGAACAGCGCAATCAGCAGCAACGCATAACGCTGCAGAATGCACAGCGGGCATGGCGCCTCGCCGAGCACGATTTGCATGTACAAAGCTCCGCCAATCAGCGCCAGGCAGATGATCCCCAGCAACACCAGATAGCGCCGCTCACGGCCCAACCGCATCGTTTCCTCGCTCATCGCGTTTCCCTTTCATGTCCATGGTTCAGCCGGCGAGCGGCTGAAAGTTGTCGCAAGTCTACACGCGGGGCACGACGCCACGCAGCATCGGGGGAATAAACGATAAAGCGGTTAAGGAACCATTAACCTCTGAACACTTTCATGAATCTAGACCGCATAACGGCAATCGCGGGCAAGCCCGGCTCCCACACGATTTGTGGCGCACACAAAATATGTGATCGCCGCCGAACCTGTGGGAGCCGGGCTTGCCCGCGATGCAGACGACTCGGTCTCTAAGGTTATTCCAAAGCAGAAGCCGGGCCGAAGAACTCGTAACGGCTCTGTTTCTCCGGCACTCCCAGCGCTTTCAGGTGACGCTTGATCGCGCCCATGAAACCCTTCGGCCCAAGGAAGTAGGCATCCACGTCGCGCTGTTCCGGCAGCCACTCGCCCAGTTGCTCCTGACTCAACATGCCGACCTTGTCCGCCGCCGGGCTTACGCCATCATCTTCGGCATAGCAGTAAAAACGCTTGAGTTGCGGATGACGCTCGGCCAGACCATCGACCCAGTCGCGGAAGGCATGCACGCTGCCATTGCGCGCGCAGTGGATGAAATGCACCGGACGTTCGGTTTGCAGCGCTGCTTCGAGCATCGCCAGGGTCGGCGTGATACCGACGCCGCCACTGATCAGCACCAGCGGCTTGTCGCTGGCAGTCAAAGTGAACTCGCCCGATGGCGGAAACAGTTGAATAGTAGCGCCGACGTGCAGTTGATCGTGCAAGTGATTCGACGCACGACCGTTCGGTTCGCGTTTGACGCTGATGCGGTACTGCCCCTTATCAGCCAGTGCCGACAGCGAATAGTTGCGGCGGATTTCTTCACCGTCGAGGGTGAGTTTCATGCCGATGTACTGACCTGGCTCGGCGGCGAGGATCGGACCTTTGTCGGCTGGTTCGAAGTAGAACGAGGTGATCTCCGCGCTCTCTTCAACCTTGTCCGCCACGATGAACTCCCGCGCCCCGCGCCAGCCGCCGACTGCGTGTTCCTTCTGGTCGTAGATGGCGGTTTCGGCACCGATCAGAATGTCCGCCAGTTGCCCGTAAGCCGCGCCCCAGGCGCTCATCACTTCCGGGGTGGCGATTTCATCGCCGAGCACTTCGGAGATGGCACGCAACAGGCAGGTGCCGACGATCGGGTAATGTTCCGGCAGGATCTGCAGGGCTACGTGCTTGTTGATGATCTTCGCCACCAGATCGCCCAGTTGGTCGAGCTGATCAATGTGACGGGCGTACATCAACACACCGTTGGCCAAGGCCCGAGGCTGGTCGCCGCTGGCTTGGTGCGCCTGGTTGAACAGCGGACGGACTTCCGGGTATTCCGAGAGCATCATGCGATAGAAGTGCGTGATCAACGCTTCACCGCCGCTTTCCAGCAGGGGCACGGTGGATTTGACGATGGCACGATCCTGGGCGCTAAGCATAAGGGTGACTCCTGAGCTATCTTGAAAGTTACCGTATGTATTCCAGTTTTCGTGCCAACTAATTTATTGATTAATATCAATGGCTTAAATTTTAAGTAGTCATATCGACGCAGACCCTCGTATAGTCGTTCGGACTACATCTTGTCTCTTTGACTACAAAACCATGTCCGCCAAATCGCTGCTTACCGCGCTGCTCCCCCTGGTCTCCGACCTGTCCCGCGAATTGCCGGAGGGTGAGCGCTATCGACGTCTGCTCGAAGCCATGCGCGCCTTGTTGCCATGCGACGCCGCCGCGCTATTGCGCCTCGACGGCGAATCGCTGGTGCCACTGGCGGTGGACGGCTTGAGCACTGACACCCTCGGTCGGCGGTTCAAGGTCAGCGAGCATCCGCGCTTCGAAGTGCTGCTGGCCGGCATTGGGCCGACGCGCTTCGCCGCCGACAGCGACTTGCCTGATCCGTATGACGGACTGGTCGATGGTCTCGACGATCATCTCGAAGTCCACGACTGCCTCGGCTGCCCATTGTTCGTCGATGAAAAACTCTGGGGCCTGATCACCCTTGATGCGCTCGACCCGGAGCGCTTTGAGCCGATCGAACTCGACGCCTTGCAAGCCTTCGCCAGCCTCGCCTCGGCGACGGTCAACGCGGCCGAACGCATTCAACGGCTGGCCACCCGCGCCGAAGACGAACATCAGCGCGCCGAGGTCTACCGTCAGGCCAGCGGCCAGCAGAACCGCGAAATGATCGGCCAGAGCAAGACTCACAAAAAACTCGTGGAAGAAATCAATCTGGTCGGCGGCAGTGACCTGACCGTGCTGATCACCGGTGAAACCGGAGTCGGCAAAGAATTGGTGGCCCAGGCGATTCACGCCGCCTCCCAGCGCGCCGACAAACCGATCATCAGCCTCAATTGCGCCGCGCTGCCGGATACCTTGGTTGAAAGCGAACTGTTCGGCCATGTACGCGGCGCCTTCACCGGCGCCACCAGCGACCGGCGCGGCAAGTTCGAACTGGCGAACGGCGGCACGCTGTTTCTCGATGAAGTCGGCGAGTTGTCCCTGACGGTGCAGGCCAAGCTGTTGCGCGTGTTGCAGAGCGGGCAATTGCAGCGTTTGGGTTCGGACAAGGAGCATCAAGTCGACGTGCGCCTGATCGCCGCGACCAACCGCGATCTGGCCGAGGAAGTGCGCAGCGGGCGTTACCGCGCCGACTTCTATCATCGTTTAAGCGTGTATCCGCTGCGGGTGCCGGCATTGCGTGATCGTGGTCGTGATGTGTTGTTGCTCAGCGGTTTTTTTCTCGAACAGAACCGCTCGCGCATGGGCCTGAACAGTCTGCGACTGAACAGCGATGCCCAGGAAGCGCTGCTGGCCTACACCTGGCCGGGCAATGTGCGCGAACTGGAACACTTGATCGGGCGCAGTGCTTTAAAAGCGCTGGGTAACTGCAAGGTGCGGCCGAAGATTCTCAGCTTGAGCGCGGCGGATCTGGATCTGCCACGTGAGGTTGTGGATAACTTGCCGCAGGCAGCGAGTTCGATTGCCAAGGGGCCATTGATTGGCGGGGATTTGCGCGCCGCGACTGAGGAGTATCAACGACGCTTGATCGCGGCGGCGCTGGAGCGTAATCAGGATAACTGGGCGAGCGCGGCGCGGGAGCTGGGGCTGGATCGGGCGAATCTGGGGCGGATGGCCAAGCGGCTTGGGATGAAAAGCTAAAAGCCAAAGAGCCCCTCACCCTAACCCTCCCGAAACGTCGGACCGCCCGGAGGGAGAGGGGACTGATTGCGGGATGCTGGAGATATTCGCCGACCTGATCTTGCTTCCCCGAATCCATAATCGGCTCGGTTCTTCAGGTCGATGTATGACGCAAAACACCTCGGTCAGCCCCCTCTCCCTCCGGGAGAGGGCTGGGGTGAGGGGCTTAGGATCTGAGCGTCAGCCGACGACCGACCTAAAGCCCAACCCTTTAACGCCGATAACCCGGCATCAATAGTTTCTGGCGATTCCCACCCTCGCCCATCACCTTTTCCACAGAAGGTTTTTATGTCCTCCACCAAAGCCCGCGCAGATTCACTTTCGCTTCTGCTGTTTACCTTGCGCAGCGGCAAGCTGATGGCGATCAACCTGCTTAAAGTCAGTGAAATCATTCCCTGCCCGCCGCTGACCAAGCTGCCGGAGTCGCACCCGCACGTCAAAGGCATCGCCACCCTGCGCGGCGCGGCGCTGTCGGTCATCGACCTGAGCCGGGCGATTGGCGAGCGGCCGCTGGAAGATCCCAACGGTGGCTGCCTGATCGTCACCGATGTCAGCCGATCGAAGCAGGGTCTGCACGTGCAGGCCGTGAGCAAGATCGTGCATTGCCTGACCACCGACATCAAACCGCCGCCGTTCGGCTCCGGCGGTTCACGCGCTTACATCACTGGCGTGACCTCGGTCGACGGTACGCTGGTACAAGTGCTGGATATCGAAAAAGTCATCCACAGCATCGCGCCGGCGCAAATTGAAATGGCCCCGACCGATCTGAGCATGGAAGACGCCGATGTGCTCGGCAACGCGCGGATTCTGGTGGTCGATGACAGCCAGGTGGCGCTGCAGCAATCAGTCCACACCCTGCGCAACCTCGGCCTGCAATGCCACACGGCGCGCAGTGCCAAGGAAGCCATCGACTGCCTGCTCGACCTGCAAGGCACCGCGCAGCAGATCAATCTGATCGTCTCCGACATCGAAATGTCCGAAATGGACGGCTACGCCTTCACCCGCACTCTGCGCGAAACCCCGGATTTCGCCCACCTTTACGTGCTGCTGCACACCTCGCTGGACAGCGCGATGAACGGTGAAAAGGCGCGACTGGCCGGCGCCAATGGCGTGCTGACCAAGTTCTCCTCGCCGGAACTGACCCATTGCCTGATCGAAGCGGCCAAATACGTCGCCGCCCAAGGTCACTGAGTTGTGGCCGAGACGTTCTGCTTTTTGATGCGGCGCGACCTTGTTAAGGACGTGCCCGTCATCGACTGGCCTGAAGAGTTTGAACTCAGCACCTACCGCGCCGAACTGGCGCCAGCCGTGCACAGCTTGATGGAGCTTGGCTACCGCGAAGGCGGCGGTCGGGTGCCGGCGCTGGATGTGTGGCAGCAGCGCTTTGAACGCGATCCTGAATATGATCCGACGTTATGTTTCATCGCTCGCGATGCCGAGGGAATTGTCGGCGTGGCGCAGTGCTGGACCAGTTCGTATATCAAGAATCTGGTGGTGCATCCCCGGGCTCAGGGCCGGGGATTGGGCAGATTATTGCTGCTGCATGCGTTCAGGACATTTCAGCAACGGCGCGAAGGCTTTGTTGATCTGAAGGTACTGGAAGACAACCGACGGGCACAAAGCCTGTATGAAGGTGCCGGGATGTACGTAGTCCGCCGCGAATTGGTGCCGGAGTGAAAAACTAAACACCCGCGATAGACTCCAACCTTGGCCATTACCAAGGATGCCCACCATGAAAACAATTGCCCTCAGCCTGTTCTGCCTCACCGCCCTCGCCCCACTGGCCCACGCCTCAAGCCCCGACGCCTGGGCCGCCTACGACAAAGCCGTGCTCGCCAGTTGCACCAAGGCCAGCGGTTTGAAAAACGCCAAACCAGTCGGCAACGCTGCGCAATTCGATGACCGCGTCGGCTACACCGCCCTGTTGCTGCAAGGGCAATACCCGCAAAAACACATGAAGGGCCAGCAAGGCAGCGAGCTGTGTCTGTACAACAAAAAAAGCAAAACCGCATACGTCACCGAGTGGGACTCGATCCGGCCCACCGCCAAGCCTTGAACGAGTGGCGCACAACTTGCTTCAACCCGCGTCTGTACGGCGACTTAATGTCGCCGATTCACACATCGGTTGAAGATTGATCGCTCAATGAATACGACGTTTTCCTGCGTAGGCTGCGGCAAATGCTGCACCGATCACCACGTTCCGCTGACCCTGGCCGAAGCGCGCATGTGGGCCAACGACGGCGGCCAGGTGATCGTGCTGGTCGAAGCCTTCCTCAGCAACGGCCTCGGCCTGCCCGCAGCGCAGCGCGAACACGCCGAACGCCGTTCACAGGTCGTACGCAGCGGCGCTTCAGACGCGCACGTTGCGATCACCTTCGCCGCCTACAACGTTGGCCCCTGCCGGAATCTTGACGAAGACAAGCTGTGCCGAATCTACGAACGTCGGCCGCTGGTGTGTCGCATTTATCCTGCGGAAATCAATCCGCACATCCCGCTCAACCCCGCTGCCAAGGATTGCCCGCCGGAGTCCTGGGAACAGGGGCCGGAGTTGATTGTTGGCGGCGAGTTGGTGGATCAGGAGCTTGTGCGATTGATCGAGCGTTCGCGTCAGGCGGATCGCGATGACATTCAGATCAAGGACTTGATCTGCCAGGCGCTGGGGATTCGGACTACGGCGCTCAAGGGCGATGGGTTTACTGCGTATCTGCCGGATATGGCTGCGTTTGCTTCGGTGATTGATCAGGTCACGGCACTGCCAGTTGCTGCTGCGAACAGCGAATGGCAATTCCATGTGTCCGGCGAAGATATTGCCGGACAACTCCTGGCGGCGGGCGCGCAAGTCGTGACCGAACCTGCGCAGATCTACGCCTTCATCTCGCTACGAGCGGGATGATCAATCAGCGCTTGCCCATCGAACGACGGGTGCCCGATGGCGCCACACCCGGAATCTTGGCGTGACGGTCACCGTCCTTGCCCTTGAAAGGCTCCTGCTTAGCGGCTTTGGCTGCCGCTAACTCGCCCGGTTTGAACGGGAACTTGAAAGCCGGGATTACCGGTTTGGTTGCGCTGGTTTCGGTCAGCTCGGCCGGGACATCGCTCACGGCGTCGTCGATTGGGGAAGTCATGAAAGCTCCGGGAAGCAAAAAGTCGGGCCCGGTAGGTGAGCCGCGAAAGCGCGCAGTATACCTGCGCGCGCGAAATTTAGAGTCCCAAAAAGGGAACGACCGGTCCCTTTTTGGGACTGCGCGACTAGTGGAACAATCCATCATTCGCTGAAACATTCCGAGTGACCGGGCGGGCCTTATCGCTAGCAGGCTAGCTCACACAGTTTGGACTTGGGTGCATTCAGTTAGATATTGGTCGGCTGTCAGGCCGCCATCGCTGGCAAGCCAGCTCCCACAGAAAAGCAAGCAGCCCCCCGCCCGCCCTGCTCTTCACCACTCAACACAATGAGCGTTAGCTCGAGTGCAGCTCTTGATCTCAAGCGCCCATCGGCAGGCTGAGTGGAGGGGTTCATTCGGGGTAGGCGCGTAGCGCCGTTCGACGCAGTCGAACACATCGAGAGGAGGTGCAGCGCAGCAAACCGGAGGCGATGCCCCCGGATGAACCCCGGAGCGAAGGAACCCCGAGCCTAAGCGAGCGGGCCGAACGTCAGGGTAAAGCCTTTTGGGTTACCTTTTCGGCGTTTGGAAAAGGTGACCCGCCGTCAGGGCGGAACCATAACCCGCAACAACCGCAGCAACGGATATGCCCCCAGAACCAAAAGCCCAAACTGACAGCCAGGACAGCCAGCCGTCACCCTCCCGACCCCCAAACAAGTTTATAAAGAACCATCCCGCCCAAACTCCGTCCCCTGGCGCCCAACAGCATGCAAATCCAAAAAACCAAAGCCCTGCTCGCCACCCTGTTGATCGCCATCGCAGCCGGGGCCCTATGGCTCACCCTGAAACCCGCCCCAACCAAACTGGCAGCGCCCACAGCAATCCCGGTGCGAGTCATCAGCGTCAGTGAAAAAGACGTCCCCCGCTACACCAGCGGCATCGGCTCGGTCCTGTCCCTGCACAGCGTCGTGGTACGCCCACAAGTCGACGGCATCCTCACCAAAATCCTCGTCAAAGAAGGCCAGCTGGTTAAACAGGGTGACCTGCTAGCCACCATCGACGACCGCTCGATCCGCGCCAGCCTTGACCAGACCCGCGCGCAACTCGGCGAAAGTCAGGCACAACTGCAAGTCGCTCAGGTCAACCTCAAGCGCTACAAACTGCTCAGCGTCGACGACGGCATATCGAAACAGACCTACGACCAGCAACAAGCCCTGGTCAACCAGCTCAAAGCCACCGCCCAAGGCAATCAGGCCTCGATTGACGCCGCCCAAGTACAGCTTTCCTACACGCAGATCCGCTCCCCGGTCAGCGGTCGGGTCGGGATTCGTACCGTCGACGAGGGCAACTTCCTACGCATGACCGACGCGCAAGGCCTGTTCAGCGTGACTCAGATCGATCCGATCGCCGTCGAGTTCTCGCTGCCACAGCAAATGCTGCCAACCCTGCAAGGCCTGATCGGCGATCCACAGCGCGCGCAGGTCAAGGCTTACATCGGTGCCGACACCGATGGCGAAACCGCCAACCTGCTCGGCGAAGGTCATCTGACCCTGATCGACAACCAGATCAACGCCAACACCGGCACCATCCGCGCCAAGGCCGAATTCAACAATCCGAACCAGAAACTCTGGCCCGGCCTGCTGGTGACGGTAAAAATTCAGACAGCGCTGGATAAAGATGCGCTGGTAGTGCCGCCCACCGTCGTACAACGTGGCCTCGATCAACACTTCGTGTACCGGGTCAACGGTGACAAGGTCGAAGCGGTGCAAGTGCAGATGGTTTACCAAGGTAGCGGTCAGGACATCATCAAAGGCGTGAACCCCGGCGACGTATTGGTCAGCGACGGCCAGTCACGGCTCAAGCCCGGTTCGACCGTGCAAGTCATGACCGAGCCGCCGCAAGTGGTGCAAGCGGAGCCGAAACCATGAAGCAGCACAAAGGGATCTCGACCTGGTGCATCGACCACCCGGTGGCGACCATTTTGCTGACCATCGCACTGGTGCTGGTAGGCATCATTGCCTTCCCGCGCTTGCCGATTGCCCCACTGCCGGAAGCGGAATTTCCTACGATCCAGGTTTCGGCACAGTTGCCCGGCGCCAGTCCCGACACCATGGCCTCGTCGGTGGCCACGCCGCTTGAGGTGCAATTCAGCGCCATTCCCGGCATGAGCCAAATGACCTCCAGCAGTGCCTTGGGCTCAACCCTGCTGACGCTGCAGTTCTCTCTCGACAAGAGCATCGACACCGCCGCACAGGAAGTGCAGGCCGCGATCAACACCGCCGCCGGCAAACTGCCGAAAGACATGCCGACCCTGCCCACATGGAAGAAGGTCAACCCGGCCGACAGCCCGGTGCTGATCCTCAGCATCAGCTCAACGTTGATGCCCGGTACCGAACTCAGCGATCTGGTGGAAACCCTGCTCGCCCGTCAGATCAGTCAGATCGACGGCGTAGGCCAAATCAACATCACCGGTCAGCAACGTCCGGCGATCCGCGTGCAGGCCTCGGCGGACAAACTGGCCGCCATCGGCCTGACCCTCGCTGACATTCGCGTGGCAATCCAGCAGACCAGCCTCAACCTCGCCAAAGGTGCGTTGTACGGCGAGTCGAGCATTTCCACGCTGTCGACCAACGACCAGTTGTTCCACCCCGAGGAATACAGCCAACTGATCGTTTCCTACAAGGATGGCGCCCCGGTTCATCTCAGGGATGTCGCGAAAGTCGTCAACGGTTCGGAAGATGCCTACGTGCAAGCGTGGGCCGGCGATCAACCGGGGGTCAATCTGGTGATCTCGCGTCAGCCGGGCGCCAACATCGTCGAGACCGTCGACCGGATTCAAGCCGCCCTGCCCGGCCTGGAAGCCATGCTACCGGCCTCGGTACAGGTCAAAGTGCTGATCGACCGGACCCAGACCATCCGCGCCTCATTACATGAAGTGGAAATCACCCTGCTGATTGCGGTGCTGCTGGTGGTGGCGGTGATGGCGCTGTTCCTGCGTCAGTTGTCGGCGACGATGATTGTGTCGGCGGTGCTCGGTGTGTCGCTGACCGCGAGTTTCGCGTTGATGTACCTGCTGGGTTTCAGCCTCAACAATCTGACGCTGGTGGCCATCGTGGTTGCGGTGGGGTTTGTGGTCGACGATGCGATCGTGGTGGTGGAAAACATCCACCGTCATCTGGAGGCCGGCGACGACATGCGCGAGGCGGCGATCAAGGGGGCCGGCGAGATTGGCTTCACCGTGGTCTCGATCAGTTTCTCGCTGGTGGCGGCGTTTATTCCGCTGCTGTTCATGGGCGGCGTGGTCGGGCGTTTGTTCAAGGAATTCGCCCTGACCGCCACTTCGACGATTCTGATTTCAGTGGTGGTGTCGCTGACCTTGGCGCCTACTCTCGCCGCGCTGTTCATGCGCAAACCGGTGCATCACGCTCGCGCCAAACCAGGTTTCAGTGAACGCCTGCTCGGCTGGTACGAAAGAGGCCTGCGCCGCGCCCTCGCCCATCAGACATTGATGATCGGCGTGTTCGGTTTGTCGGTGGCGCTGGCGATCGGCGGTTATGTGCTTATCCCCAAGGGTTTCTTCCCGGTGCAGGACACGGGTTTTGTACTCGGCACCACCGAAGCCGCTGCGGACATTTCCTACGGCGACATGGTGAAAAAACACTTGGCCATGGCCGAAATCGTCGCCGCTGATCCGGCGGTGCAAGCGTTCTCGCATTCGGTTGGCGTGTCAGGCAGCAACCAGACCATCGCCAACGGCCGTTTCTGGATCGCCCTGAAAAAACGCGGCGACCGCGATGTATCCGCCAGCCAGTTCATCGACCGGATTCGTCCGCAACTGATGAAAGTCCCAGGCATCGTGCTCTATCTGCGCGCGGGTCAGGACATCAACCTCAGCTCCGGCCCAAGCCGTGCGCAATATCAATATGTGCTCAAGAGCAACGACGGCCCGACCCTCGCCACCTGGACCCAGCGCCTGACCGAAAAGCTGCGCAGCAACCCGGCGTTCCGCGACATTTCCAACGACCTGCAACTGGGCGGCAGCATCACCCACATCAGCATCGACCGCAGTGCCGCCGCGCGTTTCGGCCTGACCGCAAGTGATGTCGATGAGGCGCTCTACGATGCGTTCGGCCAGCGGCAGATCAATGAATTCCAGACCCAGGTCAACCAGTACAACGTGATACTGGAGCTGGACACCAAACAGCGCGGCAAGGCCGAAAGCCTGAATTATTTCTACCTGCGCTCGCCGCTCAGCGGGGAAATGGTGCCGCTGTCGGCGCTGGCCAGGTTCGATGCACCGACCATCGGCCCATTGTCCATCGCGCATGACGGCATGTTCCCGGCAGCCAACATGTCGTTCAACCTCGCGCCCGGTGTCGCGTTGGGCGATGCGGTGATTTTGCTCAATCAGGCCAAGGCCGAAATCGGCATGCCGACCGCGATCAGCGGCAATTTCCAGGGCGCAGCGCAGGCGTTTCAGAGTTCGCTGAAAAGTCAGCCGTGGCTGATTCTCGCCGCACTGGTGGCGGTGTACATCATTCTCGGCGTGCTTTATGAAAGCTTCGTCCATCCGCTGACCATCATCTCGACGCTACCGGCAGCGGGACTCGGCGCAGTAATCATGCTGTGGATTTGCGGCCAGGATTTTTCGATCATGGCGTTGATCGGGCTGGTGCTGTTGATCGGCATCGTCAAGAAGAACGGCATCCTGATGATCGACTTCGCCCTCGAAGCTCAGCGCGAGCGCGGCATGTCACCGCAGGATGCCATTTTTGAAGCGTGCCTCACGCGATTCCGACCGATCATCATGACCACCCTCGCCGCCCTCCTCGGCGCTCTGCCGTTGATGTTCGGCTACGGGCCTGGCGCTGAACTGCGCCAGCCGCTGGGCATTGCGGTGGTTGGCGGATTGTTGGTCAGTCAGGCGCTGACGCTGTTCACCACACCGGTCATATACTTGTGGCTTGAGCGACTTTTCCATAGACCCAAAGCCGCGCCCGTACCGGCGCTGGCGACCACAGACTGAGGCGGGGTCATGCGCGTCCTGATTATCGAAGACGAAGAAAAAACCGCGGACTATCTGCATCGTGGTCTGACGGAACAGGGTTACACCGTGGATCTGGCCCGCGACGGTATCGAGGGCCTGCATCTGGCGCTGGAAAGCGATTACGCGGTGATCGTCCTCGACGTGATGCTGCCGGGCCTCGACGGCTTCGGCGTGTTGCGCGCATTGCGGGCGCGCAAGCAAACGCCGGTGATCATGCTCACCGCCCGCGAGCGGGTGGAAGACCGAATCAAAGGCTTGCGCGACGGCGCCGACGATTACCTCGGCAAGCCGTTTTCCTTCCTCGAATTGGTGGCGCGTCTGCAAGCACTCACGCGGCGCAGCGGCGGGCACGAACCGGTGCAAGTGAGCATCGCCGACCTGTGGATAGATTTGATCAGCCGCAAGGCAACCCGCGCCGGTACTCGACTGGACCTGACCGCGAAAGAGTTTTCACTGCTCAGCGTGCTGGCGCGACGCCAAGGCGAAATCCTCTCGAAAACCGCGATTGCCGAAATGGTCTGGGACATCAATTTCGACAGCGACGCCAACGTTGTCGAAGTCGCGATCAAGCGCCTGCGGGCCAAGCTCGACGGGCCGTTCGACGAGAAACTGCTGCACACCATCCGGGGTATGGGTTATGTGCTGGAGAGCCGTGGTGTCCAGTAATTCGATTGCCCTGCGCCTGAGCGGGATGTTCACGCTGGTGGCGCTGCTGGTGTTTATGTTGATCGGCGGCGCGTTGTATCAGCAGGTCGACAAAGGTTTGGGGCTGTTGCCGGAAGCCGAGCTCGATGCGCGTTACAGCGTGCTCGAATCCACGGTCGGGCGCTTCGGCACACCCGAGCATTGGGTGAAGATCAACAACAAACTCAAGCTGCTGGGCGAGGAAGACAAACGCATCCGCTTCTGGATCGTCAGCGGCGATGCGCAGTACGAATATGGTGACCTCACGCCGCAGATCCGCGCCTTCGCCAACGGCCCGCTGGGCCGGCGCGATCTGCAATTGCCCGGTCAGCCCTACCCGCTGAAGGTGCTGGTCAGCCAATTCCCGGCCAAGGATCAGCGCCCGCCGCTGCGCTTCATGATCGGCATCGAAACCGATACTTTTCACCAGACTCAGCACCAGTTGTTGATCGCGTTGATCAGTCTGGCGGTGATCGGTGTGTTGCTGGCGTCGGCGCTGGGCTATTGGGTAGCGCGGATCGGCTTGAAACCGTTGATCAAACTCTCGCAGGAAGCGCAGCGTCTGGCACCGCCATTGCGTGCGGGGCGTTTGCGTTTGTCGCCGCTGCCGCCGGAACTGGAACAGTTTGTCGACTCGTTCAACTCGACGCTGGAACGCGTTGAACAAGCTTATTCGCGGCTGGAATCGTTCAACGCCGACGTTGCCCATGAACTGCGCTCGCCGCTGACCAATCTGATCGGTCAGACTCAAGTTGCGCTTACCCGTGGCCGCTCCGCCGAACACTACTTTGAAGTGCTGCAATCCAATCTCGAAGAACTCGAACGGCTGCGTTCGATCATCAACGACATGCTGTTCCTGGCCAGCGCCGATCAGGGCAGCAAGGCCACCAAACTGACCTCCACCTCGCTGGCCGATGAAGTGGCGACGACCCTCGAATATCTGGATTTCATTCTTGAAGACGCGCAGGTGCAGGTGCAGGTCAGCGGTGATGCGCAGGTGCAAATCGAAATCGCGCATCTGCGCCGCGCGTTGATCAATTTGTTGAGCAACGCGGTGCAACATACCGCGCCGGGACAGGTGATCGAGGTGCAGATCACGGTTGAGGAACATCAGGTGAGTATCGGGGTGGCCAATCCGGGGTTGCCGATTGCCAGTGAGCATCTGCCTCGGTTGTTTGAGCGTTTCTACCGGGTCGATGCATCGCGCAGCAACAGCGGCAATAACCATGGGTTGGGGTTGGCGATCGTCAAGGCGATTGCGCTGATGCATGGTGGGGATGTGTTTGTGCGCAGTGATCGGGGGATGAATACGTTCGGGATTTATTTGCCGGTTTGATCGCGCATGGCTTTCGATCCAATGCCCTCACCCTAGCCCTCTCCCAGAGGTAGAGGGGACTGACCGCGCCGCACTTTCGACATTCATCGACCTGAACTATCGAGTCGAACTCAGGCTTGAAAAGCATGAAGATCGGCTCCCTTTCCCCCTCGCCCCCTTGGGGGAGAGGGCTGGGGTGAGGGGGTGATCTTTGCTTTTGCTGTAACAGTCATTTATGAAAATCACGCTGTTTCCGGGCGCTCCACAACCTTATCTTTGCCCGCACCAAACAGCACTTGCCAAGCAAGAAGGTTTTCCAGATGTCCAACAGTATGGGTATTGCCAGCGCTTTCGTTTTGTCCTCATTGTTCCTCTCGCCAATCGCGATGGCTGAAGAGTCCCACGCCTTCGTCGCGCAGAACTCCGCCCGCGCCCAAGCGTATGACCAGCATCAGGCAGAAATGATGGCCAAGGCCAAAGACGCTACGCAAGCCCCGCAGGCTGCCACTTCCGAGGCTCCATCGGCTTCCGGCGCAGACAGCTGAGTCGCACAGCGCACCGTTTCCCTCGACGCGGTTGTTTGGCTCTTCCCGTTCAACCGTCGTCATTCCAGGCCGCTGATGTTCAGCGGCCTTTTTTCGTTGTGGTCTGAAAGCGTTCAGGTTCGTCTCTTACAATTGGAAACATCCCGCTGTTGAAAATAATGATGTGTAAGTTGACCCAAGGAGCTTTACCGCACGTGCGTTACCCAGTCCGCTTTACCCCGTTGTTCATTGCAATCGCCGCAACGATGGCGCCCTCCGTTCACGCCGAGGAGCCACAGAAAGAAGGCTTCGTCGAAGGTTCGAGCCTCAACCTCAACGCCCGCAACTACTACATGAACCGCAATCGGTTGCAGCAAGCCGACGACAATATCGAGTGGGGCCAGGGCTTCCTCGGGATTTTCCAGTCCGGCTATACCGAAGGCACAGTCGGTTTCGGCATCGATGCTCACGCCATGCTCGGGTTGAAGCTTGATGGCGGTGGCGGCACCGACGGTTCGAGCATCCTGCCGATCAGCGATGGCAACGGCAAAGCGCCGCATTCGTTCTCCACCGCTGGCGGCACCTTGAAAATGCGTGCGTTCGATACTGAATTGAAGGCCGGCGACCTGTTCCTCACCAACCCGGTAATTGCCGGCGGTGACTCGCGCATGCTGCCGCAGACTTTCCGTGGCGTGAGCCTGACCAACCACAGTTTCGACGGCTGGTTGATCGAGGGCGGCCAGGCGAGTTTCAACAAGCCGTATAACCAGAGCGGCCACCAACGCATCGGCACGTCCTACGGCACGTTGGCCGACGGTGACGAGAGCCAGCACCTGAACTGGGCCGGCGTCGCCTGGAGCGGTGTCGAAGGCCTGACCAGCAGCCTGTACGCCTCCGAGCTGAAGGACATCTGGAACCAGTACTACTACGACCTGGATTACACCTGGGCGTTGAACGATCTGGTCAGCCTCAACCCGGGTCTGCATTTCTATCACACGCAAGACACCGGCGATGCGCTGCTGGGCAACATCGACAACAACACCTACAGCCTGCATTTCACCGTCGGCGTGGGCAATCACAGTGTTACTGCGGCGTATCAGCGCGTTAACGGCAACACGCCGTTCGACTACATCAGCCAAGGCGACAGCGTTTACCTCGACAACTCTCAGCAATACTCGGACTTCAACGGCCCCAACGAGCGGTCGTGGAAGCTCAAGTACGCCTATGACTTCGCCGGCGTGGGCGTGCCGGGCCTGACTTCGGGTGTGTCCTATTCGCGCGGTACTGTCGACCTGACCAAAGCCGACCCGGACAGCAAGGGCTACTCCAACTGGTACAGCGCCGAAGGCCGCAACGCCAAGCACTGGGAGCGCGACATCGATCTCAAATACGTGGTGCAAAGCGGCCAGGCCAAAGACCTCGCGGTACGCCTGCAATGGGCCTCCAACCGTGGCGGCAACGGCTACGGCGCGATTGATACCGATACAGATGAGTACCGTGTGGTCATCGACTACCCGATCAACGTCTTCTAAGATCGGCTCTACCGTGAATGGGTCAACTTCACATTGACCTTGTGGCGAGGGAGCTTGCTCCCGCTGGGCTGCGCAGCAGGCCCTGCTCTTGATTAAAGAGCGGGGCCGCTTCGCGCCCCAGCGGGAGCAAGCTCCCTCGCCACAACAACGTTCCACAGACAGGCTGGTCTCATCCAACTACGCTTATACCAATCCTCCATTGATACCCCCGACCATGATCGCCAGCCGCACCCCACCCGTTTCGGGCAAAACCGGACGTCCCGAGCTGCTGTTGATTTCCGGCAGCCTGCTGACGGTGATCGCGATTGTGTGCATTGTCACTTTCCTGCTGATTCGTGAGCATGCCAATGCTCAGGAGTCGGCCACCCGTAGCGCCACCACCGTCGCGCAACTGATCGACGCCGATGTGCTGCGCACCGTCGAGCTCTACGACCTGACCCTGCAAGGCCTGATCGCCGCCGCCCAGCGCGATGATTTGCAAAGCGTGTCGCCGCAGATCCGCCATCTGGCGCTGTTCGACCGTTCGACCACTGCGCGCTTCAAAGGCGACATCCTGCTGCTCGACAAGCATGGTGATGTGTTGGCCGACTCTTCCCGGATCGAGCCGAAGCCGGGTAACTTCGCCGACCGCGAGTACTTTCTCGCGCATGCCTTCAACCGCGATGTCGGCATGTTCATCAGCCGTCCGTTCAAGACCCGTTGCGACTGCGACGAGGCGAACCAGTGGCGGATCAGCTTCAGCCGGCGCATCTCCTCAGACACCGGCGAATTCATGGGCGTGGCCGTGGCGTCGATGAAGCTCGACTACTTCGATCAACTGTTCAACAGCCTCGACATCGGTAGTGACAGCACGCTGAACATTATCAACAACGACGGCGTACTGCTGGCGCAAAAGCCCTATCTGCAAAGCGACTCGATCGGTAAAAGCTTCGCCTCCCGCCCCAACGTCGTGCGCATTTTGCGCGAGGGCAACGGCAGTTTCAGCAGTGTGTCGAGCATCGATCATCAGAAGCGGCTTTACACTTATTCGCGGGTTGGCAATTTGCCGTTGACGGTGATTGTTGCCGTTTCCAGTAACGAGGTGTTCGCGGCCTGGCGGCGCACCGCGATAGTCATCAGCGGCGCTACCGGCGTGCTGTGTATCGGGCTGTTATGGCTGACCTGGTTGCTCGCCCGCGAACTGCGCCTGCGGCAACGTGCCGAACACGAACTCGCGCAACTGGCCGCAACCGATGCGCTGACCGGCGTGGCCAACCGCCGGATGCTCGATCAATCCCTGCGCCATGAATGGTTCCGCGCCCAGCGTTCGGGCAAAGCGTTGTCAGTGATGATGATCGATGCCGATCACTTCAAGGCGTTCAACGATCAGCACGGGCATCAGGCCGGGGATCAGGCGTTGCGCGAATTGGCCAAGGTGATCAGCGCCAACGTGCGGCGCCCGGCGGATCTGGTGGCGCGATATGGCGGGGAAGAGTTCTCGGTGATTCTGGCCGAAACCGACAGTGCCGGGTCGCAACTGATTGCCGAGAAGATTCGAACGGCGGTCGAACAGTTGCCCCGTGTGAATGGCGCCGATAGGCCGATGACCGTGAGTATCGGCATCAGCACCTGGACGGCAGCGAGCGAGATGAGTCTGGAGCAGTTGTTGTTTACGGCGGACAAAGCGCTGTATCAAGCCAAGGAAGGTGGGCGTAATCGGGTTGTCGTGGCGTCTTGAAAGTCAAAAGATCGCAGCCTTCGGCAGCTCCTACAGAGGAACGCATTTTCAATGTAGGAGCTGCCGAAGGCTGCGATCTTTTGACTCTAAGGGATCGAGTAGGAGGCGGATTTACATCCGCCGTCCTCTCACACCACCGTACGTACGGATCCGTATACGGCGGTTCAAGCTATGCGGCTAAGCCGGTTTATCGTATCCAGTACCGAGACCAACCCAAGTTGATCCCATAGCTTCTTCGGCAGCGCCTGATTCATATGAGATGCTCCCGAGCTCCACCATGGGCCTCGGCCATTGAAGGCTGATTTGCAGGCGCGAGCTTCGCTAAGCCCCAGGCGCTTCAAGTTACGTGCCCTCGTTGAGGGCCGCTTCCATTGACGCCAGACGACGCAGCGAAGTTTACGCCGCACCCAGCCGTCAATTTCCTCAAGTGGCCGTTTGCTCTGACTGAGCTTGAAGTAGCCTGCCCACCCGCGCAGCACAGGGTTTATCCGTTCGATGACATTCGCCATCTTGTGGCCCCGCGCCCCGCGCAGCAGGTCTCTTAACCGGTCGTGCAAGCGACCCAGACTCATCGTCGCCACTCTCAGCCTCGGTTGCTGATGCCTGCTCATCCCATAACCCAGATAGTCGCAGACCCAAGGCCGTGCTACGTGGCTCTTTTCCCGGTTCAGCGTCAGTTTCAGGCGCTGATTCAGGAAACGCTCAACACCGGCCATCACCCGCGTGCCAGCTCGCTGACTGCGCACATAGATGTTCGCGTCGTCGGCATAACGCACGAAGCGATGGCCTCGCCGTTCCAGTTCGCGGTCGAGTTCGTTGAGCAGGATGTTCGACAGCAACGGCGAGAGCGGGCCGCCTTGCGGCGTCCCTTCCTGCCGTCGGCTGACGAGTCCGCCCGACATCGTTCCCGCTTCGAGGTAACGACGGATCAGCGCGAGCACACGCTTGTCTTCGATTTGACGCGCCACGCAGGCCATCAGGACATCGTGGTTGACCCGATCAAAGAACTTCTCCAGATCAAGCTCCACGCACCAGCGGTGACCCGCTGCCACGTGGTCGCGAGCGGTTTCGATGGCTTGGTGAGCGCTTCTACCCGGACGAAAGCCGTAGCTGTAGTCCGAGAACAGAGGATCGAAGATTGGCGTGAGCTGTTGCAGCAGTGCCTGTTGGATCAAGCGATCCACGACGCTGGGAATACCCAGTTGCCGTGTTCCGCCTTTGGGTTTGGGGATGTCAACGGCGCGTACACCCTGCGGGTGATACTCGCCGGCCAGCAACCTCACCTTGAGGGTCGGCCAATACTGTTTCACGTAGTCCGCCAAGTCGTCGACCGTCATGCCATCGGCACCCGGTGCGCCCTTGTTGCTGACCACACGTTGATACGCACGCCTAAGGTTGGCCGGTGCAAGCACCCGCTCCATCAGCGTGTCCGGCTCCGCGTTCGTCCACGTCACAGACGCCGCCGATACCTGTGCGCTGTCAGCCGTCATCCTCGGATACTGTCCGGGACTCGGAGTAACAGTCTTCTCTTGGAGAAATTTCTGCATTTCGGTATTCAACGAGACTTTGACGCCTACTGGCGGCATAACTTGTTCGGCCCTTGGTGACGGGGTTATTCGCCACTTACTACGGCCTCGGCTGACTTCTGCACGTTCATCCCGTCGCCTCTCGACGCTCGGTAGCACTGTGGCAAACGTGCAGATCTCCCAGGGTAATTCGCGCGACCTTCCTGCTTATGCCTGTCGGATCTACGTCGCAGCGTCCCGTGCAAGTATTGGGCTTTAGGGAAACACGCCCCTTTACCCCGCTGCGCCGCCTCTATCCGCTTGCTGTTCGTCAGGCCAGCATTTTGCCTCGGGCTTCCTTCAGATTCGCGGTCACCCGCGACACCCTTGCCTCTGGCTAACACTTCCCCTTGCCGGGTGTGTAGAGGACTTTCACCTCCAAGTCACCAGCGAGGCCACCACAGCCAAGCTGGTTGCGCTTGCGCGCAACGCGCCATGCCTGGCGCACATAAAAAAAGGCCACCCGAGGGTGGCCTTCAAAAAACTAGAGAGGTTTTTTACTTACACGGCCGCAACAGGGCGCATGTAAGAGATTGGTGCAGCACTGGCGTCTTCAAACGTCACGACTTCCCAGGCATCTTTCTGCTCAATCAACTTGCGCAGTAGCTGGTTGTTCAGTGCGTGGCCGGACTTGAAGCCCTTGAACTCACCAATAAGGCTATTGCCCAGCAGGTACAGATCGCCAATTGCATCGAGGATCTTGTGCTTCACGAATTCGTCTTCATAGCGAAGGCCGTCTTCGTTCAGTACGCCATCGGCATCAACCACGATCGCGTTTTCAACGCTGCCGCCGAGTGCGAGGTTGTGCTTGCGCAGGTACTCGATATCACTCATGAAACCGAAAGTACGTGCGCGGCTGACTTCTTTTACGAACGAAGTGCTGGAAAAATCCACGCTTGCACTTTGGGTGCGGTCCCGGAAAACCGGGTGATCGAAATCGATCTCGAAGCTCACCTTGAACCCTTCGAAAGGCACGAAAGTGGCGCGCTTGTCGCCATCTTCCACTGTCACTTCACGCAGGATGCGGATGAATTTCTTGGCGGCGTCCTGTTCTTCCAGGCCTGCCGATTGAATCAGGAATACGAAAGGTCCAGCGCTGCCATCCATGATCGGGACTTCGGACGCGGAGAGCTCGACGTAGGCGTTATCGATGCCCAGGCCAGCCATGGCCGAGAGCAAGTGCTCTACCGTGTCCACTTTGACGTCGCCGTTAACCAGCGTGGTCGACATAGTGGTTTCACCGACGTTTTCCGCGCGGGCAGGAATCTGCACCACAGGGTCGAGGTCAGCGCGACAAAACACAATGCCAGTGTCGACAGGCGCAGGCTTGAGGGTCAGGTAGACCTTCTCCCCCGAGTGCAGGCCTACACCTGTGGCACGGATAATATTTTTCAGTGTGCGTTGTTTAATCATGGCTTGGGCCGCTTCAGCGCAAATTGCGAACTGGTATCAACAAAGGCTGGCGATGATAGCAGACCATGCCTTTGCTGAACACCAATCACCTTCATAGCCCTGATACATTCCATCAATCGGCCTGACGACGCAGGAAAGCCGGGATGTCCAGGTAGTCCAGGTCATCTTGCGGATTCATCTTCGCGGCAGTCGCAGCACCGGCCTGAGCCTGGTTGCGCATGACGGTCGGACGGTCCAGATCACGGTAGTTCACCGCAGGCGCTTCCTGACGGGCGGCGGCCGGTTGTTGCACCTGCGATGCAGCCATCGAGGTATGAACGGTGTTGTCGATGACCTTCACAGGCTTCTCGATTTTCGCGCCCAGACCGGTGGCAACCACGGTTACGTGCAGTTCGTCGCGCATGTCCGGATCGATAACGGTACCGACCTTGACCATCGCGTGCTCGGAAGCGAAGGCTTCGATGATGCTACCCACGTCGGAGTACTCACCCAGAGACAGGTCAGGACCGGCGGTGATGTTCACCAGGATGCCGCGTGCGCCTTGCAGGTTCACGTCTTCCAGCAGCGGGTTACGGATTGCTGCTTCGGTAGCTTCACGTGCACGGTTCGGACCGCTGGCGCAGCCAGTGCCCATCATCGCCATGCCCATTTCGCTCATCACGGTACGCACGTCGGCAAAGTCGACGTTGATCATGCCCGGACGTTTGATGATGTCGGAGATACCGCGAACGGCACCGGCCAGTACATCGTCAGCCTTGGCGAAAGCCGACAGCAGGCTGGCGTCTTTACCGAGGATGGTCAGCAGCTTCTCGTTGGGAATAGTGATCAACGAGTCGACGCTTTCCGAGAGCATGCGGATGCCTTCATCGGCGATCTGCATACGCTTGCGGCCTTCGAACGGGAACGGACGAGTCACCACCGCAACGGTGAGAATGCCCATTTCCTTGGCCACTTCGGCGATGATCGGTGCAGCACCGGTACCGGTACCGCCGCCCATGCCAGTGGTGATGAACACCATGTTGGTGCCCTGCAGGACTTCGGCAATGCGCTCACGGTCTTCGAGAGCGGCCTGACGACCTACTTCAGGGTTGGCGCCGGCGCCCAGACCTTTGGTCACGCCGGTGCCCAGTTGCAGAATGGTACGCGCGCCGATGTTTTTCAGCGCTTGAGCATCAGTGTTGGCGCAGATGAATTCAACGCCTTCGATGTTGCTCTTGACCATGTGGTTGACAGCGTTGCCGCCGCCACCGCCGACACCGATAACTTTGATTACCGGGCTTGCGGGGATGTTGTCTACGAGTTCGAACATTTTCCCTCTCCTTACATTCTCTAGTTTTTTTCGCCTACTGCGTTTGTTGCGGTGTAGCGGTGTCGCGGTAAATCTTTAGAAATTGCCTTGTACCCAGCTCTTGATGCGATCGAGCAGAGCGGCTTTCGGTTCTTCATTGCTGTTGCCGTAGTCGCGGCTGCCGATGCCCGAGAACGAAATCCCGTCGGACTGCTTTTGCAGGCCGTACATCAACAGGCCAACGCCGGTCGAATAGATCGGGTTACGCACCACGTCATCCAGACCTTTCACGCCGTGCGGCACACCGAGGCGTACCGGCATGTGGAAAATTTCTTCAGCCAGTTCAACGGCGCCTTCCATCTTCGACGTACCACCGGTCAGGACGATGCCGGCCGGGATCAGGTCTTCGTAGCCGCTGCGACGCAGTTCAGCCTGAATCAGTGTGAACAGTTCGTCGTAGCGCGGCTCGACCACTTCGGCCAAGGCCTGACGCGACAGTTCGCGCGGTGGACGGTCGCCAACGCTTGGCACTTTGATGGTTTCACCGGCACCGGCCAGTTTGGCCAGAGCGCAGGCGTAGCGAATCTTGATTTCTTCGGCGTACTGGGTCGGCGTACGCAACGCCATGGCGATGTCGTTGGTCACCTGATCACCGGCAATCGGGATCACCGCCGTGTGGCGAATTGCGCCTTCGGTGAAGATCGCGATGTCGGTGGTGCCGCCGCCGATGTCGACCAGGCACACGCCCAGTTCTTTCTCGTCGTCGGTCAGTACCGAATACGCGGAAGCAAGCTGCTCAAGAATGATGTCGTCGATTTCCAGACCGCAGCGACGCACGCATTTTTCAATGTTCTGTGCGGCGTTGACGGCGCAGGTGACCACGTGAACCTTGGCTTCCAGGCGTACGCCGGACATGCCCAGTGGCTCGCGAACGCCTTCCTGGTTATCGATCACGTAATCCTGCGGCAGGGTGTGCAAGACACGCTGGTCAGCCGGAATCGCCACGGCTTGAGCGGCGTCGAGTACGCGCTCAAGGTCAGCCGAGCTGACTTCACGATCACGAATCGCCACGATGCCGTGGGAGTTCAGGCTGCGGATGTGATTGCCGGCCACGCCGACGAACGCCGAGTGAATCCGGCAACCGGCCATCAGCTGCGCTTCTTCGATAGCGCGCTGAATCGATTGCACGGTGGACTCGATGTTCACCACCACGCCTTTCTTCAGGCCGCGGGACGGATGCGTACCGATCCCGACGATTTCCAGCGTGCCGTCGTCCGCGACCTCGCCGACCAGCGCCACCACTTTGGAGGTGCCGATATCGAGACCGACGATCATTTTGCCGCTTTGCACGTTTGCCATGGGTCCTGCCTCTTCTTAATTCTTTGCGACAGCGGGTTGGGCTGTCGTCGGCGCTACTGGTTCCCGCCAGCCAACGGCGAGGCCGTTGGCGTAGCGCAGATCGATGCGCGCAATGTTCGTAATCTGTTCTTTGAGCGTCTTGTCATAGATGGCAATGAAGCGGCGCATCTTCTCGACCAAAGCGCCGCGTCCCAGCAGCAGCTCGATGCCCGGACCGGCACTGCCGGCGCCGGTGGTCAGGAACCAGCTGCCACGTTCACGCAGCTCGAGGCGCGCAATCGAGAAGCCCAATGGCCGGAGCATCTGGCTCAGCACCTGGTATTGCTGCATCACTTGCTGCTGGGCACGCTGCGGGCCGAACAGTTGTGGCAGGTGTTCGTAGTTCGCCAGTTCCTTGGGCGTAAACGCCTGGCCCTGGTTGTTCAGCAAAGACTCGTCGCCCCAACGGGCCACCGGCAGTTGCTCTTCGAGGCGGATCACCACCTGGTCCGGCCACACGCGACGGACTTCGGCGTGGGCAATCCATGGCATCTGCTCAAGCTCGGCGCGCATGCTCGCCAGGTCGATGGTGAAGAAGCTCGACGTCACGAACGGGGCGATTCGCTGTTGCACCGCTTGCTGGCTGATGTAGCTCAGGTCGCCCTGCACCGCGATCTTGGTGATCGGCCGGTCGGCGTACGGCAACAGCCGCTGTGCGCCTTCGTAGGTGCCGAAACCCAAAGCCACCAGCAGCACCGGCCAGAACAGCCCTTTCAGAAAGCTGAAATTGGTTTTCGGCAGGCGCGCGGACATCGGCTCTTTGGCCACCATTCGGCTGGCACCCCGCGGCACCGGCTTGCGGCCGGGAGCGGGTGGCTGATGTCTGAGCTGTGCGCCTTGCATGGTCTTAACCTCGCGCCTCTTGCTGGCCAACACTGGCGGCCAGAATCGCTACAACCAGTTGCTGGAAATCCAGACCGGCAGCTCGCGCCGCCATCGGCACCAGGCTGTGATCGGTCATGCCCGGTGCGGTATTCACTTCGAGGAACCAGAACTGCCCGTCGGCGTCCTGCATCACGTCGGCGCGGCCCCAACCGGCGATACCCAACGCCTCACAGGCTTTCGCCGTGAGGTCCATGAGTTCTTGTTCCTTGGCAGCATCGAGCCCGCACGGGATCCGATACTGGGTATCGTTGGCCACGTACTTGGCGTCGTAGTCGTAAAACGTGTGGGGCGTACCCAGGGCGATTGGAGGCAACACCTGGTCACGCAGGGTGGCGATGGTGAACTCCGGACCTTGAATCCATTGCTCGACCAACACTTGCGAATCGTAGGTACTGGCCGCTTTCCATGCGTCGATCAACTCGGACGCAGAATTCACTTTGGCCATACCGATACTTGAACCTTCATGCGCCGGTTTGACGATCAAAGGGAAGCCCAGTTCCGTCGCTGCCGAAATACAATCGGCTTCGCTGCACAGCACGGCGTGACGCGGCGTCGGAATCCCGAGGCTGTGCCAGACCTGCTTGGTGCGCAGTTTGTCCATGGCCAGTGCGGAAGCCAGAATGCCGCTGCCGGTGTAAGGAATGCCGGCGCATTCGAGCAGGCCCTGGATGCTGCCGTCTTCACCGCCACGACCGTGGAGAATGATGAACGCACGGTCGATCTTTTCGGCCAGCAAACGCTGCAGCAAGTCATCACCGACGTCGATGCCGAATGCGTTCACGCCAGCGCTTTGCAATGCGCTGAGCACGGCATTGCCAGACTTCAGCGAAACTTCGCGCTCGGCACTCTTGCCACCGAACAGCACGGCAACACGACCGAAGTCTTTCGGCGCGATGGTGGAAACCAGATTGGCGTAGGCAGCAGTCATTTCAACTTCCCCTCGACCGATGCAACCACGGCACCGGCGAACAACTCACTTTTCAACAGTTTCGGTGCGAGACCGCCGATATCCCCGGCGCCCTGGCACAACAGAATGTCGCCGGCACGCAGCAGCGGCTTGACCAGCGGCGCCAGATCGACGCCACGCTCGATGTAGATCGGGTCGAGCGCACCGCGTTGACGGATGCTGTTGCACAGCTTGCGGCTGTCGGCACCGGGTATCGGCTCTTCACCGGCCGGATAGACTTCCATCAGCAGCAGCACGTTGGCGTCGGCCAGTACATTGACGAAATCGTCGTACAGGTCGCGGGTGCGGCTGTAACGGTGCGGCTGGTAGACCATCACCAGACGGCGCTCCGGCCAGCCACCGCGCACGGCTTTGATCACGGCTGCGACTTCGGTCGGGTGGTGACCGTAGTCATCGACCAGCATCACGCTGCCGCCGTCCACCGGCAGTTCGCCGTAGACCTGGAAGCGTCGGCCAACACCCTGGAAACCGGACAGACCTTGCACGATGGCTTCGTCGCTGACGCCCTCATCGGTGGCGATGCAGATGGTCGCCAGCGAGTTGAGTACGTTGTGGTTGCCCGGCATGTTCACCGAAACATCCAGCGGCTCGCGGTCAGGACGCAGCACAGTGAAGAAGGTCTGCATGCCCTGCTGGCGCACATTGATTGCGCGTACGTCGGCGTCTTCGCTGAAACCGTAAGTCACGGTCGGACGCTTCACCAGCGGGAGGATTTCACGCACCACCGGATCGTCCAGGCATACCACCGCCAGACCGTAGAACGGCAAGTTGTGCAGGAACTCGACGAAGGTTTTCTTCAATTTGTTGAAGTCGCCGTCGTAGGTCGCCATGTGGTCGGCGTCGATGTTGGTGACCACGGCCACCAGCGGTTGCAGATGCAGGAAACTCGCATCGCTTTCGTCGGCTTCGGCGATCAGGTAACGGCTGGTGCCGAGCTGGGCATTGGTGCCCGCTGCATTCAGGCGACCACCGATCACGAACGTCGGATCCAGACCACCGGCAGCGAACACCGAAGCGATCAGGCTGGTGGTGGTGGTTTTGCCATGCGTACCGGCGACGGCGATGCCGTGGCGGTAGCGCATCAGTTCAGCCAGCATTTCGGCACGCGGCACCACCGGGATACGGCGTTCCAGCGCGTTCGCCACTTCCGGGTTGGACGTGTTGACGGCGCTCGACACTACCAGCACATCGGCAGTCGCAGCGTTCTCGGCGCGGTGGCCGATGAAGATCTGTGCGCCGAAAGATTCCAGACGCTCGGTGACTGGCGACGCCTTCAGGTCCGAACCAGAGACCTGGTAGCCAAGGTTCAACAACACTTCGGCGATGCCGCACATGCCCACACCGCCGATGCCGACGAAGTGGATGCGACGGATGCGGCGCATTTCCGGTTGCGGCATGGCTTTCTGATTCTCAACCACGGGCCACCTCCAGACAGGTATCGACCACACTGCGGGTGGCTTCGGGTTTCGCCAGACGGCGGGCCGCTTGGGCCATTTCTTCAAGTCGTTGCGGTTGCATCAAGACCTCTGTCAGGCGCGCGGCAAGATCCGCTGCACCAGTCGTTCTTTGCGGCATCAGGAAGGCTGCGCCTTCACGGGCCAAATAATCGGCGTTGCGGGTCTGGTGATCGTCGATCGCGTGGGGCAAAGGCACCAGCATCGAGGGCAGACCGGCGGCGGCCAGTTCACTGATGGTCAATGCGCCTGCACGGCACACCACCAGGTCAGCCCAGCCATACGCCTGGGCCATGTCTTTGATGAACGGCTGCACCTGCGCTTCAACGCCGGCGGCGCGGTAGCGCTCTGCAGTCACTTCATCGTGGTTTCTGCCAGCCTGATGGAAAACTTCCGGACGCAAATCGGCAGCGACTTGCGCCAGCGCTTCAGGCAGCAATTTGTTCAACGGCTCTGCGCCCAGGCTTCCGCCGAGGATCAGCAAACGCGCTTTGCGTCCGGCCAGGGCCGGACGCGGGGTGTCGAGGAACAGCTCGCTGCGCACCGGATTCCCGGTGGTACGGCGGCTGTCCGACAGGGTAAAGGTGTCGGGGAACGCTTCACACACTCGGGCGGCGAACGGCACCAGCAACCGATTGGCGGTGCCGGCCACAGCGTTCTGCTCGTGGACGATCACCGGCACGCCGGCCAGTTTCGCGGCGAGGCCACCGGGGCCGGTCACATAACCGCCGAAGCCGACCACACACACCGGACGCAGACGGCGAATGATCGCCCGCGCCTGCCACACTGATTTCAGCAGCATCAACGGCGCCTTGAGCAGCGACAGCTTGCCCTTGCCGCGCAGACCGCTGGCGTTGATCCGGTGCAATTCAAGCCCTGCAGCCGGCACCAGATCGTTTTCGATGCCGCGCGGCGTGCCGAGCCAGTGCACGGTGTAACCGCGCGCCTGAAACTCGCGGGCACAGGCCAGCGCCGGGAACACGTGGCCGCCGGTTCCGCCGGCCATGATCAATACGTTAGCGCCCATGATTCGGCTCCTCTGCGAAGTCGCTCTCATGGAATTCCATTTCTTCACTGCCCAGGTGCGTTCGACTCTCCCACTCGATGCGCAGCAACAAGCCGAGGCAGGCACAGCAAATCACCAACGAGCTGCCGCCGTAACTGAGGAACGGCAGGGTCAGGCCCTTGGTCGGCAGCAGGCCGACGTTCACACCGATATTGATCAGGAACTGGCCGATCCACAGGAACGACAGGCCGTAGGCAACATAAGCGGCGAAGAATTGCTTGGCCTTCTCGGCCCACAAGCCGATGTACATGCCGCGAATACACACGAACACGAACAGCGCGACGGTGCACAGCGAACCAACGGCGCCGAGTTCTTCGGCAAGTACCGAGAACACGAAGTCAGTGTGCGCTTCCGGCAGATAAAACTGTTTTTGCACACTGTTGCCCAGACCTACGCCCAGCCATTCGCCGCGACCGAATGCGATCAGGGCTTGCGACAACTGATAGCCGGCGCCGAACTGGTCAGCCCACGGGTCGGCGAAGTTGGTCAGACGCGCCATCCGGTACGGCTGCATCTGAATCAGCAACACCACCGCGCCAACGGCCAGCACCACCATCAGCGAGAAGCGGAACAGCCCGACCCCGCCAAGGAACAGCATCGCCGCCGCAGCACCCATCATCACGACGGTGGCACCGAAGTCCGGCTCCATCAGCAACAGGCCGGCCATCGGCAGCAGCACGATGAATGGCTTGAAGAAGCCCATCCAACTCTCGCGCACTTCTTTCTGACGACGTACCAGATAACCGGCGAGGTAGATCACCACGAACACCTTGGCAATCTCGGACGGTTGCACGTTGAAGAAGCTGAAACCGATCCAGCGCATCGAACCGTTAACTTCACGGCCGATCCCCGGGATGATCACCATGATCAGCAGACCGAACGCGCCGAGCAGCATCAACCAGCCGAGGCGCTGCCAGGTCGCGATCGGAATCATCATGGTGACGATGCACGCGCCCAGGCCCAGCACCACATAAATAAGGTGGCGAATCATGTAATACAGCGGACTGCCCGACTGCGCGGCGGCCACTTCAGTGGATGCCGAGGCGATCATGATCAAGCCGAGGCCGAGCAGTGCCAGGCAACCGGCAAGCATCGGAAAATCGAGGTCGATGCCGCGTCCGGTAATCAGCGGCGACGGGTACGGCTTGATGATGTTTCTCAGGTTCATGCCAATTCCTCCACGGCGCGGACGAACTGGTGACCACGGTCTTCATAATTCTTGAACATGTCGAAACTGGCGCAGGCCGGCGACAGCAGCACTACATCACCCGGTTGGGCAGCAGCGCGGCATTGCTCGACAGCTTCGACCAGCGAGCCGACACGAATCAGTTGCACGCCATCACCGATGGCCGCGCCGATCTTGTCGGAGTCGCGGCCCATCAGGATCACGGCGCGGCAGTTGGCCGTCACCGGATCGCGCAGATCGTTGAATTCGGCACCCTTGCCGTCGCCACCGGCGATCAGCACGACTTTGCCGTCGATGTCCGCGCCGAGGCCTTCGATGGCGGCCAGTGCGGCGCCGACGTTGGTGGCTTTGGAATCGTTGTAATAGCCGACGCCGTCCAGATCACGCACCCATTGGCAACGGTGCTCGAGCCCGGCGAAGCTGCGCAGCGCGCTGAGCATCGCATCGAACGGCAAACCGACCGCGTGACCGAGCGCCAGCGCCGCGAGGGCATTGGACTGGTTGTGTGCGCCGCGAACTTTCAACTCGCGCACCGGCATCAGGTTCTGGAATTCGAAGGCCAGATACTTCTCGCCGTCTTCTTCGCGAATGCCAAACGCCTTGAAATCAGGTTTGCTCAGGCCGAAGGTCCAGCACGGTTGGCCCTCGCCAATCAGTGGACGGCTGAGTGCATCCTGACGGTTGACGACAAACTGCTTCGCCCCACGGAAGATCCGGTGCTTGGCCAGGTGATACGCCGGCAGACCGCTGTAGCGATCCATGTGGTCTTCACTGATGTTGAGCACAGTCGCCACTTCGGCGTTGAGCTGGTCGGTGGTTTCCAGTTGGAAACTCGACAGTTCCATCACATACAACTCAACGTCGTCGCTGAGCAGATCCAGCGCCGGCGTTCCGAGGTTGCCACCGACTGCCACGCGTTTGCCGGCCGCAGCCGCCATCTCGCCGACCAGTGTGGTCACGGTGCTTTTCGCATTGGAACCGGTGATCGCGACAATCGGCGCCTTCGCGTGACGCGCGAACAGCTCGATGTCGCCGGACATTTTCACGCCACGCGCCGCAGCGGCTTGCAGGGCCGGAGTCGCCAGCGCCAGACCGGGGCTCACGTAGAGCTCGTCGGCCCGGCACAGAAATTCGACGTCCAGCTCGCCACAACGCACTTCCACGTGCGGATAGTCACGCTTGAGCGTGGCCAGTTCCGGTGGATTGTCCCGCGTGTCTGCCACGGCAAACGACGTGCCCCGGTTCGCCAGGAAGCGAACCAGGGACATGCCGCTCTTGCCGAGGCCGACAACGATGCGGAAGTGGTCAGAAGCGATCAGAGACACTCGTTCTACCTCAGCTTCAGGGTGGCAAGGCCAACCAGCACGAGAATCACGGTGATGATCCAGAAACGGACGATCACACGCGGCTCAGGCCAGCCCTTGAGTTCAAAGTGGTGGTGAATCGGCGCCATGCGGAATACGCGGCGACCGGTCAGCTTGAAGGACGCAACCTGGATGACCACCGACAGGGTTTCCATCACGAACACGCCGCCCATGATGAACAGGACGATCTCCTGCCGCACGATCACGGCGATAGTGCCCAGCGCTGCGCCGAGTGCCAGTGCGCCGACGTCGCCCATGAATACTTGTGCCGGATAGGTGTTGAACCACAGGAAGCCGAGGCCGGCACCGATCAGCGCACCGCAGAACACGATCAGCTCGCCCGCGCCCGGTACGTACGGGATCAACAGGTATTCAGCGAATTTCACGTTACCCGACAGGTAGCAGAAAATGCCCAGACCACCGCCGACCATCACGGTTGGCATGATCGCCAGGCCGTCGAGGCCGTCAGTCAGGTTGACTGCGTTGCTCGAACCGACGATCACAAAGTAAGTCAGCACGATGAAACCGAAGCCCAGCGGAATGCTGTAGTCCTTGAGCATCGGAAGGATCAGGGTGGTTTCCACCGGGGTCGAAGCGGTCATATACAGGAAGATCGCTGCGCCGAGGCCGAACACCGATTGCCAGAAATACTTCCAGCGGCTCGGCAGGCCACGCGAGTTCTTCTCGATGACTTTGCGGTAATCGTCGACCCAACCGATGGCGCCGAACAGCAAGGTCACCAGCAGCACGGTCCACACATAGCGGTTGCTCAGGTCAGCCCAGAGCAGAGTGCTGACGCCGATCGAAGACAGAATCAGCGCGCCGCCCATGGTCGGGGTGCCCGACTTGGACAGGTGCGATTGCGGGCCGTCGTTACGCACCGACTGACCGATCTGACGGTTCTGCAGGGTGCGGATCATCCACGGGCCGTAGCACAGCGACAAAACCAGCGCGGTCAGCACACCGAGGATCCCGCGCAGGGTCAGGTACTGAAAGACCGCGAAGCCTTTGTAGAACTGTTGCAGATACTCCGCTAGCAGCAGCAGCATTAATGTTTCTCCAGACTTGACCCGCACAGAGCCGCAACGATGTTTTCCATCGCTGCACTGCGCGAACCCTTGATCAAAATGGTGGTGTTTGTGTCCTGCTCGACGGCGAGGGCCTGAATCAGTTCGGCTTGTGTGCCGAAGTGCTGCGCCTGCTCACCGAAAGCGTTGACGGCGTGAAGCATGTTTGGCCCGACTGCGTACAGCGCAGATACCTTGCCCCGGGCGTATTCGCCCACGTCGCGGTGCCCCTGCTCCGCCCAGTCGCCCAACTCGCCGATATCTCCGAGCACCAGGACGGTGCGGCCGGAAAAGCCGGCGAGTATATCAACGGCCGCGCACATGGAGGTGGGGTTTGCGTTGTAAGTGTCATCAATTACGCGCATGCCGTTTTTCGCCAGTTGCGCGACGGTGCGACCCTTGACCGGTTGTACCGCGCCAAGCCCGGTGGCAATGCCGAACAGTGACACGCCCAAGGCGTGCGCAGCAGCGGCAGCGGCCAGCGCATTGGCGACGTTATGCGTGCCGAGCAGGTTCAGTTGCACCCGTTCCACACCTTCAGGACTGTGCAGATTGAACGCCGGGCAACCGCGTGCATCGGTGGCCAGATCGCTGGCGTAGAAGTCTGCTTGAGTGTTGCTCAAGGCGAAGGTCAGCACTTTGCGACCCGCGGCGCGGGTCTTCCAGATGCCGAACGCCTTGTCATCAAGATTGAGCACGGCGACGCCATCAGCGGCCAGGCCTTCGATGATTTCGCCTTTGGCTTCGACGATTTTCTCCGGCCCGCCGAACTCGCCGACATGGGCGGTCCCTGCGTTGTTGAGGATCGCCACGTGCGGCTGGGTCAGCCCTACGGTGTAAGCAATTTCGCCCAAGCGCGAAGCGCCCAGTTCGATGACTGCCGCGCTGTGTTCAGCGGCAAGTTCGAGCAAGGTCAGCGGTACGCCGAGGTCGTTATTCAGATTGCCGCGGGTCGCATGCACCGAGCCACGGGTGCGCAGAATACTCGCGAGCATTTCCTTGACCGTGGTTTTGCCGCTGGAACCGGTAACTGCCGCCACTGGCTGAGCAAATGCCGCGCGGTTCAGGGCACCCAACTGGCCGAGGGCCTGACGGGTATCCTTGACCAACAGTTGCGGCAAAGTGCTGTCGGCGACTTCACGCTCAACCAGTGCTGCAACCGCGCCTTTAGCGGCGACGTCATTCAAATAGTCGTGACCGTCGAAGCGCGGGCCGGTCAGGGCGATAAACAGTTGGCCAGGCTTGATCGCCCGGCTGTCGATGCTCACGCCGTCGAAACTTGCATCGTCAGCGATCAGGCGTGCGTCGAGGGCGTTGGTCAGCTCGCTGAGCTTGAGTGCTTTAAGCATGGCTCACCTCCCACGCGGTCAGGGCGTGATCCGCCTCGACCAGATCAGAGAAGGCATGACGCTCGCCGTTGATTTCCTGATAGTCCTCGTGACCTTTACCGGCCAGAACAATCACGTCATCGGCGGTTGCGCCAGCAATCAGTTGTGCAATCGCCTGGCCACGGCCGGCGACAAAGGTGACTTTATCCACAGACGTGAAACCGGCGCGGATGTCATCGAAAATCACTGCCGGATCTTCAGTGCGCGGGTTGTCATCGGTGACCAGCACGCGGTCAGCCAGACGCTCGACCACTTCGGCCATCAGCGGACGCTTGCCGCGATCACGGTCGCCGCCGCAGCCGAACAGGCACAGCAACTGGCCTTTGACGTGCGGGCGCAGCGCGGTCAGCACTTTTTCCAGCGCATCCGGGGTATGCGCGTAATCGACCACCACCAGCGGCTGAGTACCACCGCCGAGACGCTGCATGCGTCCGGCCGGGCCTTCGAGCTTGGGCAGCACTTTGAGAATTTCGTCCAGCGCGTAATCCAGACCGAGCAAAGCGCCGACCGCAGCCAGTACGTTGCTCAGGTTGAAACGGCCAAGCAGCGTGCTGCGCAGGTGATGTTCGCCCTGCGGCGTGACCAGCGTGGCGCGCACGCCGTGGTCATCGAACTGCGCTTCGCGGCAATACAGGTAAGCGCTCTTGTCGAGCAGGCTGTAAGTAATCAGGCGCGACTCGCGTTTTTCGGCAGCCAGTTGCTGGCCGAATTCGTCATCGAGATTGACCACGCGGCACTTCAGGTCATTCCAGGCGAACAGCTTGGCCTTGGCCTCGCCGTAAGCCTGCATGCTGCCGTGGTAATCCAGATGATCACGCGACAGGTTGGTCATCACCGCCACGTCGAATGCCAGCGCAGTAACGCGCCCCTGATCCAGACCGTGGGAGGAAACTTCCATGGCCACAGCTTTGGCGCCGGCCTTTTTCAGGTCGCCGAGGGTCGCTTGCACGGCAATCGGATTCGGCGTGGTGTGCAGGCCGCTTTGCAGCGCGCCGTAAAAACCGGTGCCGAGGGTGCCGACAATCCCGCAATGCTGACCGAGCAGATCCAGCGCCTGCGCGACGAGTTGGGTGACGCTGGTCTTGCCGTTGGTGCCGGTCACGCCGACCAGATTCAGATGATGGCTTGGCTCACCGTAGAAGCGTCCGGCGATGTCCGACAGCTGCGCCGCCAGACCTTTGACCGGAATCAGCGGCACGTCGGTGATTGGCAGCACGGTGGCGCCTTCGACTTCATAAGCCACGGCTGCGGCGCCGCGTTGCAAGGCATCGGCGATGTGCGCACGGCCATCAAATTTGCCGCCGGGCACCGCGAGGAACAAATCACCCGCGCGTACGTTACGGCTGTCCAGCGCCAGTTCACGAATCAGCAGATCGTGGCCGGCGTGGGGAAAAATCTTGTTCAGACTAAGAGACATCAGCCGCGCCCTCCATTGGCTTTCAGCGGAACGACCGGGTTGGCATTGGCCTGTTGTGTGGTCGGCAGGTTGTCCGGGGTGACGTTCATCAGGCGCAGGGTGCCGGACATCACACGGCTGAACACCGGCGCGGAAACCAGACCACCGAAGTAACCGGCCTTGCTCGGTTCATCGATCACTACAACGATTGCATAGCGCGGATCGCTCATCGGACCGAAACCGGCGAACAGCGAACGGTACGAGTTTTCGGCGTAACCCTTGGTGCCGACCGAGGTTTTACGTGCAGTACCGGACTTGCCGGCCACGTGATACGCCGGCACCTGCGCACGGAACACGCCGCGCGGCGCCTCGATCACTTGGGTCAGCATGCCTTGCATGGTTTTCGCCACGGTTTCGGGGAGCACTTGCGTGGTCTGCGGCATTTTGTCGGTTTTGATCAGGGTCAGCGGCGCGAGGCGACCGTTGTTGGCCAGCGCCGAGAAGGCATGCACCAACTGGATCGCGGTCACGGAAATACCGTAGCCGTAAGACAGCGTCGCCGTTTCAGCTTTACGCCACTCGCGGTAGTTCGGCAGGTTTCCCACACGCTCGCCCGGGAAACCGAGACCGGTGTCCTGGCCAAGACCGACTTTCTGCGCGAGACGGAAAATCGTTTCGCCGCCGATATCGAACGCGACCTTACTCATGCCGACGTTACTGGAATTGATCAGAATCCCGGTCAGATCCAGCACCGGGCCTTCCGACTTGGAAACGTCTTTAATAGTGTACTTGCCGATCTGCAAAGTACCCGGATACACCTCAACGGTGTCGCTCGGCTTCCAGCGGCCGGTTTCGATCGCAGCGCTCATCGAGATGGCTTTCATGGTCGAACCTGGTTCGAACACGTCGATCATCGCGCGGTTACGCATCATCGCCGGCTGCAGGTTGCGGCGGTTGTTCGGGTTATAAGTCGGCTGATTGACCATGGCCAGAATCTCGCCGGTCTTCACGTCCATGATCACCAGGCTGCCAGCCTTGGCGCCGTTCTCGATGATCGCGTTACGCAGCTCGCGGTTGGCCAGATATTGCAGACGCAGGTCAATCGACAACGCCAAGGGCTTGCCGGCCTTGGCGTTTTTGGTGACCTGGACATCCTTGATCAGGCGTCCGCGCCGATCCTTGATGACTTGGCGTTTGCCGGGGACACCGGCCAGCCATTCGTCGTAGGCCAGTTCGACCCCTTCGCGACCGTGATCATCAATGTCGGTAAAGCCGACCATGTGCGCGGTGACTTCGCCTGCCGGGTAGAAGCGGCGGAACTCTTCAATGCCATAGACGCCCGGCACTTTCAGATCGAGCACCGACTGGCCCTGCTCGGGGGTCAGCCCGCGCACCAGATAAATGAATTCTTTGTTGGCCTGAGCTTCGAGGCGTTCGGTCAGGGCTTTCGGATCCTGACCCAGCGCGGCAGCCAGTGCTGGCCACTTTTCCTTGGCGGTCTGCATTTCCTTGGCATTGGCCCACAGGGTGGTCACCGGGGTACTCACGGCCAAAGGTTCGCCATTACGGTCGGTGATCAGGCCACGGTGTGCCGGAATCGGAATGTGCCGCAGACTGCGCGCGTCGCCCTGACCTTTGAGGAAGTCACGGTCGACTACTTGCAGGTCGATGATGCGCCAGCAAATTGCAGCCACCATCACGCCGAGCAGCGCGACCATCAACCGGAACCGCCACGGAAAGAGCGCGCCTTCGAGTTTCATCATGGCGCCACCATCTTCACGTCAGCCGCGCCAGGGATGTGCATTTTCAGCTGTTCGCTGGCCAGCACTTCGATCCGGCTGTGGGCGGTCCAGGTGCTCTGCTCGAGAATCAGCCGGCCCCACTCGGCCTGCGCCTTGTCGCGCACGCTGAGTTCGTTGTACAGATTGTTCAGCAACTGGCGGTTCCAGTGCGCGCTGTAAGACACGGCAATCGCCGATACGAGCACGCCGACAAACAGCAGCAGCATGAAGAAGCTGCCGCCCGGCAGGGGCTTGGCGAAAAGCTTGCTCACCGCAACTTCTCCGCCACGCGCATGACGGCGCTACGCGAACGTGGGTTGGCTTTGAGTTCGGCGTCGGAGGCCGTCTGCGCTTTGCCATGGACTTTGATTTTCGGTTCGAACGCTACGTGGCGAACCGGCAGGTTGCGCGGCAGGTTATCGGCTTCGCCTTTCACCAGTTTGCGCATGAACAGTTTGACGATGCGGTCTTCCAGCGAGTGGAAGCTGATCACGACCAGACGACCGCCGATTTCCAGCGCTTCCAGAGCGGCTTCGAGACCGGCCTCCAGATC
The DNA here is from genome assembly GCF_049897765.1 of Pseudomonas sp. TWP3-2. Taxonomy (NCBI): domain Bacteria; kingdom Pseudomonadati; phylum Pseudomonadota; class Gammaproteobacteria; order Pseudomonadales; family Pseudomonadaceae; genus Pseudomonas; species Pseudomonas sp. TWP3-2. Next base: position 115,463 of record NZ_JAFCWW010000005.1, on the reverse strand, counting down.
GCCCAATTCGTTGTTGACGTGAATGCGCAGCCCCTGGAATGCACGGGTGGCCGGGTTCTTGCCCTTTTCCCACGCCGGGTTGGCGACTTTCAACACTTCAGCCAGATCGGCGGTGCGCTCGAACGGCTTGATGTCGCGGCGCTCGGCAACGGCGCGCGCCATGCGACCGGAGAAACGTTCTTCGCCGTATTCCTTGAACACTCGGGCGATTTCTTCGGCTGGCGCAGTGTTGACGAACTCGGCCGCGCTGATGCCGCGCGACGGATCCATGCGCATGTCCAGCGGGCCGTCGTTGAGGAAACTGAAGCCGCGTTCGGCATCATCGAGCTGCGGCGAGGACACGCCGAGGTCGAGCAAAATGCCGCTGACCTTGCCGGCCATGCCGCGTTCGGCGACTTCCGAACCGAGCTCGGCAAAGCTGCGCTGCACAACGACAAAGCGGCCGTCTTCGGCCGCTAGCGTTTGCCCGGTGGCAATCGCTTGTGGATCTTTATCAAATCCAAGAAGCCGACCGTCAGGACCGAGCTTGCTGAGGATCAACCGACTGTGCCCGCCGCGCCCGAACGTACCGTCCAGATAGCATCCATCAGGACGTACGGCGAGAGCCTCGACGGCTTCGTCAAGCAGTACGGTGATGTGGTTAAAGCCGCTATCAATAGTCACAGGATCAAATCACGCAGTTCGTCAGGCATCGCGCCCGGTTGTTGAATAGCAGCCAGGTCAGCGGCAGAAACCGCATTCCAGGCATCCTCGTCCCACAATTGGAACTTGTTCAGTTGGCCCACCAGCATCGCGCGCTTATCGAGCTTGGCGTATTCGCGCAGACGCGGTGGAACCAGAAAACGACCACTGCCATCGAGTTCGAGGTCGACGGCATTACCAATCAGCAAACGTTGCAGGCGACGGTTCTCTTCGCGAAGCGAAGGAAGCGCGCGCAGCTTGGTTTCAATAATTTCCCACTCATCGAGCGGGTAGACACTCAGGCATGGATCAACGGCATCAATGGTCACGATCAATTGGCCGGAACTACGCGAAACGAGCTCGTCACGGTACCGGCTCGGCATAGCGAGACGGCCCTTTGCATCGAGACTGATAGCGTTAGCTCCGCGAAACACGTCAGCGTTTCTCCAATTTTTATCGTTTTGAGCTCAAAAAACCCACTTCATGCCACTTTCCGCCACTTGCGCACACTATAGGAATGCGCCCACCACACCGTCAAGGCGCGCATTAAAGGAAAACCCTTACAGAACGGAGATTTAGCAGCATAAAAGGAGGTGTAACGGGAATCTGACGTCGACTTGAGGGCAATAACTTGATGCAGCACGGAAGGCTGCGCTCGAAAGTTAATGTAATTTGTTAAGAGTAAGATTTTTTCGGTATTACAAACGCGCTTCTGCTGTTGATTGAAGCGCAGTGGGAAATGGCTATTACTGCGGGGTGCCGCTGCCGAACTTTCCGAGCAGGGCTGCTGATAATTAACAGCCCTGTCACTTCAATTTCAAGCAGGGAAAAGAAAAAGGTGGAGAGTCGATCTGTAAGCCGGGTTCTGTCTTGAACAGTCATTCGTCTACGATGGCCATCACTGGACATCTTTAGCAACCTACCCGGTCCCAGCGCGGGCCACGCCTTGGGACCCTATTTGGTCTTGCTCCAAGTGGGGTTTACCTAGCCACGAACTGTTGCCAGACGTGCGGTGCGCTCTTACCGCACCTTTTCACCCTTACCGGCGCCGAAGCGCTTAGGCGGTTATTTTCTGTGGCACTTTCCGTAGGCTCGCGCCTCCCAGGCATTACCTGGCACTTCGCCCTATGGAGCCCGGACTTTCCTCCCCCCCCTAATTTTCATAGAGGGCAGCGACTGTCCGATCGACTCTCCGCCGCAAAGGTTAACGGCAGAGCGGCCGAAGAACAAGCGCTAAAAGCCCCAAGAGCGTTATGGGCGACGGCTTACACGCCTTTTTGCTGATCCAGCGCCACTTGATACAGAACGTTTTTGCGCTCACCGGTGATTTGCGCTGCCAAAGCCGCTGCGCGCTTGAGCGGCATCTCTTCGAGCAGAAGATTGAGCACACGCATCGCCTCGCTGCTGACCGCGTCTTCCGATTCCGGCGCTGTCCAGCCCGCAACCACGACTACGCACTCGCCGCGCTGCTGATTGCTGTCCGATTCGACGAATGCGCGCAACTCAGCCATCGGTAAACCCTTGAGGGTTTCGAAGGTTTTGGTGATTTCCCGAGCAAGCAATGCCGGGCGATCAGGACCGAATACTGTCTCCATGTCCTGCAGACATTCGAGGATGCGGTGCGGCGCTTCGTAGAAAATCAACGTGCGCGGCTCTTCCTTGATCGCTTCCAGACGCGCCTTGCGCCCTACAGCCTTGGCTGGCAAAAAACCTTCAAAGATAAAACGATCCGACGGCAGACCGGCAGCCGACAACGCCGCGATCAACGCACAGGCACCGGGCACCGGCACCACATTGACGCCGGCGGCGCGCGCCTGACGCACCAGGTGATAACCCGGATCGGAAATCAGCGGCGTGCCCGCATCGGAGATCAAGGCTATGTTGTCGCCAGCGAGCAGTCGCGTGATAAACCGGCTGCCTTCATCGCGCTCGTTGTGCTCATGACAAGCCGCCAGCGGCGTGGAAATACCGAAATGCTGCATCAGCCGCTGGGAGTGACGCGTGTCCTCAGCGGCGATCAGCGCCACTTCACGGAGGATTTTCAACGCGCGGGCGCTGATGTCGTCCAGGTTGCCGATGGGCGTCGCCACCACAAATAGCGAGCCCGCAGCGGAATTCAAAGCACCTGGAGCAGTCAAAGCGCACACCTCATGATCGGTAAAAGCGGCCATTGTAGCGTGTCACGCGACTGGCGACGCACTCGGTGCAGACACGGTTTGTAGCACTGTTATGCCGGGCGATTGTGGTTTCACCAGCTAAATTGACTGATTCACGCCAGCAACGTCGCGCCCCGGCCAGTGCTTGGGTACAATTCCACGCTAATTTGATCGAGTATCAGGAACACTTACATGATCGCTTGCCTGCGGCTGTTTACTGCCCTCTGCCTCGCTGCCTTGCTGGCGGCTTGCGCCAGCAATTCTTCTTCCAGCCTTGGCGAACTTCCACGGACCCCGGATGCCAGCATCGAGCAACTGCTCGAGCAGGCCGCTCAAAGCAAAACCCCGGAAAAAGCTGCGTTGCTGCGCCTGAGCGCCGCTGACCTGGCCTATCGTCAGGGCAACGCCGGCCAGTCCGCGCAGATCCTGCAACAAGTGCCAATGGAGCAACTCAAGCCCGGCCAGCAGGTCTTCGCTGCCACCTTGTCTGCTGAGCTGGCGATGACCCGCAACCAGCCGAAAGCGGCGCTGACGGCTTTGAGCCATCCAAGCCTGCAACGTCTCGGCGAGCTGTCCGAAGAGCAACAAGTGCGCACCGGCACCGTTCACGCCCGCGCCCTTGAAGCAGACGGCCAGACTCTGGCTGCCGCCCGCGAGCGCATCTTCATCGCGCCGATGCTGCAGGGTGAAGCCGCCAGCAAAAACCACGAAGCGATCTGGACCCTGATCGCCTCTCTGCCGACCGAGCAACTGCAACCGACTACCACCGACGACCTCGGCGGCTGGATGAGCCTGGCTCTGGCAGTGAAAACCGCCGGCACTCTGGAACAGCAGCAAGCCGCGATCGACACCTGGCGCGCGCAGAACCCGAAACACCCGGCCGCGATCAACCTGCCGCTGCCGCTGACCAAACTCAAGGAACTGGCGAGCCAGCCACTGAGCAAGATCGCCCTGCTGCTGCCGCAAGACGGCCCGCTCGCTGCGGTCGGCAAAGCGTTGCGCGAAGGCTTCATGGCTGCTCACTATCAAGCGCAACAGGCCGGTCAAAACCCGCCAGCCATCCAGTTCTATGACAGCTCGAAACTGAGCAACCTCGACGAGTTCTATCGCAAGGCTCAGGCCGATGGCGTGCAACTGGTTGTCGGCCCGCTGGAAAAACCACTGGTCAAACAACTGAGCACTCGTCCGCAACTGCCGATCACCACCCTCGCGCTGAACTACAGCGAAGGCGAACAAGGTCCGGCGCAGTTGTTCCAGTTCGGTCTGGCCGCTGAAGACGAAGCTCGTGAAGTATCCCGCCGCGCCCGCGCCGACGGCCTGCATCGCGCCGCAATCATGGTGCCGAAAGGCGAATGGGGCGACCGCGTGTTGCGTGCGTTCAGCCAGGACTGGCAAGCCAACGGCGGCAGCATCGTCGCCACCGAGCGCGTCGATCAGCCGGTACAACTGGCCCAGCAGATCGCTGACATGTTCCAGCTGCGTCAGAGCGAAGGTCGCGCCAAGAGCCTGCAGAATGCTGCTGGCACCAACGTAGCCGCACAGCCCTCGCGCCGCCAGGACATCGAGTTCATCTTCCTCGCCGCCACCCCGCAACAGGCGCAGCAGATCAAGCCGACCCTGAACTTCCAGTACGCTGGTGACGTTCCGGTTTACGCGACTTCGCACGTGTTCAGCGCCAGCGGTGACGTCAACCAGTACAACGACATGAACGGCGTGCGCTTCTGCGAAACGCCTTGGTTGCTGGATGCCAACGATCCGTTGCGCAAACAAGTGGCCGCGCAATGGCCGCAAGCCTCAGGCAGCCTCGGTCGTCTGTACGCGATGGGTGTTGATGCCTATCGTCTGGCGCCGCGCCTCGGTCAACTCAAGGCCTTGCCGGACAGCCGTATCGAAGGTCAATCGGGCAGCCTCGGCATGACCCAGACCCAGCGCGTGGTTCGCCAGTTGCCATGGGCGCAGTTCGTCAGCGGTCAGATTCAGCGCCTGCCGGACACCCCGCGCTGATGCCCGACGCGGCACACCTGCAAAGCGGCAAGGATGCCGAGCGCCTAGCGCTCGAGCATCTGCAACAGCACGGTCTGCGCCTGTTGGCGCAGAACTGGTTATGCAAACGCGGCGAGCTTGATCTGGTCATGCTTGATGGCGATACAGTAGTATTCGTCGAAGTCCGTTACCGAAAGAACACTCAATGGGGTGGCGCGCTCGACAGCATCGATGGGCGCAAGCGGCAGAAAGTGATTTTCGCCGCGCAGTTTTTTCTTCAGCGTGAGTCGCGCTGGGCCAATTCCCCCTGCCGTTTCGACGTGGTGGCCATCGACAGCCATCATGATCAGCTGAACTGGTTGCAGAATGCGTTCGACAGTTGAGCGCCTGCGCCGACCCGGACATTTTCACCCCACAATTTTGCTCTTTGCTTTGCGGGCTGCACATTCACGTGCCGGACAGCCGCGCTAATTAAGGTCACACAGATGGACATGCAATCCCGAATTCGCCAGCTTTTTCAGGCCAGTATCGACACCAAGCAACAGGCGATGGACGTACTTGCACCGCACATCGAGCAAGCCAGCCAGGTGATGGTCAACGCGTTGCTCAACGAGGGCAAAATGCTTTCGTGCGGCAACGGCGGCTCAGCCGGCGATGCCCAGCACTTTTCTTCGGAACTGCTCAACCGCTTCGAGCGCGAGCGCCCGAGCCTGCCGGCCATCGCACTGACCACCGATAGCTCGACGATCACCTCGATCGCCAACGACTACAGCTACAACGAAGTGTTCTCCAAGCAGATCCGCGCCCTCGGCCAGCCAGGCGACGTTTTGCTGGCGATTTCGACCAGCGGCAATTCGGCGAACATTATTCAAGCGATCCAGGCCGCACATGATCGCGAAATGATTGTCGTAGCATTGACCGGCCGCGATGGCGGAGGCATGGCATCACTGCTACTGCCCGAGGACGTCGAGATTCGCGTACCGGCCAACGTCACCGCACGTATTCAGGAAGTCCACTTGCTGGCGATCCATTGCCTTTGTGATCTGATCGACAGCCAACTGTTCGGGAGTGAAGAATGACCCCTAATCGCCTAGGCCTACTGGCCCTGACCCTGTGCCTCGGCATCAGCGGCTGCACCTCGGTGGTCAACGCCAGCCGTGAAGCGCCGATTGAAGATGACCGTGGCACGCGCACCTTCGGCAGCAAGATCGATGACTCGCTGATCGAAACCAAAGTCGGCGTCAACATCGCCAAGGCCGATCCGGCACTGGACAACGATTCGCACGTTGTCGTCACCAGCTTCAACGGCGTAGTGCTGCTGGCCGGCCAAACCCCACGCGCAGACCTCAAGGCCAAAGCCGAACAGGCAGCCGCCAGCGTGCAGCGCGTGAAGAAAGTACACAACGAACTGCAAGTCATCGCGCCTTCCGGTTTCGTCGCCCGCCAGAACGATTCGTGGCTGACCACCAAGATCAAAACCCAGATGCTCACCGACGCCAGCATCCCGGGCTCGCGAATCAAGGTCATCACCGAGAACGGCATCGTTTACCTGCTGGGCCTGCTGACCAAACAGGAAGCCGCTCAGGCGACCAACCTGGTGCAAGGCGTGAGCGGCGTACAGAAGATCGTGAAGCTGTTCGAATACATCGACTGATCACGTTTTCTACGCAATAAAAAAGGCGACCCTCTCGGGTCGCCTTTTTTATTACTTCACCACTTTCAGACTTGGCCGGCCGCTAGGTCGCGGCGGCTCGCTGCCCGGTGGTGGAACATCGTCATCCGGTTCGATCTCTTCCTCGTCATCCATCGGCGATTCCAGATCAAACACCATGCCCTGACCATTCTCCCGGGCATAGATACCCAGAATAGCGGCGATAGGCACGTACAGGCTGTGCGGGACACCACCGAAGCGACCTTCGAAGGTCACCACGTCGTTGTCCATGTGCAAATGCCGTACAGCGCTTGGCGAGACGTTCAGGACAATCTGCCCGTCACTGGCGAAACCCTGCGGAACCTGCACCGCCGGGTATTCGGAATTGACCAGCATGTGCGGGGTGCAATCGTTATCCACAATCCACTCGTAGAGCGCGCGGACCAGATATGGTCGACTGGAGTTCATAGCGGCTCCTTAAGCCTTAGCGCATGTCGCGTTCGACACCAGACAGACTCGCCTGGAATGCCTCACGCGCAAACGAGCGCTCCATGTAATCAAGCAACGGCTTGGCTGGCCGTGGCAGTTCAATACCCAGAATCGGCAAACGCCAGAGTATTGGCAATAGGCAGCAATCCACCAGACTTTGTTCCTCACTGAGGAAAAACGGCTTGTCGGCGAACAGCGGCGACACGCCAGTCAGGCTTTCACGCAATTCCTTGCGCGCCACGACGCGCGCGGCTTCCTTGGTGCGTGAATCCAGAATCAGATCCACCAGACCACACCAGTCACGCTGAATACGATGAATCAGCAGACGACTGTTGGCCCGCGCCACCGGATACACCGGCAGCAATGGCGGATGCGGGTAACGCTCATCCAGATATTCCATCACCACGGTCGACTCCCACAACGCCAGGTCACGATCGACCAGCGTGGGCAGACTGCCGTAAGGGTTCACCTCAATCAGTTTAGGCGGCTGACGACCAGCCTCCACGTAAATGATCTCGGCGCTGACACCCTTCTCTGCAAGTACGATGCGCACTCGGTGGGAATAGTGGTCGGCGGGGTCGGAGTAACAGGCCAACCGATTGGTCACGCCCATGGCGATCCTCCTCGCTTGTTGAAATTATCGGAGCCGGAAAAAACGCGCGCGCCCAGAGGGCGTCTCCCGCAACATCTGGCAGACCAGACGTTGCGTTTACAGAGACGCCCTTGGGCGCGCGCGATTAACAGCAATTGCTTGAAGCGTATCAGTGCACGTCTTTCCAGTATTCACGCTTGAGCAGGTAGGCGAACACAAAGAAGAACGCCAGGTACAACAAGACGTAAGTGCCGATGCGCTGATGTTGCAGCTTAACCGGGTTAGCCGAGTAAGCCAGGAAGGTTACCAGATTCTTGACCTTCTCATCGAACTGCTCTTCGTTAAGAGCACCGGACTTCGGCACGATGGTCAACTGATCGCACGCTTCATGAGTCAGCGGCGTACCGGTCAGCGGATCATATTGCTTCTTGCCGTCCTCGACGATCTGCACCTGCTTGCAGCCAACCACCTGACGACCTTGCAGGCCGACCAGCACGTTAGGCATGCCGACGTTCGGGAAGACCTTGTTGTTCACGCCCCAAGGGCGCGCAGGATCTTCGTAGAACGACTTCAGGTAACCGTAGAGCCAATCCGTGCCACGCACGCGAGCCACCAGCGTCAGATCTGGCGGCGCGGCGCCGAACCAGGTCTTGGCATCGGCTGGCTGCATGCCGATGTTCATGTGGTCGCCAATCTTGGCACCGGTGAATACCAGTTTCTCCAGCATCAACTCGTGCGGAACGCCGAGGTCATCGGCTACGCGCTCATAGCGCTGGAATTTGGCGCTGTGACAGCCCATGCAATAGTTGGCAAAAGTACGCGCGCCATCTTGCAGGGCGGCCTTATCGGAGACGTCGATGTCGACTTTTTCCAGTTCCGGACCACCGTGTTCAGCCGCGAACGACAGCGCAGGCAAAGCAGCAAGAATCAGTGCAAAAAATAACTTTTTCATCAGCCAGTCACCCTTTCCGGAACCTTTTTGGTCTTCTCGAGCCTGGTGTAGAACGGCATCAGAATGAAGTAGGCGAAGTACAGGAAGGTGCAGATCTGCGACAGCAACGTACGACCTGGCGTCGGAGCCAGAACCCCCAGAACACCCAGAATCACGAACGAAATGCAGAACACCAGCAGCCAGACTTTGCTCATCCAGCCTTTGTAGCGCATCGACTTGACCGGACTACGGTCGAGCCAAGGCAGGACGAACAGCACCGCAATTGCCGCACCCATGGCAATAACGCCCATGAGCTTGTCAGGGATCGCCCGCAGAATTGCGTAGTACGGCGTGAAGTACCAGACCGGCGCAATGTGCTCCGGTGTCTTGAACGGGTTGGCTGGCTCGAAGTTCGGTTTTTCGAGGAAGTAACCGCCCATTTCCGGGAAGAAGAACACGATGAAGCAGAAGATGAACAGGAACACTACAACGCCGACGATATCTTTCACCGTGTAGTACGGGTGGAAGGCAATGCCGTCCAGCGGGATACCGTTTTCGTCTTTGTGTTTCTTGATGTCGACGCCGTCCGGGTTGTTCGAGCCGACTTCGTGCAGCGCCAGAATGTGCAGCACCACCAGACCGAGAATCACGATCGGCAGCGCCACAACGTGCAAGGCGAAGAAGCGATTCAGGGTGATCCCGGAAATCAGGTAGTCACCACGAATCCACTGGGTCAGGTCGTTGCCGATCACCGGAATCGCGCCGAACAGCGAGATGATCACCTGCGCGCCCCAGTAGGACATCTGGCCCCACGGCAGCAGATAACCCATGAAAGCCTCGGCCATCAACGCCAGGTAGATCAGCATGCCGAACACCCACACCAGCTCACGCGGCTTCTGGTATGAACCGTAGAGCAAGCCACGGAACATGTGCAGATAGACCACGATGAAGAACGCCGAAGCGCCAGTGGAGTGCAGCAGACGCAGGATCGAGCCGTACTCGACGTCGCGCATGATGTATTCGACAGAAGCAAATGCCTCTTCCGCCGAAGGGGTGTAGCTCATCGTCAGCCAGACACCGGTAACGATCTGATTGACCAGAACCAGCAGCGCGAGCGAACCGAAGAAATAGAAGAAGTTGAAGTTTTTCGGAGCGTAATATTTGCTGAGATGGTCTTCCCACATTTTGGTCGCGGGGAAGCGCGCATCAACCCAATCCATGAACTTGCTCATCACGCTTTCTCCGTATCGACGCCAATGACAATGATGTCGTCGGTCTCATAGGAATGCGGGGGTACTGGCAGGTTCAAAGGCGCAGGTTGCGACTTGTAGACGCGGCCAGCCAGATCGTAGTGGGAACCGTGACAAGGGCAGAAATAGCCGCCCACCCAGTCTTTGCCCAGATCCGCGGGTGCCACTTCGGGACGGAAGGTTGGTGAGCAACCCAAGTGGGTGCAGATACCGATCAGCAGGAGGATCTCCGGCTTGATCGAACGCACTTCCGGATCGACATAAGTAGGTTGCGCGGAGTTTTTGGAGGTCGGATCGGAGAGCTGGCCCTCGATCTTTTTCAGATTCCCCAGGATTTCCTCGGTACGGCGGACAATGAACACCGGCTGGCCACGCCATTCAGCAATCATCTGCTGTCCTGGCTCGACTTTGCTGACATTCACTTTCACCGGTGCACCGGCGGCTTTCGCCTTGGCACTGGGAAACCATGACCCCACGAACGGGACCGCAGCCCCCACCGCTCCTGCAGCACCCACCACGGATGTGGCTGCTACCAAGAAGCGACGCCGGCCTGCATTCACGCCGTCATTGCTCATTCAGTCCTCTCCCATCAGCTTTGTGGCCTGTTAAATCAGGCATCTACTAAATATGAATCTATGTACTTATAAAAATTTTGCCGAATGGTAATGAAAAGCCCCAATTCTGACAAGGGAATTACCCGGAGGCTTGGGCCTCAGGCCTTGCAGTATAGGGGGTCTACGAATGAGGCAAGTTGTCACAGCGCAATTGTTTGATAAATCGCAGGCATAAAAAAACGCCCGGATCCGTAAGGATGCCGGGCGTTCTTTTTGAACGTGGAAGCGAATTAACGCTTCGAGTACTGCGGACGCTTACGCGCTTTACGCAGACCAACTTTCTTACGTTCAACTTCACGGGCGTCGCGAGTAACGAAGCCGGCTTTGCGCAGAGCGCCACGCAGGGTTTCGTCGTAGTCCATCAGTGCGCGAGTGATACCGTGGCGGATTGCGCCAGCTTGACCACTTACACCACCACCGAGCACGGTGACGTAGATGTCGAACTTCTCGACAGTCTCAGTCAGTTCCAGCGGCTGACGAACTACCATGCGGGCAGTTTCGCGGCCGAAGAAGTTTTCCAGGGTGCGGTTGTTGATGGAGATGTTACCAGTACCCGGACGCAGGAAAACGCGTGCGGTTGCGGTCTTGCGACGGCCAGTGCCGTAATTTTGAGTCGCCGACATAATGTACTATTCCGTTAAAACTTCAGTTCTTGGGGCTGCTGAGCAGTATGTGGGTGTACAGCGCCCGCATAGACTTTCAGCTTACGGTACATGTCGCGACCCAGTGGGTTTTTAGGCAGCATGCCTTTAACCGCGGTCTCGATCACGCGCTCAGGGGCCTTGGCGATCAGTTTTTCGAAGTTGATCGACTTGATACCGCCCGGGAAACCGGAGTGGGAGTAGTAGATTTTGTCAGTGGTTTTAGCACCGGTAACACGAATCTGCTCAGCATTGATTACGACGATGTAGTCGCCGGTGTCAACGTGAGGAGTGTACTCGACCTTGTGCTTGCCACGCAGACGGCTGGCGATTTCAGTGGCCAGACGACCCAGGGTCTGACCAGCAGCGTCGACGACAAACCAGTCGCGCTGTACTGTTTCCGGTTTAGCAGTAAAAGTTTTCATTCTTTATAGCCTCAGGGGCCGCCCTGTAAATTAGACGGCGGATCTTACTGAATAGTGCGTACTTTGACAAGTCAAAGGCAGCCGGATACAGACGCTTTCGGGGGCTCGGGTCGGCGCGTCCGTTCAACGGCAAGATTCTTCGGCGGCGGCGCATCACTTCCACTGCAGAAAGAGGTCGGCAATTATGCAGATTGCGAAAAATATTTCAACCTGCTTTTATGATTGTTTTGCCCAAGGAGCACCCGATGGACTATCGCCAGCTAGGCCGTACCGACCTGAACGTGAGTGCAATCTGCCTCGGCACCATGACCTGGGGCGAGCAAAACACTGAAGCTGAAGCCTTCGCCCAGATCGAACGAGCCAAGGAAGCCGGGATCAATTTCATCGACACCGCCGAGATGTACCCGGTGCCGCCGAAAGCCGAAACCTATGCCACCACCGAGCGCTACATCGGCAATTACTTCAAGAGTCGCGGCGACCGCGCGGACTGGATTCTGGCGAGCAAGATCGCCGGCCCGGGCAACACCATCGACTACATCCGCGACAAGAATCTGCGCCACAACCGCCAGCACATCACCCAGGCCGTGGACGCCAGCCTCGCGCGCCTGCAGACCGACTACATCGACCTGTATCAACTGCATTGGCCGGAACGCAGCACCAATTTCTTCGGCCAGCTCGGCTACAAGCACCAGACTGAAGCCAACCTGACGCCGCTCGAAGACACTCTCGAAGCGCTCGACGAGCAAGTGCGCGCCGGCAAGATTCGCCATATCGGCCTGTCGAACGAAACACCGTGGGGCACCATGCGGTTTCTTGCGTTGGCCGAAGCCCGTGGCTGGCCGCGCGCGGTGTCGATCCAGAACCCGTACAACCTGCTCAATCGCAGCTTCGAGATAGGTCTGGCGGAAATCGCCATCCGTGAACAGTGCGGTCTGCTCGCCTATTCGCCACTGGCGTTCGGGTTCCTGTCGGGCAAGTACGAGGGTGGCGCACGCCCACCGAAGGGCCGCCTGAGTCTCTACAGCCGCTTCAGCCGTTATTTCAACGCGCAATCGGAAGCGGCGTGCAGCCGTTATGTGGCATTGGCACGCGAACACGATCTGGATCCGGCGCAGATGGCCTTGGCCTTTGTAAATCAGCAGCCGTTCGTCACCAGCAACATCATTGGTGCGACGACGCTGGAACAACTGGATAGCAACATCGCCAGCTATGAGCTGAAACTTTCCGACGAAGTGCTGGCGGGGATTGAGGCGATTCACAAGGATCATCCGAATCCGGCCCCTTGATTTACCGTTAAAACCAATCGCGGGCAAGCCACGCTCCCACAGGTTCAGCGATACCTGTGGGAGCGTGGCTTGCC
>NZ_JAFCWW010000005.1:93328-102680 GCF_049897765.1 Pseudomonas sp. TWP3-2 | reverse complement strand
TCCCCGCCAACCCCCCCCGGGGGACCCCCCCGGCCCCCCCGTGTCCGGGCTCGCGGGGGGCGGGGGGCGGCCCCGCGATGCCGCCACTTCAGTCACTGCAAATCACAACGACCTGGCAATAATCTCCTTCATGATTTCATTGGTGCCGGCATAGATCCGCTGCACTCGCGCATCCGCCCACGCCCGGGCCACCGGGTATTCCCACATGAATCCGTAACCGCCATGCAACTGCACGCATTCGTCGAGCACCTTGCATTGCAGGTCGGTGCCCCAGTATTTGGCCATCGCCGCCGTCGGTACGTCGAGTTTGCCTTGCAGATGCAATTCCAGGCAGCGGTCGACGAATACCCGGCCGATCTGAATCTCGGTAGCCATTTCCGCCAGTTTGAAGCGGGTGTTCTGGAAGTCGGCAATCGCCTTGCCGAATGCCTTGCGATCACGCGTGTAATCCAGCGTCCATTGCAACGCCGCTTCCGCCGAAGCCAGTCCGCCAATCGCTACCGTCAGACGCTCCTGAGGCAATTCCTGCATCAGATAAGCGAACCCTGCCCCGGCCTGACCCAACAGGTTTTCCTTCGGCACGCGCACGTCCTGGAAGAACAATTCAGACGTGTCCTGGGCCTTCATTCCGACCTTCTCCAGGCGCTTGCCCTTGTCGAAGCCCGGCGTGTTCGCCTCGACCAGAAACAGGCTGGTGCCCTTCGCTCCAGCCTTCGGGTCAGTCTTGGCCACGACAATCACCAGATCCGCGAGAAAACCATTGGTGATGAAGGTCTTCGAGCCGTTGATCACGTACTCGTCGCCATCCAGCACTGCCGTAGTCTTCACGCCCTGCAGGTCAGAACCGGCCCCCGGCTCAGTCATGGCGATGGCGGTGACCATCTCGCCAGAGACCAGTTTCGGCAGGTATTTATGCTTCAGCGCTTCACTGCCGTAATGCAGGATGTACGGCGCGACGATGTCCGAATGCAGCGAGAAACCGATACCGGTCAGACCCAGCCGCCCGACCTCCTCGATCACTACCGTGCTGTAGAGAAAGTCTGCGCCCAAGCCCCCATATTCTTCCGGCAAGTGCGAGCAAAGCATCCCCGCCTCCCCCGCCTTGTTCCACAGTTTGCGGTCGATATAACCCTGTTTTTCCCACTGTGCATGAAACGGCACGGCCTCCTTTTCGAGGAATGTTCGTACGCTGTCGCGGAACAATTCGTGCTCGGAGCTGAACAGGGTTCTGGGAATCATGCGTCACCTTTCGTTCTTGTTGGAGGGATCGGACCTTCAGAGACTATGCCTCGCATCCGATACAGGACACTGGACACATCCGACAAAAAATAAGACGATCCAGCCGTCTGATGACCACTTTCCCTTATAAAAACAAAACAAAAGTTGAATTATGTCTAAGCAAGTCTCCACGCCCTTGCGGCGCGTCAGCATCCTGGCGATCGACCGGGTTTTCGCTTCCACCCTCATGCAAGCCAAGGACTTCTTCCATCTGGCCAGCCTGCGCTACGGCAAACAACTGGGCCTGGGCCTGAATCCGGCGTTCGAAACGCGCCTGGTCAGTCCCGATGGCAAACCGGTGAACAGCTTCAGTAACGTGGTCATGCCGGTGGACGGCGGTCTGGAAAATGCCGATATCATCATCCTCCCGGCGTTCTGGGACGATTTCGACACGCTATGCCAGCGCTACCCACAGATCCTGCCGTGGCTGCGCGAGCAACACGCGCGCGGTGCAGTGCTTTGCGCCGAGGCCACCGGGGTGTTCTGGCTAGCCGAGGCCGGGTTGCTCAACGGCAAGGAAGCAACCACCTACTGGCGCTTCTTCACCGCCTTCGCCGAGCGGTTCCCGCAGGTTTATCTCAATCAGGACAAGCACCTGACCGATGCCGACAACCTGTATTGCGCTGGCGGCACCACTTCTTCCTGCGATCTGTATATCTATCTGATCGAGCGCTTCTGCGGCGCTAACATCGCGCAAGCCGTGGCCCGCGATATCCTCTACGAGGTGCAGCGCAACTACGCGCCGGGCCGCATTGGTTTCGGCGGGCAGAAGCTGCATCAGGACGTGATCATCCTGCAGATTCAGCATTGGCTCGAAGAGCATTTCGCCGACAAATTCCGCTTCGAAGACGTGGCACGCGAGCACGGCATGAGCATCCGTAACTTCATGCGCCGCTTCCAGACCGCTACGGGCGACAAGCCGCTGCACTACCTGCAACGGCTACGCATCGAGACCGCCAAGGGCCTGCTGTCCGGCAGCCGCAAGAGCATCAAGACCATCAGTTACGAAGTCGGCTATGACGACGCGAGCTTCTTCGCCCGGCTGTTCCGCCAACACACTGAATTGTCGCCGAACCAGTATCGGCAGCAGTTTCAGCAAGCGGCCTAATCCCAAGCAACACACAAGCCCCTGTGGGAGCTGGCTTGCCAGCGATAGCGATGTTTCAGAGAAATGCATTCTGTCTGACACGACGCCATCGCGGGCAAGCCCGCTCCCACAGGGTTCGAGGTGAATTCGAAAATAAAAAAGGGCCTGCAATTGCAGGCCCTTTTTGTTTTCCGATGCGCTTAAGGCTTGTGCGCCCGCGACAGGAATTCGTGCGATTGCATCTCCAGCAGTCGACTAAGCGTGCGCTGGAACTCGAAGTTCAAACGCCCGCCGGTGTACAGATCCTTCAGCTCGACTTCGGCAGAAATGATCAGTTTGACGTTGCGGTCGTAGAACTCGTCGACCATGTTGATGAAGCGTCGCGCGATGTCGTCGGTGGTGACGCTCATCTGCTCGACGCCGCTGAGCAACACGGCGTGGAAGATCTTGCCCAGTTCGATGTAATCGTTCTGGCTGCGCGGGCCGTCGCACAGTTCGCGGAAGTCGAACCAGGCCACGTCATCGCAAGTACGCAGTGCGCGGATTTCGCGGTTTTCGATCATCAGCACATCGTTCTCTACCGCTGCCGTGCATTCCGGTGTCAGCGCACGGAAGCTCTTGCGCAGACTTTCGTGCGCAGCTTCGTCGAGCGGGAAGTGGAACAGCTCCGCTTGCTCGAGGTGACGCAGACGGTAATCGACGCCGCTGTCGACATTGACGATCTCGGTGTTCTGCTTGATCAGCGCGATGGCCGGCAGGAAGCGCGCACGTTGCAGGCCGTCCTTGTACAAGCCGTCCGGCACGATGTTCGAGGTCGCGACCAGGGTCACGCCGTTCTTGAACAACTCTTCCATCAGCGTGCCGAGGATCATCGCGTCGGTGATGTCGGAGACGAAGAATTCATCGAAGCAGATCACCCGCGACTCGTCGGAGAAGCGCTTGGCGATGATGGTCAGCGGGTTCTTTTCGCCGCCGAGGGTCTTCATCTCTTCGTGCACGCGCTTCATGAAGCGGTGGAAGTGCGTGCGAGTCTTCTCCTTGAACGGCAGCGCTTCGAAGAAGGTGTCGACCAGGTAAGTCTTGCCACGGCCAACGCCACCCCAGAAGTACAGGCCCTTGACCGGCGCCTGGTTCTTTTTGCCAAACAGCTTGCCCAGCAAGCCCGGCTTGTTCTGGTCGGCCGCGACCAGATCGTCGTACAGGCGCTGCAAATGACGCACGGCAGTTTCCTGCGCCGCGTCATGGAAGAAGTCCGGGCGTTTCAGATCAGCTTGATATCGTTCTAGGGGCGTCATAATTCGTTAGCAAGGCAACAAAAACGGGCCGTCACTGTAGCGACGGCCCGTGGGAATGGCAATCGGCCCTTGGTCGGGTCGCGCCGCTGATTATTCCTGAACCGGTGTCAGAGCGATCCGCAAGGCCTCGACGGCCGCATCCCGCGCAGCAACGTCGAAGAAGGTCGGGCTGTCGCCGACACACGCGCCTTCGAGCCAGACGCTGAAGCTCAGGTCTTCGCTGCGCACATCCAGCGCTTGGCCGGATTGCAGTTGCTTGGTCACCTGGCCGGCAGTCTTGCCGTCAGCGAAGTTGCGCGACAGCAGCAATTGCTCGCCATCCGCCGCCAGCAGACGGAAACGGAAGCTGCCGTCGTCCTCACGGAAGCTGACGAAGCGTGCGGCTTTCGCGGCTTTCTTCTTGGTGGTCGCGGCGACCTGCACCTGATTGACGAACGAACGCAGACCAACCGCTTCGCGCAGTTCGTTGAGGAACGGTGTTGCCACCGCACGGGCCTTCTTGGCGCCGATCTGCAGCATGTCTTCCAGATCTGCCGGGCGCTCGATCAGTTGGTGATAACGCTCGCGCGCCTCCCCCAGATCGTTGTCGAGCAGCTGGAACAGACGGCTTTTGGCCTCGCCCCAACCCAGACCGCCGAGCAATTCGCTGCGGAATTCGTCGGCTTGCGCTGGCGTAGCGAATGCCTGGAACAGCGTGAACAGGTGCGAGTTGTCCGGATCCTTGGCTTCGCCCGGCGCGCGCGAGTCGGTGACGATCCGCGAGATCGCGTCCTTCATCTCTTTGGCGCTGGAGAACAACGGGATGGTGTTGTCGTAGCTCTTGGACATCTTGCGGCCGTCGAGGCCAGGCAGCGTGGCGACGCTTTCCTCGATCAGCGCTTCGGGCATGGTGAAGAACTCTTTGCCTTGGCCGAACAGGTGGTTGAAACGTTGCCCAATGTCACGGGCCATTTCCACGTGCTGAATCTGATCGCGACCGACCGGCACCTTGTGCGCGTTGAACATCAGAATGTCCGCCGCCATCAGCACCGGGTAGCTGTAGAGTCCCATGGTGATGCCGGCATCCGGGTCTTCACCGGTCTCTACGTTTTTGTCCACCGAAGCCTTGTAAGCGTGGGCGCGGTTGAGCAGGCCCTTGGCGGCGACGCAGGTCAGCAGCCACGTCAACTCAGGGATTTCCGGGATGTCCGACTGGCGATAGAAGGTCACACGATCGACATCGAGGCCACCGGCCAGCCAGGTCGCGGCGATTTCCAGACGCGAGCGCTGAATGCGCAGCGGGTCATCGCATTTGATCAGCGCGTGATAGTCGGCCAGGAAATAGAACGAGTCGGCGTTGCTGTCGCGGCTGGCGAGGATCGCCGGGCGGATGGCGCCGGCGTAGTTGCCCAGGTGTGGCGTGCCGGTGGTGGTGATGCCGGTGAGGATGCGGGTACGGTTCGTCATGGGTAATCGCTTGTCAGACTGCAATCAATTCGAGAGGCGCGGCAGGATCAGATCCTTGAGATCAGTCAACTTGCCATGAAAAAAGTGTCCGCATTCTGCCACTTTCAGCAGCTCATGGGGGCGCTGGAGTTGCTCGGACCAGTCGTAGACCAGTTGCGGATCGATCACTTCGTCGGTTTCCGGCTGGATCACGGTCAACTCGCCGATCTGTGGCAGTTGATCCTGATCGCCCAGACGCATGACCGCTGGCGCGACCATGAACAGATGCTTGAGCTGCTCGCCCTGTGCTTCGAGACGCCCGCCGAGACTTGCTGCAACAAATCCGCCAAAGGAAAACCCGAACAGCGTCAGCGGCAGATCCGGGTGTTTTTCCCGCAGCCATTTGGCGGCGGCCTGGGCGTCATCGACTTCGCCGGTGCCCATATCGTGGGTACCAGCGCTGGCGCCGACGCCACGGTAATTGAAGCGCAGGGTGATCAGGCCGGCGTCGCGCGCGGTGCGCTGCAGGGTCGAGACGACCTTGTTAAGCATGGTGCCGCCCTGCACCGGGTTCGGATGGCAGATCAGCGCAATGCCGCGCGGCTGGTCGTTGTCCAGATACAAAGCTTCCAGTTGGCCGACTGGGCCATCAATCACTACAGGGGTTTCACGCATCAGCAAGGAAGGAACTCCGTGACCTCGAATCGGGTCGACTCGTCTAGCAAATTGTCTGTGCCAATCTATTGCGAGTGAATCGCGGTATACAGCGCAGGTTCGAGCCGTTAACGTAAAGCAAAGCCGTTTATAGAGGAAGGACTCGTGGAACACTCGCTCTTAGTTTGGTTGTTACCGACTCTTGCCCTGGTTGTGGGTGTCGCCATTGGTTTCCTGATCGCACGCGTTGCGCCGAACGCCGCGCCCAGCCGCACACAGCGGCAACTGGACGATATTCAGGAACGTTTCGACAATTATCAGAATGAGGTGGTGACCCACTTCAACAGCACCGCGACACTGGTCAAGAAACTGACCCAGAGCTATCAGGAAGTGCAGGATCATCTCGCCGAGGGCGCCAATCGCTTGGCCCTCGACGAGCAGACCCGCCAACGCCTGCTCGCTTCGCTGCACTCCGATGCCGTACAGGCACCGCGTGAACGCCTGACGCCGCCGCGCGATCAGGAGCCGCCACGCGACTACGCGCCGAAAACGCCGAACGCGCCGGGCATGCTCGATGAGCATTACGGCCTGAAGAAGTAATCTAGCGCCAACAAAAAGCCCCCGGACAATCACTTGTCCGGGGGCTTTTTTGTATCTGATTCCGCAGCGACCCAGAACCTGTAGGAGCTGTCGAGTGAAACGAGGCTGCGATCTTTTGACCTTGCATTTAACAATCAAAATCAAAAGATCGCAGCGTGCCGCAGCTCCTACAGGGGGCCACAAAAAAAATGCCCGATCACAGGACCGGGCATCTCTTCATTCAGGCAATCGCTTACGGATACTGCTGAACCGTGCCCGGCTGTTGCTGCTGGCCACCGTACTGCTGGCCCGGGATCGCTTTCAGATTGACCTCGACGCGGCGGTTCTGTGCGCGGCCGTTGACGTCACCGTTGCTGGCGATCGGATTATCCGGGCCGGCGCCACGGGCGCTCAGGTTGGCACCGCTGACACCTTGCGAAGTCAGGTAAGTGGCCACGCTCTGCGCACGACGCTGGGACAGGTCCATGTTGTGCTGACGGCTGCCGGTGCTGTCGGTGTAGCCGACGATCTCGATCTGGTTCTGGCTGAATTCCTTCAGCGACCCGGCGAGGTTGTTCAGCGGCTGGTAGAAGCTCGAAGCGATGTTCGCCGAATCGGTGGCGAAGGTGATGTTACCCGGCATGATCAGTTTGATCTGATCGCCCTGGCGCTGCACTTCAACCCCGGTGTTGGCCATGCTGGCGCGCAGTTTCTTTTCTTGCTGGTCAGCGTAATAACCGTAACCGGCCGCCGAAGCACCTACGACCGCAGCGCCGATCAAGGCGCCCTTGCCACGGTTGTCATGACCGATAGCGGCGCCGGCGAGCGCACCGGCCAGAGCACCGAGGCCACCGTACTTGGCAGTTTTGCTCATGCCTTGCGAGCCGCCGTCAGCCTGGCCCTGATTGTCATACGGGTTAGGCGAGGCGCAGCCGGACAGTACGGCCACGACAGTAGCGACAATAATCAAACGACGCGTGGTGAACATGGAGAGCTCCTACATTGCATTCTTGGGTGCAACGGCCATTGGCAAAGACCTGTGCGGGCGTTGGATCATTCCCGCGCGTAATAATTCCGCAGCACGCACATGACAAAATATTCAGGCTCGTACAAACGGGTTCTCGCGCATCTCATCGCCCAGACGCGTATCCGGACCGTGCCCGGTAACCACTGTCGCGTCTTCGTCCAGCGTATACAGCCGTTGCTTGATCGAGCGCACGATGGTCGCCTGATCGCCACCCCACAAATCCGTGCGCCCTACTCCGCGCCGGAACAGCGTGTCACCGGCAATCAACAGCTTAGCTTCAGAAAACCAAAAGCTCATGGAACCTGGTGTATGACCGGGCGTGTGCAGCGCAACGCCGCAACCACAGGCCAGCTCTTCATCATCGGACAGCCAGCGATCCGGTGGCGGCACCGGCACGTAGGGCACGCCGAACATCTGGCATTGCATCTCGAGGTTGTCCCACAGGAATTGATCTTCCTTGTGCAGATGCAGGGTCGCGCCGGTTTTTTCTTTCATCTGCCCGGAGGCGAGGAAATGATCGAGATGCGCGTGGGTGTGGATGATGCTGACGACTTTCAGGCCCAGCGCATCGAGGCGGGCCATGATCAGGTCGGGATTGCCGCCCGGATCGACGACGATGGCTTTCTTCGTGACGGGGTCGCCGATGATGGTGCAGTTGCACTGCAACGGGCCGACGGGGAAGGTTTCGCGGATGAGCGCGGGAATGGGAGCAGTCATGATTGATCCTGGAAGATCGGTTTGGTGATGGCTTCAGGATTGTACTGCACACGCCGATATAGAACGCCAGGTCAGTTAATTGACGCCATTAATCAGAAAATAGTGGCCTAATGATGTCAAACATATAAGTTCTGGTGCAAAATCATACTTTTGTAGCGGTCGCATCAGGAAAGGCCGCAGCGCACTCAGGAAAAATCAGCATGCCGACGCCAAGTACCTATTCACCCAGCCTTCCATCCTCAATGACAGGTGTTGCCATTGTCGACAGCCTGCTTTCCGGCACCTATTGGCTGGGATCTGACTGGAATCCGCTGGGGCCGACCAACCTCAGCTATAGCTTCATGGCGCCGGTCACTTCGTATTTCGTAACCAAGTACAGCCCCGACAATGAGTACAACGCACTCTATGAGCTGACTGCCGGGCAAAAGCTCGCGGTGACCAGTGCACTGAGCGCCTGGAGTGCTGTCGCCAACCTCAATTTCACGCTGACCAGCGACACCATGGCCAATGTGGGGGATATGCGTTTTGGCGCCTATCGATTGATGGACAACCAAACGGCTGCCTGGGCCTACTTCCCCGCCAATAATCCCTCTGGCGGTGATGTGTGGATTGGTCCGCAAACCAATGACCCGAGCCCGGCCAAGGGCACCTATGACTACATGACATTCGTGCATGAAATCGGTCATGCCTTGGGTCTCAAGCACCCCTTCGACACCAGTTCGACCAACAAGACCCTGTTGACTCCGACGCTGGACGATGTCCACTACACCGTGATGAGTTACAACAGCAATTATTCCTATCAGCCGACTACCCCGATGGTGCTCGACATCCTTGCGATTCAGAGCCTGTATGGCGCCAATACGCTGTGGCAGGCAGGTGACACCGTTTACAAATGGGCCACCGACCAGTCGATCTTCGAGACTATCTGGGATGCGGGCGGCAACGACACGATTGACGGCAGCAATCAGCTTGCCGCCGTCGGCATCAATTTGAATGAAGGTGCTTACAGTCAGATCGGCAAGACGTTCGTCGACCTCACTAATCAGACTGCCATCAATGACGGGCTGGCGATCGCATACGGCGCCAAGATTGAAAATGCCATCGGCTCTGCCTTCAATGACACGCTGGTTGGCAACGCGCTGAATAACACCCTCAATGGCATGGCCGGTGCCGACACCATGATCGGTGGCGACGGTGTCGACACTTACTACGTCGACAACGTCGGCGACGTCGTGATCGAAACCGATGCCTCGCTGACTGCACTCGACCGAGTGTTCTCGTCCATCGACT
>NZ_JAFCWW010000005.1:0-93230 GCF_049897765.1 Pseudomonas sp. TWP3-2 | reverse complement strand
CGACCGGGTGTTCTCGTCCATCGATTACACCCTCGGCGCCAACGTCGAGAACCTGATTCTCACCGGTAGCGCCAACCTCAACGGCACTGGCAGCGCGGTGAGTAACCGGATGACCGGTAACAGTGGCAACAATATTCTTGATGGTGGCCTTGGCATCGACACCATGATCGGTGGTGCAGGTGATGACATCTACGTTGTGGATAACTATCAGGATGTGGTGACCGAACAGCTCGGTGAAGGCCATGACCTGGTCCGAACCAGCGTCAGTTACACGCTCTCGGCCAATGTCGAGGACCTGACGATGCTCGGCACCGACTATGGAACCTTGACCGGCAATGCCTTGGACAACGTGATCAGGGGCAACTCCGGCACCAACTACATTGATGGCGGGCTAGGTGCCGATACCATGATCGGCGGCGATAGCTCCGACATTTACTACGTCGAAAACGTTGGCGATGTGGTCATCGAACTCGCCAACGAAGGCGTGGACACCGTCAATATCAGCATCGACTACACACTGACGGACAACGTCGAAGACGGCCAGATGATGGGCAATGCCAACCTGAATCTGACCGGTAACGACCTGAATAACAACTTGCACGGCAATAACGGAAACAACATCCTGTCGGGTGGACTCGGCGCCGATATCATGATCGGTGAGGGCGGCGACGATATCTTCATCGTGGATAACGTTAATGACTCCGTGTTTGAATCGCCTTTCGATGGTGGCCACGATCTCATCCGGACCACGGTGGATTACAGGCTCGCGGAGAACGTCGAAGACGGTACGATGCTCGGTAATGCCGACCTGACGCTGTGGGGCAATAACCTCGATAACGTCCTGACGGGGAACTCCGGCAATAACATTCTCTGGGGCTATGACGGTACCGACAAACTATACGGCGGTGAAGGTAACGACACACTGTACGGCGGGTTGGGCAATACCACGCTGAACGGTGGTACAGGCGCCGACGCCTTTGCCTTCAGCAATCTGTTCGTGGCCAATGCTGCAATGGGTGGAGCACCCTCCCATAACGTCATTGCCGATTTCAACGCACTGGAAGGGGACAAGATCGATTTCTCCGGTTTCGACATTGATCCCATGGCCCTGGGCATCCAACACATGACGTTCATTGGCGCAAATGCGTTCACCGGAACCGGGCAACTGCGCTTCGCGGATCATGTGCTGTCGGGCAACTTGAGCGAAAGCTTAGGGGGTTACTTCGAAGTGCAACTGGTAGGTGTCAGCGCTCTCAGCACTAACGACGTATTGGTTTGAACCTTCGCTCTTCAAGCGCGATTGGAATAGGCAAATGAAAAACACCGTCACTGCGGGGTGTTTTTTTGTTAGCGCTTTTTCATCCTAGGCTAACAACCCCAACTCTTTGGCCCGTGCCACTGCCTGCGTCCGCCGCTCGACCGCCAGTTTGCTGTTGATATGGCTGGCGTGGGTTTTCACGGTGTGCAGTGAGATGAACAGCTGGGTGCTGATCTCCTGATTCGAGCAACCTTTGGCGATCAGACGCAGAACCGCCAGTTCACGGCTGCTGAGCTGCTCAGCGGCACCTGACTCCACGACTGGAGGGACCGGTGCATGCGGAAAATGCTCGAGCAACTGTTTCCCAGCCAACGTCGGCGACATCATCAGTTGCCCGCGAAGCCAACCCGCATGGTCCCTCAGCAGACTGTCGAACGGCTGCAGCACACCCCCGGCAGCCGCATCCAATGCCTGACTCAAGACCTTGCGTGCTTCCGACTCACGTCCACCACCCAGCAACAATGCAACTTTTTGCGTCAGCGCCATGACGCTGAGCAATTGCCGTCCGGTCTGGTGACCGTTTTCCAGCAACACGTTCAAACGCCCTTCGGCACGCATCGGTTGTCCCTGAATCACATCCAGCAGTGCTTGTTGCAACTCCACGTGCAAAGGCAATTGGGGATGAAACTCCGGCGGTGCCGCTGCGCGTTCGCCGGTATAGGTCTGGCCCAGTCGGGTCAGCCACGCCTCGGCCAGGTCGAGCCGGCCCTGAGCCAGCCAGAGTTCGCATTTGACCAGAGTGATCATCGCCAGATAGTAGATCGGGGGCACGTCCCAGATGTGCATAAGGCGTTCGGCTTCGGCAAGCTCAGCAAATGCCTTGGCGAATTCTCCTGCGCTGCCTTCCAGTCGGGCGATGACGCAGTGGCCGATCAAAACGCTAATGTCGCGACAAGCCCGCGCTTCAATGAGCCCTGCCTGCAATTTTGTACGCGCGGCCTGCGACTGCAAGCGCATCGCCAGCAGAAAGCCCTCGTATAACGTCAGACGGGCGCGCACCGCGTACAGCCGCTGCGTCGACAGTCCGCGCAGACGAGCCAGACCTTCATGCACTTCGTCGAGCGCTCGCAGAATTTCTCCACGCGCCTGCAACACGCGGGCACGATCGTAATGGGCCAACGCTTCGAACAACGGATTGCCGACCCGCTGCGCCAGCTCCAGAGATTCGCGGTTCAAGCCGCGCGCGCGCCACAGGTCACCGTCGGCGATTGCCAGATTGGACAAGGTCGAAAGGCACATCAGCCGTTGGCCGTAGCGTTTGGCCGGCAGGCTTTCCAGCGCTTCGTTGCAATAAGTCAGAGTCAACTCTCGATGACCGCGACCGCGGGCGATGATCCCGCTCAGCGCCAGCCATTGCGCGAGCATCGACCTTTGCGCGGTGGCCGACGGCGCCGGCAGAAAACGACTCAGATGACTGGCCAGCTCTTCGGCTGCGTCGAGCTGACAGGCAAGCCCCAGCGCCCAGCTGTACAACACGATCAGCCGTGGCGTGCTGATCAGCAGGCTGTCGGGCAAGTCCATTTTCCAGCGCAGCAGCATGCCGACGTTTTGCTCTGCCAGCAGTTGTTCTTCAGACAGGTTCTGCACCAGATTCGCCGCCACATCGAGATGGCCGGCGCGTAACGCCTGTTCCACTGCCTCATCCAGCAGACCCTGTGCGTTGAACCAGCGGCAGGCTCGCAGGTGCAAGGTCGCGGTCGGCACCATCGCTTGCGCCACGGGCCGACTGCGCAACAGATCGGAAAACAGGTGGTGATAGCGATACCAATGGCCATGCTCGTCCAGCGGCACCAGGAACACCTGATGCGCCGAGAGAAATCTGAGGATTTCGGCACTGTCATGGGCTTCGCGAACGGCGTCGCATAGCTCGCTGCAAAAGCGATCCTGGGGAGCCGTCTCGAACAGAAATGCTTGAACTTCGGGAGGCAGGCAATCGATGACTTCTTCCAGCAGATAGTCGCGGATCAGCCCTTCTCCACCGTTCAAGGCTTGCGGCAAAGGCGCCTGATTGCCGGCCTCGGACACCGCCAGCAGCCAGAACCGCAACCCGGCCACCCAGCCTTCGCTGCGTTGAATCAGGTTTTCCAGCGCTTCGCCGCGCAGGGAACTGCTATGGCGATCAAGCAGGGTCATGGCTTCGTCGTGGGTAAGACGCAGGTCCTGCTCGTGCAGTTCGAGTAATTGTCGCGAGAGGCGCAGGCGCGCCAGATGCCAGTCGGGCCGCTGGCGGCTGGTGACCATGACCAACAAGCCGTCAGGCAGATGATTGAGGAAAAATTGCAGGCAGCGGTCGAGCACCGGCCCTTGTGCAAGGTGGTAATCATCCAGAACAAGAAGTATCGGCGCCTTCGGATCGAGGTGCTGAGCGAGTTCATCTAGCAAGCCATCAAGCCATTCTTCGAAAGCGAACGGCTGATGCCGCTGACGCATCTTGAGCAGCCCCAGCGCCCGGCTGCCGATCGGCGGAAAATAGTCCTGCAACCCTTCGAGCAGACGCTCAAGAAATCGCCCCGGATCATTGTCGCGAACACTCAGGCCGAGCCACAGACTTTGCCAGTGCGCTGGCAGGCTCTGACAGAACTCCACCGCCAGCGAACTCTTGCCGAATCCGGCCGGGGCGCTGACCAATAGCAGACGACCACCGAGACCAGCACTCAGGCGTTCGCACAGACGCGGGCGCAACACGTGACCATCAGGCAACGGCGGGCGGAAAAAACGCCCGTCGAGTGCCGCGACGGCAACGCTTGCAGGACCCGCAAATGGGGACAGATCAGTCATGGCCGGCTCTTGTTGTAGGGCGGTTGGCGGCGTAGCAGATGTCCGCAGACTAGCCTTAAACGAAGCGGTTATGAAGGTGGTTGCTACAAATGGCTACAAAAAGGCTACAGGAAAAGTGACAGACAAAAAAACGCCCCGAACCAGTCGGGGCGTTTTCACGAGGATGCGGCCTCGCGTTGCTACAGCTTAGCGAACACCATCCTGACGCAGCGCGGCCGGCGTGAAGTCGCTGGTGGTGGCGGTGAAACCGAAGTCATACGCCTGCTTCTCTTCGTTCTTCATGCCCAGCGCCAGGTAGCGGCCGGACTGCAGGTCGTAGAGGGTTTCCAGGGCATACCACGGCACTTGCTTGTCGTAGTAGTTCTCGGCGTGTGCCTCGGCCACACGCCACAGTTGACCACGACCGTCGTAGTGGTCGATCACCGCAGCCTGCCAGGTATCTTCATCGATGAAGAAGTCACGCTTGGCGTAGATGTGCCGCTGACCTTCCTTCAAGGTTGCAGTCACGTGCCAGACACGACGCAGTTCATAACGCGCCAGATCCTGGTTGATGTGACCGGCCTTGATGATGTCGGCGTACTTGAGCTTCGGATCGTCGAGTTTGTAGCTGTCGGAGGCGATGTACATCTCCTGTTTGCCAATTAGTTTCCAGTCGTAGCGATCCGGTGCACCGTTGAACATGTCGAGGTTGTCGGAAGTACGCAAGCCGTCCGCCGCAGTACCCGGCCCGTCATAGGACACTTGTGGCGCGCGACGCACACGACGCTGACCGGCGTTGTAGACCCAGGCCGAACGCGGTTCTTTCACCTGATCAAGGGTTTCGTGCACCAGCAGCACGCCACCGGCCAGACGTGCCGGCGCGGTCACTTTCTGCTTGAAGTAGAACAGGATGTTGCCCGGATTCGCCGGATCGTAGTCCTTCATCTTGTCGCGGAACACGAACTGATCCTGGAAATACACCAGACTGTACGAGCCGTTCGGTTGCGGCGTGGCCTGGGTTACCAGACGGGTGACGCTGCCACCACGATAGCGGGTGATGTGGTTCCAGATGACTTCGACGCCGGTTTTCGGAATCGGGAACGGCACCGCGGTCTCGAAGTTTTCCAGGCCGTTGCCACCTTGCACCAGGTTCGTGGTGGTGGCGTTTTTCTTGATGGAAGCAAACACCTCATCTGGAACCGTCGCGCCGCGATGCGACGGGTAGACCGGCATCTTGAAGGTTTCCGGATAACGCTTGAACATCGCGTACTGACCCGGTGCGAGCTTGTCCTTGTACTTGTCTACATCCTTTGCAGTGATGGTAAACAGTGGTTGTTCGCTGGCGTACGGGTTGGACAGGAAGCCCTTGCTGTCGACGCTACCGGCATTCTTCGGCAGCGGCTTCCAGGCCGGGATCGAGTTGTCGGCGTTGCCGGCCATCTCGGCGCCCATCGGGGTCAGGCTCTTGCCCAGCTTGTCCGCTTCAGCGGCAGGCACTGCTGCCATGACACTTGTTGCAAGCAGCGAAAGGCCCAGAACACCGGCGTGGAACAGACTCTTTGTTATTTTCATAAGTTCGTTCGTCCTGAAAATGCAGTGCTTAGAAGTTCACGCCGAAGCTGAGCGCAACGAAGTCGCGGTCGTCCACGGTGGTGTACTTGCCGTCAAAGAAGTTGGTGTAGGCCAGGCTCGCGGTGTAGGTGTTCTGGTATTCGGCATCGACACCCAGGCTGACCGCTTTGCGACCTTCCTCGAAGTTGCCACCTGGGCCCGGCGAGTAGCCGCTTACGTCATGGGACCAGGCCACGTTCGGCTTGAGGTTGACGCCGGCGAACACGTCGTTGTATTCCCAGATCGCACGACCGCGATAGCCCCACGAGGTCGCCGTGGTGAAACCTTCATCATCGCAATTGCGGCTGCGGTTGTTCTGCGGCGAACCTGCGCCTGCCCCGTTGATGGTGCTGGCGTTGAGGATGTTGGCGCAGGTGTTGGCACCACCGGTAGCCGGCAATTCGCCCGGGCCGTAGACCGGATCACGGCCGTAGCGGATGTTGGAGCTGCTTTCCAGACCGCCGACGTGAGTCACGCCCACTTCACCGACCAGGGTCAGACGGCTGGCGCCCATGACTTGATCGAAGAAGTGCGTCAGGGTGGTCTGGAACTGGGTGATTTCCTTGCGACGATAGCCGTGCAGGTCCTGACCCGGAACACCGGTCAACAGCGAAGCATTGGTCAACGCGCCACCCAGCGGACGCACACCTGCGAACAGGATGTCGGTGGAATTCAACTGCACCGGGGCGTTCGGCCGGTAGCTGAGTTCACCGCTCCATGCCGTACCGGTAGGCAGGGTGGTGGAGAAGCTCAGGCCATAGAGGCGGATGTCTTCAGGGTATTCGACGAAGTACTTCGAGTTACCGGCGACCAGCAACGGTGCAAGGGCAGCGAACGGCCCGGGCAGGCTGGCTGCGGTGTTGTAGACCGACTGTGGCGCACCGGTGGCACTGAAGATCGGCGCACGGCTGTGGTAGTTCATGAAGTACGCACCGAACTCGGTATCAAGCGGTTCGAACATGTACTTGAGGGACGCACCCCACTGGCCGCCGTCGCGGGCATCACGGTCGGCGCCGCGCTGGACCAGAACACCTTCCTCGTTGACGTTGACGCCGTTGGCTGCCAATGGCCCCAGGGCCACAGCGGGAATGGTCGAACGCTTGTTCAGCACGCGCAGGTTGTTTTCGCAGCCGTCGGCAATGATGTCCGGCTGGGAGAAGAACGTGCCGCAGTTGTCGACAACGGTCTGATCCCATTCGAGCTGGTAGAACGCTTCGGCCGAGAGGTTTTCGGTCAGGCTCTGCGACACATAGAACATGTTGACCGGGATCAGGCCTTCTTTGATCTCGGCGCCCGGACGACGGAATGCGGAGACATCGATCGGGTTGATCGAGTTGATGCCGCCGCCGATGAAGGTACTTTCACCCCAGCTCACTACTTGCTTGCCCAGACGCACGGAACCCGGCTGATCGGCAATCGAGTAGTTGTGGTAGACGAATGCATCGAGGATCTGCCCGCCGGAAGACTTGGCGCCTTCCTTGCGGTTGTTGTCGCTGATGTCCTTGAACTGGCGGCTCTCGTCCTTGAGTTCGAAGTCGTACCAGTATTTTCCACGGACGAATACACCGGTGTCGCCGTATTTCAATTCAAGGTCATGGATACCCTTGAAGATCTTCGAGAAGGTTTCGCCGCTCTTGAAGTTGGCGTGACCGTCGTCGGAGGTCTGCGACAGGCCATGGCCGCCGTTGTTGACGCCGATGAGGTTCTTGTTCGGACTCTGGGTAGACCAACTGGCACCGATCGACAGGGAGGAGTCGAACTGGCCTTCGATTTCACCGACGTTGAAACTGACGCCGAATGCGGGCCCGGCGAGCGAAGAAGCAAGACTGACCGCCAGAGGCAGTTTCGCCCGGCGCCAGAACTGGTTTACTGAGGTCATCGACGCTACTCCATGTGCATTATTGTTATGGCAGTTAGTACTTTTAAAAACGCTTGAAGGACCGAAAGCCAAGGGCTGCCCGAAATCACTCCAATGTTGCATCGCCCCGTGTTGTGCGTTTGCCCCGTTCTTAAAAATCCTTGAGCGGACTATAGCCAGCAGGTTGTACTGCTTGATCCCTCTAAAGTGTGATTTGCAGCTGCCGGCCACTCTGGAACAGTCCTTTCGCCAGTCCGACACATGTCGGCACGGCAAGGATGGCTGAAAATTCGGATTTCACAAGCCAAGCGCTTGCTAGGGAGGTCTGGCGCGCCGTTTTCGGCGCGCCAGGGACGCTCAAAGCGTCGAAAGGAAGGTGCTGTTATTGCTCTGCCATTCAGTGATGTCGAGGCGGATGCGCTTCTTGTCGAGTTTGCCGACGCTGGTCTTGGGAATTTCCGTAACAACGGCAATCTGACTCGGGATCGCCCACTTGCTAAGGTGTCCCAATTCGACGAATGGCTTGAGGTGTTCCTTGAGCTCACGCGCCCCGATTTCGTGCCCTTCGCGGATCACCAGCAGGGCAAACGGGCGCTCGCCCCACTGCGGATCAGCGATGCCCACCACTGCTACTTCGCGTACCGCGACGTGCCGGCTGATCAGATCTTCGAGGTCCAGCGAGGAGATCCACTCGCCGCCGGTCTTGATCACGTCCTTGATGCGGTCGCGTATATCGATCACGCCCATACCGTCCAGCGTGGCGACGTCACCGGTGTGCAGCCAGCCGCCGGCCCACAGTTCGGCACCCTTCTGCGGCTCGTTGAAATATCCTTCGGTCAACCATGGCGCGCGCAGCACCAGCTCGCCCTGGGTTTCGCCGTCGGCGGGGAGGAAGTTGCCCTCGCTGTCGACAATCGCCGCTTCCACCAACGGTCCAGGCACGCCGGCCTTGATCCGATAAGTGGTGCGCTCGTCCTCGGTGCCGGCCATCAGTTCATCGTTCAAATGTGCGCAGGACACCAGCGGACCGGTTTCCGACATGCCATAGGCTGCCGTCAGTTGAATGCCTTTGCTCTTGGCGGCTTCATAAAGCGAGCGGTTCAGCGCACTGCCGCCGATGACGATTTTCCAGCCGCCGAAATCGGTAGTTTGCGCGCCCTTGGCGTTGAGCAGCATTTGCAGAATGGTCGGCACACAATGCGAGAACGTGACCTTCTCCTTGCGCCACAACTCGACGAGAAATTCCGGATCGTAACGCCCTGGATAGACCTGTTTGAGCCCGAGCATCGTCGCTACATACGGCAAGCCCCACGCGTGCACATGGAACATCGGCGTGATCGGCATGTACACATCGTTGGTGCCGAGCAGGCGCACGCTGTCGATGGAGCCCATGATCGTCGACACGCCCATGGTGTGCAGCACCAGCTGCCGATGGGTGAAGTACACGCCTTTCGGGTTGCCGGTGGTGCCAGTGGTGTAGAAAGTGGTCGCGACCGAGTTTTCGTCGAAATCCGCGAAATCATAGTGCGGGCTCGCTGCGGCCAGCAGTTGCTCGTACTCACCGACCAGATTCGGCAGATCGGCGGTTTTTTCCGGCAGATCGGTAAGTAGCAGGGTTTTCTCGACCGAAGTCAGGTGCGGCGCGATGGCCTGATACAGCCCGACGAATTCGCTGTTGACCAGTACGAAGCGGTCTTCGGCATGGTTCATGGTGTAAAGAATCTGTTCCGGCGACAGGCGCACGTTGATGGTGTGGATCACCGCGCCAATCATCGGAATCGCGAACATGCATTCCAAGTAGCGATGGCTGTCCCAGTCCATCACCGCCACGGTATCGCCAGCCTTGACCCCGGCCGCCGTCAGTACATTGGCCAGCCGCGCCACACGCTCGATCAGCGTCGGATAGCTGTAGCGCAACTGGTCGCGGTAGATGATCTCGCGGGTTTTCTCATAACGGGCGCCGGACATCAGCAGCCGTTTGATCAGCAATGGATACTGGTACGCCCCTTCGGCGGGCGGAATGACGCGAGTCTGCAACATAAGAATCCCTTTTCTGACTGCACGGTGTTGGCGTAAAGATTTGTAATGTAAAACCCTTACGCCACAACCAAATCAGCCAAAGGAATGATTTGCACAGCCGTACAAGTGCTAGCTTTGCGCCAGCATTTGCCCGGTTTCGTTACGCTTGAGTCAGATCAATGCATCTCGGTGAACGCGAGTTTCACGCCAATCGCAATCAGCACCAGGCCCATGGTGCGGTCAAACCAATGGCCCATGCGCGCGAAACCGGCACGCACGCGTTGTTGGCTGAACAACATTGCCACCAGGCAGAACCAGATCGCCGTGGCTACGGCCAGGTAGATTCCGTAACCGGCCTGCACGCTCAGCGGCGTGTGCGGGTTGATCACCACGGTGAACAGCGACAGGAAAAACAGCGTGGCTTTCGGATTCAAGCCGTTGGTCACGAAGCCTGAAGTGAATGCGCCACGCGCGGTGCGTTCGCCAACCTCTTTGTGCAAGTCGTCAGTCACGGCTTTCGCCGGTTGCGCGCGCAGAGCCTTGTAGCCGATGTACAGCAGATACGCGGCAGCGGCCCATTTCAAGGCGTTGAACAGCACAATCGATTGCGACACGATCAGGCCGATGCCGAGCAGCGAATAACCGACGTGCAGGAAAATCGCCGTGCCCACACCGAGCGCGGTCCAGGTGCCGGCGCGGCGACCGTGGGTCACGCTTTCGCGCACCACCACGGCAAAGTCCGGGCCCGGACTGGCGACGGCCAACAGGTGGATCAGTGCAACGGTCAAGAACTCGGTCCAGTACATGGGGGCTCCTTTCGGCCAAGCGTATCAATTTGTTTCATCTGGTAGGCTCGGCAGATTACGCCTTCCCTTCCCGGCACAACAGGTACAGTTGATGACGAACGCCCACCGCGCAGTATTCCTTGATCACCCGTCTCTGGACCTTGGCGACCTCGACCTGAGTCCGCTGCGCGAGTGTTTCAGCGAGCTGCAACTGTTCGCCCGGACTCTGCCCGAACAAGTCGCCGAACGCCTGCAGGGCGCCAGCGTGGCGATCACCAACAAAATCCAGATCGACGCTGCCGCGATGGCTGCCAACCCCGATCTGAAACTGATCCTGATCACCGCCACCGGCACCAATAACGTCGACCTCGCCGCCGCCCGCGCCCAAGGCATCACCGTGTGTAACTGCCAGGGTTACGGCACGCCGTCAGTGGCGCAACACACGATCATGCTGCTGCTCAACCTCGCCACGCGTCTGACTGACTATCAAAAAGCCGTTGGCGAGGGTCGCTGGCAGCAGGCGCAACAGTTCTGCCTGCTCGACTATCCAATCGTCGAACTGGAGGGCAAAACCCTCGGCATGCTCGGCCACGGTGAGCTCGGCGGTGCGGTCGCGCGGCTGGCTGAGGCATTCGGCATGCGCGTTTTGCTCGGGCAGATTCCGGGACGCCCGGCGCGCCCGGATCGCTTGCCACTGGATGAACTGCTGCCGCAGATCGACGCGCTGACCCTGCACTGCCCGCTCAACGACCATACCCGCAACTTCATCGGCGCCCGCGAGCTGGCCGCTATGAAACCCGGCGCGTTCGTGGTCAATACCGCCCGTGGCGGCCTGATCGACGAACAGGCGCTGGCCGATGCGCTACGCAATGGCCACCTCGGCGGCGCGGCCACCGATGTGCTGAGCGTCGAACCACCAACTCAGGGCAATCCGCTGCTGGCCGCCGACATTCCGCGCCTGATCATCACCCCGCACAACGCCTGGGGCAGCCGCGAAGCACGCCAGCGCATCGTCGGCCAACTGGTGGAAAACACTCAGGCATATTTCAGCGGTAAGGCGCTGCGGGTCGTCAGTTGATAGACTGCGGCACTTTTTTTTACAGGAGCAGTTATGGATCCGCGCAGTGAAGTACTGCTTCGTCAGCCCGAATTATTCCAGGGATCGTTATTGCTGGCCGGTTTGCCCGCCGATGATTTGCTTGGGCGCCTGCCGAATGCTTTCGGCTGGTGCTGGCACGCTGGCGATCAGGCCGCGCTCGACGCACGTTTCGAAAGTCGCAGCCATTTCGGTGTGAATGTCCCGGAGCGCGAGTTCGACAGCGTCGTGGTGTTTCTGCCCAAATCCAAGGATCTGACCGATTACATCCTCAATGCCGTGGCGGCTCGTCTGCCGGGTCGCGAAGTGTTTCTGGTCGGTGAAAAACGCAGCGGCATCGAAGGCGCGTCGAAACAGCTGAATCCGTTCGGCAAACCACGCAAGCTCGACAGCGCACGGCATTGCCAGTTGTGGCAGGTCACCGTGGCCAACGCGCCCGAAGCCAAATCGCTGGAAAGCCTCGCGCAGACTTACGAATTGCCGCTGGCCGAAGGCCCGTTGAAAGTCATCAGCCTGCCGGGCGTGTTCAGCCACGGCCGACTGGATCGCGGCAGCGCCCTGCTGCTGGAGCATCTGGACAAACTGCCGAGCGGTCATCTGCTGGACTTTGGGTGCGGCGCAGGCGTGTTGGGCGCTGCGGTGAAACGTCGCTATCCGCACAATCAGGTAACTTTGCTGGATGTCGATGCATTTGCCGCCGCCAGCAGTCGTCTGACTCTGGCTGCCAACGGTCTGGACGCGGAAGTGCTGACCGGTGATGGCATCGACGCCGCACCGATGGGTTTGAGCGCGATTCTGAGCAATCCGCCGTTCCATGTCGGCGTGCATACCGATTATTTCGCGACCGAGAACTTGTTGCGAAAAGCGGCCAAACATCTGAAAAACGGTGGCGAACTGCGCTTGGTTGCGAACAGTTTCCTGAAGTATCAGCCGTTGATCGAAGAGCATCTCGGCATCTGCGCAATCAAGGCCGAGGGCAACGGTTTTCGGATTTACCGGGCCAAGCGTGGCTGAAAATTAGCGCTTGCCGAATGGATTTTGCCTAGGCAGAATCCGCTCCGTCCTAGGGGAGTAGTCTCCCACGAGCGCCATGCTCGTCCGGCATACGTCAACATACTTGGTCCTCAGATCATGGCGTATGCGACCCAAGCGTCCGCACCAGACGGATCGCAGGGTTTGACAAGACCTATGACACGCACACCTTACCCGGGGCGGGAAGGCTGTACGTGTCATAGCCGTGTCGACCCGCCCCTTAGGAAAATCCTGATGCTGGACTCGTTACTCGTTCCCACCGCAATCGTTGCCTTGGCCGAAATCGGCGACAAGACGCAACTGCTCGCGCTGATTCTCGCCGCTCGCTTTCGCAAACCCTGGCCGATCATCGCCGGCATCGTCGCCGCGACCCTGGCCAACCACGCAGCAGCCGGTGCGGTAGGCGCCTGGTTCGGCAGTTTCTTCTCGAATGCGACGCTGCACTGGATCCTTGCCGCGAGCTTCGCCGCGACCGCACTGTGGACCCTGGTGCCGGACAAGATGGACGACGACGAAGCGAGCACCGCGCGCAAATTCGGGCCGTTCCTGACCACGTTGATCGCGTTTTTCCTCGCAGAGATGGGCGACAAAACCCAGGTCGCGACAGTAATGCTCGCCGCGCAATACCCGGATCTGTGGCTGGTAATCATCGGCACCACCGCCGGTATGTTGATTGCCAACGTTCCGGTGGTGCTGGCCGGTAACTTCGCTGCAGACAAACTGCCGCTGACCCTGATCCGTCGACTGGCTGCTTCGGCGTTCCTGATTCTGGCGATTGTTGCGGTGTACAAGGCGATGCAGAGCAGTGGTTGGGTTTAACCCCTCTGCCTGATCTGCCATAGCACTGTGGAGAGGGAGTTTCCTCCCTCTCCACAAGGGTCCTGTCTACTTCAGGATTTAGGCGCTTTCTCGTACAGCGGCATGACCTTCGGAATTGCCGCCTGCAACGAGGCGATGCGGCTGGTCGAGGCCGGGTGAGTGCTCATGAATTCCGGTGGCGAACCTTCCGAAGCCTTGCTCATCTTGTTCCACAGGGTGATCGCGGCATTCGGGTTGTAACCGGCACGAGCAGCCAGTTCGAGGCCGATCAGGTCAGCTTCGTTTTCGTTGGCCCGGCTGTTGGGCAGTGTCATGCCATAGTTGGCCACGGTATCGGCCAGCGCGAGGCTGTCCTGACCCAGACCAAACAACGCGCCAGCGCCCTGCTTGGCCATCTCCATCCCGTAAGCCTTGGACATCGCTTCCCGACCATGCTCGCGCAAGGCGTGGGCGATTTCATGGCCCATCACCGCGGCGATTTCATCGTCGGTGAGTTTCAGGCTGTCGATCAGCCCGGTGTAGAAAATGATCTTGCCGCCGGGACCGCAGTTGGCGTTGAGTTCATCGCTCTTGATCAGGTTGACTTCCCACTTCCACTGCGCCGCATCCGGACGGAAGTTCGGTGCCTGAGCGATCAAACGGTTGGCAATCGCCTGCACCCACTTGGCTTCGGCACTGGTCTTGTCCAGCACACCCTTGCTCGACGCCTCGCCCACGGTCTTCTGATAGGACTGGGCATACATCTGGTCGACCTCTTGCGAGGACAGCATGCTGAACATGTACTGCTTGCGCTCTACACCGACGGCTCCGCCGCTGGTGGTGTTGACCGACTGACAACCGGCCAGCAACAGCGCTGCGCTCAGTGCACTTACAACCAAAGTCTTGTTCATCAAAAAGCTCCCTGAAAACCTGTGGCGTATCGTAGGCGGGTAATTGTATCGGCGCCAGATACAACGGACGTGTTGCACAAACTTTCAGAAGACGCCCGCTGCCCTGTAGGAAAAAATTCATATCCAACCCAGACCGCGCGGCAACTGCGTCGCGTACGGATCCATTTGCGACATCCCCCGCCAATCCACTCATGGCCCAATCCGCGCGGCCGATACAACAGCGCAGACGTCCTCTTGCGTGCGGAGCTTCCATGAAATTCAAATCGATCCAGTTTTCCGTGGCCGCTCTGGCCGGCGCCATCGTACTTAGCGTAGTCGCCGCGCTGGTGTTGTATGCGCTGTTTTCCGGCGCGCGTACGCAAGACATGGTGCAGCAACGCACCCAGGCGCAGTTCGAGCAAGTCATCGAACAACGGTTGACCTCGCTGGCGCAGACTCAGGTCAGCCAGATCCAGCGCGAACTCGAAGCGCCGCTGCTGATTGCCGGCGGGCTGGTGCGGGTCAACGCGCTGCTCGGCACATCCGGCGCCGACGGCAAACCAGCGTTGAGCCTGAGCCGCGAGCAACTGATCGAGTTGATCAAGGAAAACGTCGCGAAGAATCCGAAGATTCTCGGCACCTACATTGGCTGGGAAAAAAACGCACTCGACCGCAATGATGCATCCTACGTCGGCACCAGCGTGGCCGGGATCGATTCGGCCACCGGGCGCTTCCTGCCGTGGTGGTTTCGCAATGACGACGGCACCCTTGGCCTGGATAAACTCGCCGACGTCGATGACCAGAAAGTCCTGTCCACCGGCGTACGCGCCAGCGAGTACTACCTGTGCTCGAAAGAAAGTAAAAAATCCTGTGTGATCGATCCGGCGCCCTACAAGGTCGGCGACAAAATCGTCATGCTCGCCTCGTTTATCGAACCGATCATGCTCAACGGCGCGTTCCAGGGCATCGTCGGCGCCGACCTGTCGGTGAACTTCATTCAGGACATGCTGCTCGGCGCCAACCAGAAACTCTACAGCGGTGCCGGGCAAATGGCCCTGGTCGGCGGCAATGGCCGGATCGTCGCGTACACCAAGGATTCGAGCAAATTCGGCGAAAAGGTCAGCGATATTCTCGACGCGCAGCAGATCGCCCACATGGCCAATCTCAAGCGCGGCGAGGTTACCTACAGCGTCGATAAACAGCAGAACCGCATCGAGCTGTACCTGCCTTTCGGCATCGGCCAGACCGACGCGCGCTGGACGCTGATGCTGCAATTGCCGCTGGACGCGGTAATGGCTGATCTGCAAAAACTTCAGGCCGACCTCGACGCCCAGCGCAAGTCCGACACCTTCGGCATGGCCATGGTCGGGCTGCTCATCGCTGGCCTCGGCTTGCTGGTGATCTGGCTGGTCGGCCACGGCATCGCGCGGCCACTCAAGCAAATGGTCAGCATGCTCGATGACATCGCGCAGGGCGAAGGCGATCTGACCCGCCGCCTGAGCAGCGATCGCAGCGACGAACTCGGCTCGATCGCCAAAGGCTTCAATACTTTCCTCGCCAAGTTGCAGGCGATGATCACCCAGGTCGTGACCTCGGTGCAGAGCGTCAGCGACTCGTCGGAGCACACCGCCGACATCGCCATCCGCACCAACATCGGCGTGCAGAAGCAACTGGCCGAGATTGATCAGGTCGCCACCGCCGTACAGGAAATGACCGCCACCGCGCAGGACGTGGCACGCAACGCGACCCAAGCCGCGCAAGCCGCCAGCCACGCGGATCAGGCCGCCAGCCAAGGCATGCAAATCGTCCGCGACACGTCGAATTCGATTGGCGTGCTGGCGATTGAAATCAGCAAGGCTGTCGGCGTGGTGCAAACGCTGGCCAAGGACAGCGAGAACATCAACGCGATCCTCACCGCCATTCGCGGGATTGCCGAACAGACCAATCTGCTCGCGCTCAACGCAGCCATCGAAGCGGCACGCGCCGGTGAACAGGGTCGAGGTTTTGCCGTGGTAGCCGACGAGGTGCGCAATCTGGCACAGAAAACGCAGAAGGCCACTGAAGAAATTCAAAGCATGATCCAGCAACTGCAACAGGGCACGCGCGATGTGGTGCGGGTCATGGAAGACAGCCAGAACCGTACTGATGAAAGCGTGCAGCACGCGGCGAAAGCGGCCGAGGCGCTGGAGACGATTACTCAGGCGGTGTCGGTGATCAATGACATGAACACGCAGATTGCCAGCGCTG
Source organism: Pseudomonas sp. TWP3-2 (assembly GCF_049897765.1). Classification (NCBI taxonomy): domain Bacteria; kingdom Pseudomonadati; phylum Pseudomonadota; class Gammaproteobacteria; order Pseudomonadales; family Pseudomonadaceae; genus Pseudomonas; species Pseudomonas sp. TWP3-2. The sequence goes on along the minus strand of NZ_JAFCWW010000005.1, from coordinate 76,819 downwards.
CCGAAGAGCAGAGCGCAGTGGCGGATGACATCAATCGCAATGTGATCAATATCGGCCAAGTGGCGAATGAAGTGGCGGGCGGGGCGGATGAATCGAGTTCGGCGAGTGCTGATCTGACCAAGTTGGCGGAGCAGCAGCGGCGGTTGATCAATCAGTTCAAGGTCTGAAGAGCGAAGAGCCCCTCACCCTAGCCCTCTCCCGGGGGGAGAGGGGACTGATTGGGGGATCTTTGAGGAATACGCCGACCTGACCGCTCGGCAGTGAATCCATAGTCGACTGGTTATTTCAGGTCGATGTATGACGCAAGACACATCGGTCAGTCCCCTCTCCCTCTGGGAGAGGGCTAGGGTGAGGGGCTCTTGATCCAAGGCTCTCAGCCCGGAGTCAAACACTCCGGCCCATTGAGCTTCGGATCATTCACCAGATTCGCCAACGCCCGCTCGCGCAGCACAGCCGGCTCACTCGCCAGCAACCCCTGTAACACATGCAGCGGCGTCGCCGGATCGAGCCACGCCGCCTGCCCCGCCTCATCCAGAATCAACGGCCGGCGCTGACTCGCCGCTGGCTGGGTGATGACCGCGGTACTCAGCCAGACCTGCTCCTGCACCGGATACGCCTCCCAGATCGCCGCAAAAAACAGCGAAGCGCCCTCGCCCGGTGTCAGCCAGAACGGGCGCTTGCGCGTAGTCCCGCGCCATTCGTAAAAACCGTTGGCCGGCAGCAGACAACGGCGCAAGCGCAGCGCTTCACGGAACATCGGTTGTTCAGCAACGGTTTCCGCCCGGGCATGCGCCGGGGTACGCGACAGATCGGTCAGCCACGGCGGCGTCAGCCCCCAGCGCGCGCGGGCCAGCGAGCGCTGGCCATCCGCTTCGGCACGCAGCATCAGCACCGAATCGTTGGGGGAAATGTTCCACTGCGCCAGTTGATCGGCGGGAAAACCTGGCAGGGCCGCGAAGTCGCGGTTCCAGCGAAACAGGGCATAACGTCCACACATGGGGCAACACGACTCAGAAGTAAAACGAACGCCAGCCTAACAGACCAGCGTGCCGGGGAAGCTTTCCGGTTCATCGCCGGGCAGCGGCAGCGCGGCATTGTACGCGCTGATCAGCTCGCGGGCGTATTCAGCCTGATCGTTGTCGACCGACAGCCCGAGCAGGCCGAAGATCGGCAGCTCACCAGTGCCGCCAAGCAGGTCGCGCCCGATCAGATGCGCCTCAATGCCTTCGCTGGCGAGCATGCCCTTGAGCATTTCGCCTTCCATCAGGTTTTCCGGCTCGTAGATTCGCTGCATCGGCGCACCTCACTCGTTCTCGCTGAAGACTTCCAGATGCCACTCGTCTTCGTGAACCTGCAATACGAATTTGATCGGCCGGCAACACACCTGACAGTCTTCGATATAGGTCTGATCGCCCCCGGACCGGTCCACCGTCGTCTCGACCTCTTCCCCACAATAAGGACATTCATATTCTGCGGTTTCCAGCATCGCGGTCTCCCAAGTGACTTGTGCGTATAATCGCCGGTCTATTTGCAGGGCTATTTTTGTCTGGCTGTTTTTTCAGACCGTGCCCCGTTGGTTTTCGAACAAAACCTTTACTTACCCTAGCCGTTTCCAACAAGAGAGCATGATGGGCGAATTCGATGCCATCCGACCTTACGACGACAGCGAAGTACCTGTGGTACTGGCAAGACTGCTCGGCGACAAGGCGTTTCTAGATATCCTCACCCACTTCCGCTTCCCGCGTTTTGCCGGTGCTTTCGGCTGGATGCTCAAACCACTTATAGCCCATCGGCTGCGTCGTGAGTTCGCCGACGTGACCTCGGTGGCGTCTTTACAGGACAAGGTCGAGGCTTACGTCGACCACACCATCGAGCGTGCCACCGACGGCGTGACCTATACCGGGGTCGAGCAATTCAAGTCCGGCAGCGCCTATCTGTTCATCGCCAACCACCGCGACATCGTGATGGACCCGGCCTTCGTCAACTACGCGGTGTACCACGCCGGCCTGCCGACGCCGCGCATCGCCATTGGCGACAACCTGCTGCAAAAGCCGTTTGTCAGCGATCTGATGCGTTTGAACAAGAGCTTCATCGTGCATCGCTCGATCACCGGCCGCCGCGAGAAGATGGCCGCTTATCAACTGCTGTCCGCCTACATCAACCACTCGATCCGCAACGATTGCGCGTCGATCTGGATCGCGCAGGCCGAAGGTCGGGCCAAGGACGGCGACGACCGCACCGAGTCGGCGATTCTCAAGATGTTCCACATGAGCCGCAAGGACGAGCCGTTCGGCGAGGTCATCAAGTCGCTCAACGTGACTCCCGTGTCGATCAGCTACGAATACGACCCGTGCGACCAGGCCAAGGCCCGCGAGCTGTACATCCGCGCCACCACCGGCACCTACGCGAAAGCACCGGGCGAGGATGACGCGAGCATCGCCAAGGGCATCACCGGCTACAAGGGCCGGGTGCACGTGAACTTCGCCGCGCCGATCAGCGAGTTGTTCGAAGACACCAAGCAATTGGCGGTCGAGATGGACAAGCAGATTCTTGGCGGCTACCGCTTGTTCCCGGTGCATTACCTGGCGTACGCGCAGTGGGCTGATGCCGATCCGCAGTTGAAAGTGCCGGAGGCGGCCGAGGTCTTCGGCGTCGATGAGTTGGCCAAGGCCGAGGAAGAATGGCAAGACCGCTTGAACGCATGCCCTGAGGAGCATCGCCCGTATCTGGTGCTGCAATATGCGACGCCGGTGCGGAATCAGTACCGGGTCAAGGCTGGGTTACCGCTGTAAGCGCGCTATCCGCATATAAAAACGGCGCCTTCGGGCGCCGTTTTTATTGCCTGAAAATATCAGAAGCGCGTGCTGACCCACGAAATGACCAGCGCCAGGCCGAGGCAGGCAAAGCCGAAACGGTAGAAAAAGCGGTTCATGCGCAGGGTCGCCCAATCGAGGATCGGCTCCTGATTCGGCGAACTCTGACGCTGGGCCGCAATGTTGGCCTGCGCGCGTTGCTCGCGGCGACGGGTTGCGTGCAGCAGCCAACTGCCGGGGAACGCCAGCAGCAGCGCCAGCAGGTTGATCAATTTGGCGGGATGGGCGGTAAACAGCGTCGTCAAATGCAGCGACATCACAGACCTCAAACTAAACCGGTACGGCGAACGCCAGAGGACGACCGCGCGCCGGAGTCTACCGGAACCCTCCCCGCCAGCCCCAGCCTTTGCGACAAATTACCTGCCAATCGACCGATGGCTGTCCTGTGTCACGCCAGCGTCATGTGGCTAGTCCACCCTGCGCGCCTCGAAACATAAACGGATTGCCACATGTTGCACGCGGAAAACCAGGATCGGCTGTACCTCATCTCCCCCTCCGACGAACAGCAGACGCTAGTCGGCAGTCTGGCCTTCAATGTTCAGGATCGGCATTGGCTGGTGTATTGCGCGCTGGGCGGGCATCAGCATGCGGATTTGCCGGAGACGGATTTGCTGACCGGCGTCAGCGTTCTCGACTTCTACTCACAAGCTGCTTGACCCCTGTAGCTGCCGCAGGCTGCGATCTTTTGATTTTGATTATTAAAAACAAGATCAAAAGATCGCAGCCTTCGGCAGCTCCTACAGGGAATGCGTTGGGTCTGGTTACATGAAAAAGCCCGGGGCCATTGCTGGCACCGGGCTTTTTTGTGTCTGGCGAAAGTCTTACTCGCCAAGCACCTGACCCACAGTCGGATCCTTGAACAACCGCGTCAGCGCATCGCTCAACACATCACTCACCAACTTGGTGTTGGTTTCCTGATTCGGCGCCATGCCGAAGCGCTGATCCAGCGAAGCACCGTAACGGCCACTGTAGCGACGGTTGGCGTTCTGTACGTCGGAGCGGAAGGTCGCGCCGATGGTCGCTTCGGTCACGTACATGCCTTCTTTCGGCGACTGGTACTTCAGCTCGGTCAGGGTCACGGTCAACTGCGGCGCGTTCAGCGCGTTGTTGCTCGGGGTGAAGCCGAGCAGACGCACGGCGGCTTCAGCCTGGGCCTGCAATTTCGGCAGGATCTGGTCTTTCTGCACGGTGATGGCGCTGGTCTCAGGGTACAGACCGCCACGGGTGCCGAGGGTTGGCGACGGACGACCATCGACCACGCGTACGACGACTGGCTGGCCACGGCCAACGGCGGCGAGCTGAGTGGTCAGCTTCGGTTCCGGGCTCAGTTGTTGCGGGCTGTGGGCGCAGCCAACCAGGGTCAAACTGGTCACAGTGATCAAACCGAACAACAGGCGTTGCAACATGCTTTTTTCTCCAGAATCAGGCACAAACAGGCCGGCAGTATAGCGGTGGGCCACTGCGGGTAACCAGCGCCGCACAGTGAATACTGAAATGTCTGACAAACCCCGGCGAAAGCGGTTCCTGTCACGCATTCGTCACGGCCCATACATGTTGACGTCACGGCTCGCGGGCAACCTTGTCCTCAGTCCCCCAACAAGGAACTCAGCCATGCGTTATCTGATCTCGTTGTTCGCCCCGCGTCCGTTGCACCGCAGCTTCGCCCTGCTCGACCACAACGGCCATTGCCAGGCCTTCAAGCAGTGCAGCCTGCAGCCAATGGGCGATGGTTGGGTCGAAATCGATGAAATCCGCCTCAACTGGCTGCACCAGCCACTGCCCGCCAGCGCCCGCGTCGCACAGCACCGACCACGCGCACGCGCCCACGCAATGTTGAGCATCTGACCAGATACCTAATAAAAGTCATTAAACCCGACCAACTCCGCGCATTTCTTCGATACAATCTCCCCCCGATTATAAGGACGTCTCCTGATCGGGCCCCGCAACAGCGTCAATGCGCATGCATTGGCATCCAAATCGCCCACAGAGAGCCGCCCACACAGATCGAGTGAAGCTGGCGTGCTTGCTGTTTATCCGGCAAAAAACCCGCTTTTCGCGAATCTGCAGAGCTGTCATGACGCTCGGCCACTGAGTTGTTTTGCCCCCACGGGCACGGTGCCAGGCCTGGACAGCCCTTTTTTGAGGTTCACGTCTTCAAAAGAGCGTGAAAAAAACGGGTTTTCACAACTTCACAAGAGTGTGGCGAGCAAATGAATAGTTTTGCGTCTGAACATGCACCATTAGCGTCTGAAACAGCCCAACGACACAGGAACGGGTACGCCTCGAATACCGGAGCCTGAAGCCTGTCCGCTACGGATTTGGTTGCACAAACGGATGTCTCGACCATAAGTCGAATTGCCAGCCGCGTGCTGAAATGAGTTCATGCAACTCTTGAAGCCCGGACGCATGCATCCGCTGAAGTTGCAAAAAATTGCGAAGATTCGGACATGGCAATCCTGACCAAAGATTCCTGGGGCGCAACTGACCTGCCCCGGAACGCCTGGCAGCCATGCCGACAATTTGGTGCTGCAGATTTTGGAGACGCGTTAAATGGCGCATAACGAAGCAGTCGACGTAGTTCTGGTTGGGGCCGGCATCATGAGTGCCACCCTGGCAGTACTGCTCAAAGAGCTCGACCCGGCGATCAAGCTGGAAGTTGTCGAGCTGATGGATTCCGGTGCGGCGGAGAGTTCCAACCCGTGGAACAACGCCGGTACCGGCCACGCCGGCCTGTGCGAGCTGAATTACACGCCGCAGGCTGCCGACGGCAGTGTCGACATCAAGAAAGCCGTGCACATCAACACCCAGTTCGAGGTGTCGAAGCAGTTCTGGTCGTACCTGACCAAGAAAGGCACCTTCGGCTCGTGCAAATCGTTCATCAGCCCGGTGCCACACTTGAGCTTCGTGCAGGGCGACAGCGGCGTATCCTTCCTCAAATCGCGCTTCGATGTGCTGAGCAAGCACCACGCGTTCTCCGACATGGAGTACACCGAAGACAAGGCGAAAATGGCCGAGTGGATGCCGCTGATGATGCCGGGCCGTGCGAGCGATGAAGTGCTCGCCGCGACCCGCGTGATGAACGGCACCGACGTCAACTTCGGCGCGCTGACCAATCAGTTGCTCAAGCACTTGAGCAGCGCTCCCGATACCCAAATCAAATACTGCAAGCGCGTGACCGGCCTCAAGCGTAATGGCAGCGGCTGGACCGTCAGCATCAAAGACGTCAACAGCGGCAACAGCCGTGAAGTCGACGCCAAGTTCGTCTTCCTCGGCGCGGGTGGCGCGGCTTTGCCGTTGCTGCAAGCCTCAGGCATCGAAGAGAGCAAAGGCTTCGGCGGCTTCCCGATCAGCGGCCAGTGGCTGCGTTGCGACAACCCGGAAGTGGTCAAACACCACCAGGCCAAGGTTTACAGCCAGGCTGCCGTGGGTTCGCCACCGATGTCGGTGCCGCACTTGGACACCCGTGTGGTCGATGGCAAGAAATCCCTGCTGTTCGGGCCATACGCCGGTTTCACCACCAAGTTCCTCAAGCACGGATCCTTCATGGACCTGCCGCTGTCGGTTCGCGCCGGCAACATCGGCCCGATGCTCGCCGTGGCGAAAAACAACATGGACCTGACCAAATACCTGGTCAGCGAAGTCATGCAATCGATGGAACAGCGCCTGGATTCCCTGCGCCGTTTCTACCCGGAGGCGAAAGCCGAAGACTGGCGCCTGGAAGTGGCCGGCCAACGGGTGCAGATCATCAAGAAAGACCCGAAAAAGGGCGGCATCCTGCAATTCGGTACCGAACTGGTCGCGGCCAAGGACGGTTCCCTCGCCGCCCTGCTCGGCGCTTCGCCGGGTGCGTCGGTGACCGTTTCGATCATGCTCGAGCTGATCGAGAAATGCTTCCCGACCAAGGCGTCCGGTGAATGGGCAGCGAAACTGGCAGAAATCTTCCCGGCCCGGGAAAAGGTTCTGGAAACCGACGCAGCGCTGTATCGCAAGATCAATGCGCACAACAACGTCGCGCTGGAGCTGGTTGAAGCCAGTAACGAGACCGAAAGCTACGCTTGATTCGGCCGCACAAAAAACGCCCCGTACTCATTGAGTGCGGGGCGTTTTTTTTGGTCTTCTAAAAAGCAAAAGATCGCAGCCTTCGGCAGCTCCTACAGGGTGAACACCAATCCCCTGTAGGAGCTGCCGAAGGCTGCGATCTTTTGATCTTGTCCTTTGACCTTAACCGCGCGCCTTGTCGATCAGTTCGATGTATTCCGCGGCATTACGCTGATCACGGATCTGATCAACGAAGGTCTGGCCCTGCTCGTCTTTGCCGTCAACGTCGTAACCCGCCTCGACGAAGAACGTCAGAAAGCGCTCGAAGTCATCGATGCGCAGGCCACGGTAGGCCTTGACCAGTTTGTGCAGCGACGGCGAGGTGGCGTCGACCGGTTCAAAATCGAGGAACAGCTTGATCTGCTCATCGCCGATCTCGTCACCAATCACTTGCTTCTTATCTTTACGCATTGCCGACTCCAGCTCGCAGACATTTCACGGGGCAGGCAGTTTACCCCCGTGCGCCTGCATCGCTCAACGCAGGCGTCACCGGGGCGATCTCGCAGTCAGTCGCGATGGCGGGATTACATGCCTTTGACGGCAAAAATCCCGTTGGCATTGCGCCAGTAGCCCTTGTAGTCCATGCCGTAACCGAAGATGTAACGGTCGATGCATGGCAGGCCAACGAAATCGGCTTTCAGGTCAGGACGCGCCTTGCGGTCGTGGTCCTTGTCGATCAGCACGGCGGTGTGCACTTTGCGCGCGCCGGCGTGTTTGCAGAAGTCGATGATCGCGCCGAGGGTGTGACCTTCGTCGAGGATGTCATCGATGATCAGCACGTCGCGGTCAATGAACGAGACTTCAGGTTTGGCTTTCCAGAACAGATCGCCGCCGCTGGTTTCGTTGCGATAACGGGTGGCGTGCAGGTAGGACGCTTCCAGCGGGAAGTGCAGATGGGTCAGCAGCTTGCCGGAGAAAATCAGCCCGCCGTTCATCACGCAGAACACTACCGGGTTGCTCTCGGCCAGTGTTTCGTTGATTTGTGCACCGACGCGGGCAATGGCGGCCTCGACTTCAGACTCGGTGTACAGGCAGTCAGCCTCTCGCATGATTTGACGGATATGCTCGAGATCAGCGGACATGGCGCTCTCCAGGGGTGGTTGGCAAGGGGTGAAGTCGCGAAAAGCGGGCAAAGGTACGCATCAAGGGCGGCTGAATCAAGCCTTTATGGACTAACGTACTCTATGTCCTATAGGACATCACCCTCGGATAGATTAATCTAGGCCGGTTTTTTTGCCCGCCGCCGGAGCCTTTCCCCATGTCCATCCAAGAGATCCGCCATCCGCTGATCCGTCACAAACTTGGCCTTATGCGCCGTGCAGACATCAGCACCAAGAATTTCCGTGAGCTCGCTCAGGAAGTCGGTGCGCTGTTGACCTATGAAGCTACTAAAGATTTGCCGCTGGAAACCTACGATATCGAAGGCTGGTGCGGCACCGTGTCGGTCGAGAAAATCGCCGGCAAGAAGATCACCGTCGTGCCGATTCTGCGTGCCGGTATCGGCATGCTCGAAGGCGTGCTCAGCCTGATCCCGGGCGCCAAAGTCAGCGCCGTGGGCGTGGCCCGCAATGAAGAAACGCTGCAGGCCCACACCTATCTGGAAAAACTGGTTCCAGAGATCGACGAACGTCTGGCAATGATCATCGACCCGATGCTCGCCACCGGCAGCTCGATGGTTGCGACCATCGACCTGCTGAAAAAGGCTGGCTGCAAGGAAATCCGCGCGATGGTGCTGGTTGCCGCGCCGGAAGGCATTGCTGCTGTCGAGAAGGCGCACCCGGACGTGAAAATCTACACCGCGTCCATCGACGAGAAGTTGAACGAGCACGGCTACATCATCCCTGGGCTTGGCGATGCCGGTGACAAGATTTTCGGCACCAAGCAGAAGGACGCGTAAGCATGCAACAAGAGTTCAACGATCCGCTCTGGCGTACGGTGCTGTCCGGCGCGCAGATGCTGTTCGTGGCTTTCGGCGCTTTGGTGCTGATGCCGCTGATCACGGGCCTGGACCCGAACGTGGCACTGTTTACCGCAGGTCTGGGCACGATTCTGTTCCAGATCGTCACCGGGCGTCAGGTGCCGGTGTTCCTTGCGTCGAGCTTCGCCTTCATCACGCCGATCATTCTCGCCAAGGGCCAGTTCGGCCTCGCGGCGACCATGGGCGGCGTGATGGCGGCCGGTTTCGTCTACACCTTCCTCGGCCTGGCCGTAAAGATCAAAGGCACCGGTTTCATTGACCGTCTGCTGCCGCCGGTAGTCATCGGCCCGGTGATCATCTCGATCGGTCTGGCCATGGCACCGATTGCCGCGAACATGGCGATGGGCAAGGCTGGCGACGGTTCCGAGCTGATTCCTTACCAGACCGCAATGCTGATTTCGATGCCGGCGCTGCTGACCACGCTGATCGTAGCGGTGTTCGGCAAAGGCATTTTCCGTCTGGTGCCGATCATCTCCGGCGTGCTGGTCGGGTTTGGCATGGCGTTCTATTTCGGTGTGGTTGATACCGCGAAGATTGCCGCTGCACCGTGGTTTGCGATCCCGCATTTCACCGCGCCGGAGTTCAACTGGCAGGCGATTCTGTTCATCGTCCCGGTGGCGCTGGCTCCGGCCATCGAACACATCGGCGGCGTGATTGCCGTCGGTAGCGTGACCGGTCGCGATTATCTGAAGAAGCCAGGCCTGCACCGCACTTTGCTGGGCGACGGTATTGCTACAACGGCAGCCGGTCTGTTCGGCGGCCCGCCCAACACGACCTACGCGGAAGTGACGGGCGCGGTGATGCTGACCAAGAACTACAACCCGAAAATCATGACCTGGGCGGCGATCTTCGCCATCAGCCTGGCGTTCGTCGGCAAGTTCGGCGCACTGCTGCAAAGCATCCCGGTGCCGGTGATGGGCGGGATTCTGTGCCTGTTGTTCGGCTCGATTGCGGCGGTGGGCATGAACACTCTGATCCGCCACAAGATTGATCTGGGTGAAGCGCGCAATCTGGTGATTGTTTCGGTGACGTTGGTGTTCGGGATTGGCGGTGTGCTGGTAGGCACCGGTACTGGGCCAGACGACTTCGGCCTCAAAGGCATCGCGCTGTGCGCGGTGGTGGCGATTGCGCTGAATCTGCTGCTGCCGGGCAATGACAGCTGGAAGCACAAGAAGGCCGATGAGCCGCTGCTCTAGAGATCGGCTCATACCCTGTGGCGAGGGAGCTTGCTCCCGCTCGGCTGCGCAGCAGTCGTAAATCCGGTAGATGCGATTTTCCTGTGATAACGCATTAGCAGATTTTGGGGCCGCTTCGCAGCCCAGCGGGAGCAAGCTCCCTCGCCACAATTTGTTTTACGCTGAAGTTTCCAGATTGTTTTAGAGGGCCAGCGGCGCTCGTTCGCACAGGGTCGCCAACGCCTTCGCCCATTGCCGGTCGTCGTTCAAGCACGGCACCAGCAGCAACTCCTCGCCCCCGGCTTCGCGGAACTGCTCTTTACCGCGATCACCAATCTCCTCCAGCGTTTCGATGCAGTCGGCAACAAACGCCGGGCACATCACCAGAATCTTCTTCACGCCACTTTTCGCCAACTCATCCAGCCGCGCTTCGGTGTACGGTTCGATCCACTTCGCCCGACCCAGTCGCGATTGAAATGACACCGACCATTTGCCGTCCGCCAGCCCCATGCGCTCGGCGAACAACGCGGCCGTGCGCAGACACTGCGCGCGATAACAGGTGGCCAACACCGCCGGCGAAGCGTTCTTGCAGCAATCTTCATTCTTGAAGCAATGCTGCCCGGTCGGATCAAGCTTGGTCAGATGCCGCTCCGGCAAACCGTGAAAACTCAGCAACAGGTGATCGTAATCCTGCTGCAAATGCGGCTTGGCGCTGGCGACCAATGCGTCGAGGTATTCCGGCTGATCGTAGAACGGCTGCAAAATCGACAGCTGCACATCGAGTTTTTTCTCGCGCAGCACGCGCTTCGCCTCTTCGATCACCGTGGTCGTGGTGCTGTCGGCGAACTGTGGATAAAGCGGTGCGAGGGTGATTTTCTTGTGTCCCGCCGCGACCAGTTGCAGCAGGCGCGTTTCAATCGACGGCTCGCCGTAACGCATCGCCAGCTCCACCGGGCCGTGCTTCCACTGCGCCTTCGTCTGCTCTTGCAAGCGACGGCTGAGCACCACCAGTGGCGACCCCTCCTCCCACCAGATCGAGGCGTAGGCATGCGCCGACTGCTCGGGGCGCTTGATCAGAATCAGCGATACCAGCAACCGTCGCACCGGCCATGGCAGGTCGATGACATACGGGTCCATCAGAAACTGATTGAGGTAGCTGCGCACATCGGCCACCGAGGTGGAGGCCGGCGAACCCAGGTTGACCAGTAGCAAGGCGTGATCGGTCATGCAACGTCCTATTTCAGAGGCGGCTGGAGAGGTCGTCCAGAGCCGCGCGTAATTCCGTGAAGCGGAAGCGGAATCCGGCTTCCAGCAAACGTGCCGGCAAGGCCTTTTGACCGCCGAGCAACAACAAAGACATTTCACCGAGGCCGACCTTCAGGGCCAGGGCCGGCATCGGCATGAACGCCGGGCGGTGCAGCACGCTACCCAGCGTCTTGGCAAATTCGCGATTGCGCACAGGTGTCGGCGCGCACGCATTATAAGGACCGCTCGCCTGATCGCGGTGCAGAAGAAAATCAATCAAGGCGATTTGATCATCGATATGAATCCACGGCATCCACTGCCGCCCGTTACCCAAAGGCCCGCCCAGCGCCAGTTTGAACGGCAATAGCAACCGCGACAAAAAGCCGCCCTCGGCCGACAACACCAGACCGGTTCTCACGAGCACCACGCGCATGCCCAAGGCCTCGGCACGCTGGGCGGTTTCCTCCCAGGCGATGCACAACTGGCTGGCGAAGTCGTCGATCACTGGCGGCGATTCTTCGGTCAACTCGCGCTCGCCGCCGTCCCCGTACCAGCCAATTGCCGAGCCGGAGATCAGTAGCGGCGGTTTCTGCTCGCGCGTTTCCAGCCACGCTATCAATGATTCCGTCAGCGTGATGCGACTGCTCCACAACAACGCCTTGCGCCGATGCGTCCAGGGCCGGTCGGCAATCGGTGCGCCTGCGAGATTGACGATCGCATCCAGCGGCTCTTCGCCGAGATCTTGCAGACGCGCAATTCCACGGACCTGCGTGCCGCAGATTTTTGCGACTTTTTCCGGACGCCGACTCCACACTGTCAGGCGATGGCCCTGCTCCAGCCAGTATCGGCAGAGCTGACGTCCGATCAATCCAGTACCGCCGGTCAGCAATATGTGCATGGCTTGTTCCTCGCGTGGCGTTTTCCGTCGATCCCTAGTCTATTTTTATAAGCAGGGATCTTTTCTGTCGGGCAGGCTCTATTGTTTAACCATAGGCCAAGCTGTCAGAACGAGAATGCTGGAAGTTATACCAAAAAACAAAATTGTACAGGTTTCATCCACGGCGTAGTCTGTACAGAGAAAGGTAAACGAGGCCCCTATGACTGTACCTATCGCAATCATCGGCACCGGCATCGCCGGACTCTCCGCCGCCCAGGCGCTGACTGACGCCGGGCACATCGTGCAGCTGTTCGACAAAAGTCGTGGCAGCGGCGGACGCATGGCGAGCAAGCGCAGTGACGCTGGCTCGCTCGACATGGGCGCGCAGTACTTCACTGCGCGCGACCGGCGCTTCGTCACCGAAGTGCAGCGCTGGCAAAGTCAGGGCTGGGTCGCCGAGTGGACTCCGCAGCTCTACACCTGTCAGGGCGGGCAACTGAATTTGTCGCCGGACGAGCAGACGCGCTGGGTCGGTTCACCGCGCATGAGTGCCATCACCCGTGGCTTGCTTGAGGGCCTGGAAGTGCACTTCGCTTGCCGGATCACCGAAGTCTATCGCGGCGAACAACACTGGCATCTGCAAGACGCCGAAGGTTTCACACACGGCCCGTTCAGCCACGTTGTGATTGCAACGCCAGCCCCACAGGCTACCGCTTTACTGGCCGCCGCACCGAAACTTGCCGGGGCCGCCGCCGGGGTGAAAATGGAGCCGACCTGGGCGGTCGCCCTCGCCTTCGATACTCCGCTGGATACGCCGATTGAAGGCTGCTTCGTGCAGGACAGCCCGCTCGACTGGCTGGCGCGCAACCGCAGTAAACCCGGGCGCGACCACACCCTCGACACTTGGGTGCTGCACGCTACCAGCGCCTGGAGTCGGCAACACATCGACCTGTCCAAGGAAGCGGTGATCGAGCAATTGCACGGCGCATTCGCCGAACTGCTGCACAGCGCCATGCCCGCGCCGAGCTTCAGCCTCGCCCATCGCTGGCTCTACGCCCGCCCGGCGATCAGCCATGAATGGGGCACCCTGGCCGATGCCGATCTGGGCTTGTACGCCTGCGGCGACTGGTGCTTGTCTGGTCGCGTCGAAGGTGCGTGGCTGAGTGGCCAGGAAGCCGCGCGACGCTTGCATGAGCATTTGCAGTGAATCAGATCAATCCGCGTAAATTGCTGCTGTCGAAATGGACAGCAGCCCTCCCGCAAAACCGCGAAAAACATTTTCTGGTGACCGAGTTGTTCCGGGATGAGGAAGGCACGGTACTGGAGATTGAGTTGCAGGCGGTGCTGACCAAGCGCAGTGAACGCTTCGAATGGCAAGTGCTGCAGGATATTTCCCGGTGGAAAATGGGTTGGCTGTAAAATCCTCCGCAAAACTTGTACAAATGATTTGACTTGTACAGCCTTGAATCTATGCTGAAGGAATGTTGTACAGCGCGCACGCTCTGTACAGGTTCAGATTCGAGGTGCCCCGATGTCCGAGCAAACAGCCAAACCGAAAATCGCCATCAGCGCCTGCCTGATGGGCGCCGAAGTGCGCTTCAACGGCGGGCACAAGGAATCGCGGCTGTGCTCACGCACGCTGACTGAATATTTCGATTTCGCCCCGGTGTGCCCGGAAGTAGCCATTGGCTTGGGCACGCCCCGTGAGCCAATCCGGCTGATTGGTGACCCGCAGAATCCGCAGGCGGTTGGCACTGTCGATCGAGAAATCAACGTCACCCAACCGCTCGCCGACTACGGCCAGAAGATGGCTGCCGAGTTGAACGACATCTGCGGCTACATCTTCATGCAGCAATCGCCATCGTGCGGACTGGAGCGGGTCAAGGTCTACCACACCAACGGTGCGCCGGTGAATGGCGGCGGACGCGGCATCTACGCTCAGGCGTTCTGCGCGCAGCATCCCGACCTGCCGGTGGAAGAAGCCGGGCGCCTCAACGATCCCGTGCTGCGCGAAAACTTCATCACCCGCGTCGTCGCCTACAGCGACTGGCAGCAGGTGCTGATGCAGGGCCTGACGCGCCGCGCGCTGATCGAATTCCACTCGCGCTATAAATACCTGCTGATGGCCAACAACCCGCTGCAATACAAAGCGCTGGGCAAGTTGCTCGGCAACATGGCGCTGAGCGATCCGCAAGAACTCGGCCCGCGCTACTTCAGCGAACTGATGGCGGCATTGAAAAAATGCGCCACGCGCGGCACTCACAGCAATGTCTTGCAGCACATCAGCGGCTACCTGAAACAGGCGATCAGCGCCGAAGACAAAGAAGAAGTGCAGCACGTGATTGGCCAGTACCGCCTCGGCATCGTGCCGCTGGTGGTGCCGCTGACGCTGCTCAAACATCACTTTCGCCAACACCCGGATCCGTACATCGCGCAACAGGTCTACCTGCAACCGCACCCGGAAAACCTCAGCCTGCGAAACGCCATTTAATGAACGTGAAACCCGACACCAGCGCCAGCGAAGACCTCGGCGCCGACTTCAAGAAAGCCCTCGACGAGGGCTGGCTGCCGATCCGTGAAGTCGCGCGGCAGACCGGCGTCAACGCCGTGACCCTGCGCGCCTGGGAGCGCCGTTATGGCCTGATCGTGCCGCAGCGCACGCCCAAGGGCCACCGCTTGTATTCGGCCGAACATGTGCAGCGCATTCAGGCGATTCTCACCTGGCTCAACCGCGGTGTGGCGGTGAGTCTGGTCAAGCCATTGCTCGACACTCCGCAAGCCGTCAGCGAACCGCTGGAAAACGACTGGCAGCCGCTGCGCCAGACTGCACTGGTCGCGGTCACCCAGCTCAACGAACGCGGCCTCGATGACAGCATCAATCAGGCGATGGCGCTGTATCCACCGCGCACTTTGTGCGAGCAGCTTTTGCTGCCATTGCTGGCCGAGCTCGAACAGCGCTGGCAAGGCCAGTTCGGCGGGCGCATGGAGCAAGTGTTTTTTTATTCCTGGCTGCGCAGCAAGTTCGGCGCACGCATCTACCATAACAACCGTCAGTTGCGTTCCGCGCCGCTGCTGTTGATCAATCATTCAGACCTGCCGCTGGAGCCGCAACTGTGGCTGACGGCGTGGCTGATCAGCAGCGCCGACTGCCCGGTGCAAGTGTTCGACTGGCCATTGCCGGCCGGCGAACTGGCATTGGCCACCGATCACCTGCAAGCCCGTGGCGTACTGCTGTATTCCAGCAAAGCCATGAATCTGGCGCAATTGCCGAAACTATTCAACGGCGTCAGTTGCCCAAAAATCATTGCCGGACCAACGGTGAGCATCCACCACGCCGAGTTGTCCGCCAGAACTTCCGAGATCGCTGATTTGTACCTCGCCGAGGATCCTCTGTCGGCGCATCAGGTGCTGGTTCAGCGTGAGCTGATTTGATGAATCGTGCAGAGAACACCATGCAATTGATCTGGCTGCGCAGCGACCTGCGCCAACATGACAACACTGCCCTCGCGGCCGCCGCCGAGTGTGGCCCGACCGTGGCTGTGTACCTGTTGAGCCCGAAGCAATGGCAAGAACATGACGATGCTCCATGCAAAGTCGACTTCTGGCTGCGCAACTTGACTGAGCTGAGCAAAAGCCTCGGCGAGCTGAATATTCCGCTGCTGATCCGCACTGCTTCGCACTGGGATCAGGCGCCAGCGGTGCTGCTCGAACTCTGTCAGCAATTGAAGATCGAGGCCGTGCACGTCAACGAGGAATACGGCATCCACGAGACCCGGCGTGATGCAGCGGTGGCAGAAGCGCTGCAAGCCGAGGGCATCGCGTTCTACAGCTATCTCGACCAATTGCTGTTCAAGCCCGGCAGCGTCCTGACCAAAACTGGCACCTACTTTCAGGTCTTCAGCCAGTTCCGCAAGGTCTGCTACGAGCGCTTGCATCGCTCGATGCCGTCGCTGATCAAAGCACCCGTGAAGCAATCGGTGCTGAACATCGAGAGCGATCCGGTCCCCGCCTCCATTGACGGGTTCCCGACGCCAAGCGAATCGCTGCAAGCGCTGTGGCCGGCCGGCGAAGCCGAAGCGCGGCGCCGGCTCGATACGTTCGCCGACGTGCAAATCGACTATTACAAAAACGAGCGCGATTTCCCCGCCAAACCGGGCACCAGTCAGCTCTCGGCGTATCTCGCCGCCGGTGTGGTTTCGCCGCGCCAATGCCTGCACACCGCGTTGCAAAGCAATCAGGGTGAATTCGAAAGCGGCAAGGTCGGCGCGGTTACCTGGATCAACGAGCTGCTGTGGCGCGAGTTCTACAAACACATTCTGGTGGGCTATCCACGGGTCTCGCGTCACCGAGCGTTTCGCCCGGAAACCGAAGCCCTCGCCTGGCGTGATGCGCCGAAAGAACTGGCGGCGTGGCAAGAGGCGCGCACCGGCCTACCGATCATCGACGCCGCGATGCGTCAATTGCTGGAAACCGGCTGGATGCATAACCGCCTGCGGATGGTGGTGGCGATGTTCCTGACCAAAAACCTGCTGATCGACTGGCGTGAGGGCGAACGTTTTTTCATGCGTCACCTGATCGATGGTGATCTCGCAGCGAACAATGGCGGCTGGCAGTGGAGCTCTTCGACTGGCACCGATTCGGCACCGTACTTCCGCATTTTCAATCCGCTGAGTCAGTCGGAAAAATTCGACAGCGAAGGCGTGTTCATCAAGCACTGGCTACCTGAACTCGCAGCGCTGAACAAAAAGGATGTGCACAACCCGGCCAGCCTCGGCGGTTTGTTCGGCATTGCCGATTACCCCAAACCAATCGTCGATCTGAGCAGCTCACGACAACGCGCGCTGACCGCGTTCAAGAACCTGCCAAGCCGACAGCCAGCCGGAGGTCATGATGAGTGAATTCCTGCAGCGCTTCGCCCGCCAGTTTGCCGAGTTGAACAAAGACAACTTGCATCGTCTGGGCGAGCTGTACAGCGAAGACATTCATTTCACCGATCCACTGCATGAAGTGCAGGGACTGGCGCATCTGCGCACTTATTTCGCCGAGTTGTACGCCAACGTCAGCGAGCTGCATTTCGATTACCACGGCTTCGACCAGATCAGTGAGAGCGAAGGCTACCTGCGCTGGGTCATGAGTTACCGTCATCCGCGATTGGCGGGTGGTCAGTCGATTCGCGTTGCAGGCTGCTCGCATCTGCTGTGGCGCGACAAGGTTTATCGCCACCGGGATTACTTCGATGCCGGGGCACTGCTCTATGAACATCTACCAGTATTGGGCCGGGTGATCGCCTGGCTGAAAAGGAGAATGGGATGAGTCGTACACCTCCACGGCGTTATTGGTTGACCGGTGCCAGCAGTGGCATCGGCGCGGCACTGGCTGAAGAAATCCTCAAGAGCGGCGCACACCTGGCGGTCAGCTCGCGTCAGGTCGCACCGCTCAAAGTGTTGTCGCAACGCTATCCGGGGCAAGTGCTGGTGGTGGCGGGCGATCTGACCAACAGTCAGACGGTGCGCGAAATCGGTCAACAGATCGCCGAAGACTGGGGCTCGCTGGACAGCGTGATCCTCAACGCCGGCACTTGCGAATACGTCGATGCCAAGCAGTTCGACGCGTCGATCATCGAACACGTGGTGCGCACCAATCTGCTCGCCAGCAGTTACTGCATCGAAGCCGCTCTGCCGTTGTTGCGCAAAGGTACTGCGCCGCATCTGGTGGGCATGGCCAGCTCCGTGACTTACGTGCCGTTGCCGAGGGCTGAAGCCTACGGCGCGTCGAAAGCCGGGCTGCGTTATTTGTTTGAATCGCTGCGCATCGATCTGGCAGACGAGGGCATCGAAGTCACGGTGATCAGCCCGGGTTTCGTCGATACGCCGCTGACCGCCAAGAACGATTTTCCGATGCCGCTCAGTTGGCCTGTGGATAAAGCCGCGCGGCACATCTACGCCAGACTCAAGGATCGACCGCTGGAAATCGCCTTCCCCGCGATGTTCATGGCAATGCTCTGGCCGCTATCGAAGATGCCGTCGCGCGTGCAACTGGCGATCGGCAAGCGCATGGTGCGCAAAAATCCGCCGATGAGGGATCCTGCGTGAAAATCGCCATCGTCGGCAGCGGGATCGCCGGGTTGACCAGCGCCTACCTGCTTAATCGCCGACACGAGATCACGGTGTTCGAGGCCGGCGAGTGGGTCGGCGGCCACACGCATACTGTGGAAGTGACGGTCGATGGTCGCGAGTATTCGGTCGACACCGGATTCATCGTGTTCAACGACTGGACGTACCCGAATTTCATTCGCTTGCTGGGCCAGTTGGGCGTGCCGTTCAAAGCCACCGAAATGAGTTTTTCGGTGAACGATCCGGACAGCGGTCTGGAGTACAACGGCAACAACCTCAACAGCCTGTTTGCCCAACGCAGCAATTTTTTCTCTCCGGGTTTCTGGGGCATGTTGCGCGACATCCTGCGCTTCAATAAAGAGGCCAAGAGAGATCTGGCCGAACAGCGGATCGCCGCCGACACCACCCTCGATGATTACCTGAATGCGGGCGGCTACGGCGAGCGCTTCATCCTGCATTACATCGTGCCGATGGGCGCGGCGATCTGGTCGATGCCGATGGCGGAGATGCTCAATTTCCCGCTGCAGTTTTTTGTGCGGTTCTTCGAAAATCACGGCTTGCTGTCGGTGAATAACCGGCCGCAATGGTGCGTGGTCGAGGGCGGCTCCAGCGCCTACATCGCGCCGCTGACTGCCTCCTTCAGTGAAAGAATTCGCCTGAATTGTCCGGTCAGCCGGGTCGACCGCGACGAGCATGGAGTGGTTATCCACAGCCCGGCCGGCATCGAGCGTTTTGACAAAGTGGTGTTCGCCTGCCACAGCGACCAAGCCTTGAAACTGCTCGGCGTGCCAAGCGATGCCGAGCGCGAAGTGCTCGGCGCCCTGCCCTACGCCGACAACGAAGTGGTGCTGCACACCGACACCAACCTGCTGCCCAAACGCAAACTGGCCTGGGCCAGCTGGAATTACCGCCTCAACGGCGCCGGTCACACCCACGCCGCTGTCACTTATGACATGAACATTTTGCAGGGCATTCACAGCGACACTACGTTCTGCGTCAGCCTCAACCAGAGCGCCGGCATCGAGTCGTCGAAAGTCCTCGCACGCTTCACTTACGCGCATCCGCAATTCAGCTTGCGTGCCGTCGCGGCGCAGAACCGCTGGGCCGAAATCGACGGTGCGCAGCACACGCATTATTGCGGCGCTTATTGGGCCAACGGCTTTCATGAAGACGGCGTAGTCAGCGCGTTGCGGGTTGCCGCTGCGTTCGGGGAGAGCCTGTGAACAGCGCCCTCTACAGCGGCTGGATCGCCCATCGGCGCTTCGCCCCACGTCGGCATGAATTCCGTTACCGGATTGGTCTGCTGTATCTGGATCTGGCCGAGCAGGACGCCGTGTTCGGCTTGTCGCCGCTGGCCGGACACAGCCGGTTTGCGCCGTTCTCGTTTCGCGAAAGCGACTACCTGAAGACCTTCACCGGCCAAGGCATGCGCCTGATCGACGCGGTGCGCCAGCAAGTTGCATCAGCCATCGGCCATGAGCCGCAAGGCTCGATCTGCCTGCTGACCCAGGCGCGCAGTTGGGGCCTGGCATTCAACCCGGTGAGTTTCTTCTACTGCCACGAGGCCGACGGGCAACTGGCGGCGATCCTCTGCGAAGTCAGCAACACGCCGTGGCGCGAGCGTTATCACTATGTGCTCCCCGCGCGACAGGCGACTGAGCTCGGAGATCTGCATCAGCATTTCGCGGTGGCCAAGGCCTTTCATGTGTCGCCATTCCTGCCACGCGATCTGGAATACCGCATGAGCTTCAGCCCCGCCGCGCAAAACCTCGGCGTACACATGGCCGACTGGCAGGGCGAATTCAAACTGTTCGACGCCACGCTGAAGCTGCAACGCGAACCGCTGGATCGAGCGCATCTGCACCGCTACATCCGGCGCTTTCCGTGGATGACCGCCAAGACTGCGCTGGCGATCTATTGGCAGGCGCTGCGCCTGCTGCTCAAACGCACACCGATTTTTTCTCATCAGGCTGCCGACGGCGCCTTTCAAACTGCAACCGTGCTTCCCAAGGAACGCCACCATGAAAACTCCTAGCGTTTCGGTCAAAGCCAGCCTGTTCAGTGCCAACGGCCTGAGCGGATCGCTATTGCGCCGCGGCGTGTTACGCCAACTGGAGCAACTCAAACATGGACAACTGGTATTGATCGAAGACGGCGAACGGCAAGTATTCGGTGCAGCGGGCAGCGCGTTGGTTGGCGAAATTCAGGTACACGATGCCGCCGTCTGGGGGATGGTCGCCGCCAGCGGTTCGATCGGCGCCGGCGAGGCGTTTATCCACGGTTACTGGAGTTCGCCGGACCTGACCGCCGTGGTGCGCGTGTTCGTGAGCAATCTGGAAGTGCTCGACGGCATGGAGGGCGGACTGGCGAAAATCGGTCGGCCGCTGGTGCGCAGTCTGCATTGGTTGAATCGCAATACACGCAAAGGCTCACAGAAAAACATCGCCGCGCATTACGACCTCGGCAACGATCTGTTCGAGCAGTTTCTCGACCCGACCATGATGTATTCCGCCGCGCAGTTCCTCAGCCCGGAAGACACTCTGGAGCAGGCGCAACTGAACAAACTCGAACGAATCTGCCAGAAACTCGCGCTCAAGCCCGGCGATCACCTGCTGGAAATCGGCACCGGTTGGGGCAGCATGGCGCTGTATGCCGCGCAGAATTACGGCTGCAAAGTCACCACCACCACATTGTCGAAAGAGCAGTTCGCCTTCACCGCCGAACGCATCGAGCGCCTGGGTTTGCAGGATCAAGTGACGTTGCTGCTGACCGACTATCGCGACCTCACCGGCCAGTACGACAAACTGGTGTCGATCGAGATGATCGAAGCGGTCGGCCATCGCTTCCTGCCGACCTACTTCAAACAGTGCGCGCACCTGCTCAAAAGCAACGGCTTGATGCTGCTGCAAGCGATCACCATCCGGGATCAGCGCTACGAACAAGCGCGGCGCGGCGTGGATTTCATCCAGCGTTACATCTTTCCCGGCGGCGCCCTGCCCTGCGTGCAGAAAATGCTCGAGATCGTCAGCCGCGACACCGACATGAACCTGCTGCACATGGAAGATTTCGGCCTGCATTACGCCAAGACCCTGCGCCTGTGGCGCGAAAACTTTCGGCAAGCACATGGGCGTTTGAGCGAATTGGGTTACGACGATTATTTCCTGCGGCTGTGGGAGTTTTACCTGTGCTATTGCGAGGGTGGATTCCTCGAACGCACCATCGGCACTGCGCAACTGCTGTTGGCGAAACCGGCGGCGATGCCGGCGCCACTGCTCGGACGCTTCGATGCTTGAGCGGCTGGCGAACGCCTTACTGTTCCAGATCGGCTGGTTCGCCTGCGTGCTCGGCGGCAACAGTCTGTGGTTGCTGGTGGCGTTGGCGGTGCTGGTGATTCATCTGCGCTGGATTGGCAGTTGGGCGGCGGAAGGTCGGCTGATTCTCAGCGTGGTCATCATTGGCACAGCGGTGGACAGTGTTTTGCGTAGTCTCGGGGTGTTCGAGTTCACGGATCTGTCGCCACTGATTCCGTTGTGGCTGATGTTGCTCTGGGCCTTGCTGGCGACAACGCTGCGCCATTGTCTGCAATGGAGCGCGCGGCCATGGTGGCTGGCGAGTTTGCTTGGTGCGCTGGGTGGCGCTTTGTCGTATTACGCTGGCGGGCGCTTGGCGGGGGTGCATTTCCCCTACGGCGAAGCGCCGACGCTGATTGGCATCGGCCTGCTCTGGGCGTTGCTGTTTCCGTTGTTGCACAGCCTGGCTCGGCGCCTGAATGACGACGCAGCACGCTGAACGCCTGTCAGGCCTTTCACACAGTTATCGACGACTGCCTTACACTGCCCGCCATGAAAACCATTCCCCACCGGCAAATCACCGAACCGGCAGTCACCTGCTCGACTTGCGCAGCCTGCTGCTGTCAGCTTGAAGTGATGTTGATCACCGACACCGGCGTGCCCGAGCGTTTTATCGACACCGACGACTGGGGGGGTGAGGTGATGTTGCGGCTGGACGACGGCTGGTGCGCGGCGCTGGATCGCGACACGATGATGTGCACGATTTATGAGAAGCGCCCGTTGATCTGCCGCGAGTTCGAGATGGGCGCCCCGGAATGTATCGAAGAGCGCCAGGGTATCGCCACCGCTTACCGCTGATTAAAAGCAAAAGATCGTCCGATCGCGGCCCGAGCCTTCGGCAGCTCCTACAGGTTGTACATCAATCCCATGTAGGAGCTGCCGCAGGCTGCGATCTTTTGATCTGGCTTACAACGGCATTGTGTAATGCAGCGCGTAACTTTCCACGCCATCGTTGTCACTGCTCAGACCGGCGTTGGAATAGTGCGTCGCACGAATCCCGACTTCATGCCCGCCAGCGAATCGCAGACCAAAGCCCAGGCGATCTTCAAACTGGAAAGAGCCGCCGATGTTGTTGCTCTCGTATTTGGTGTTGGAAAAGAACGCCGCGCCGATACCCGCCTCGACGTACGGTTTGACCGACTCACCGGCGAACTCGTAAACAAACACCGGGGAGAACGACAGGCTGTTGTTGCTGGAAGTCTTGTCACCTTCCCAATAAGTGTAAGCGCCGCTCCAGTAACCGGTCACACGGCCGACGTCGCTCTGCAGCCAGCTCTTGTCCCAATCGAATTGCATGCCCAGGCGATAGGTCATGGTCGAATCGCTGGTCGCGCCAACTCCGAATTCAACGCCTGCAGCTTGTGCGGTATAGCTATGCCCCAATAATGCGGCCGCAATCGCGGCCAAGCAAAATAGTCGCTTCACTTCAAAACTTCCTTTTCCGGAACGATCGTTTGGTTTTCTGGATAACTGCGCTATAGAAGCCCGCGCCTGTTTAGAAGTTCAGATGAATTTTCAGTTTTTCACATTTTTTTTACAAATCGAAGCGTTGCACTTCGTTTGCGGTTTGGCCCAGCAACGGCAGGACATTTCTCAAGTACTGAGGATCGGCACTGGTCCAGAATCTGACCGATCGGTTCGGTCCTTCAGCCAGCAGATTTCGTTCAGCCAGAAGACGCTGAAGTTGCCGCGCTACAGCGGCGCCGGTGTCGATCAGACTGATGTCATCGGCGATCATGCTTCTGAGCATCGGCTTGAGAAACGGATAGTGCGTGCAGCCGAGAATGATCGTGTCGCAACCGGCAGCCAGCAGCGGTGCGACGTAACCGTGCAGCAGCTGGCGCAACTCGGCGCTGTGCAGATCGCCGCTTTCGATCAGTTCGACCAGCCCCGGGCACGGCTGGGTGATTACCCGCACGTCGGTAGCAAAGCGATCAAGTAGCGCTGCAAATTTGGCGCTCTGCAACGTGCCGGTGGTGGCGAGCACGCCGACCACACCGCTGCGCGTGGCAGCCGCCGCCGGTTTGACCGCTGGCTCCATGCCGACAATCGGCCATTGCGGATAATCACGCCGCAAGTCGGCAACGCCTGCGACAGTCGCGGTGTTGCAGGCCAGCACCAACGCCTTGGCGCCCTGCTCGCGGAAAAACCCGGCCATCACGCTGCAACGCTGGCGGATGAACTCCGGGGTTTTCTCGCCGTAAGGAATGTGCCCGCAATCGGCGACGTACAGCAGCGATTCGTTGGGCAGCAAACGCTGGATTTCGGCCAATACCGACAAGCCGCCGACGCCGGAGTCGAACACGCCGATAGGCGCTTCATGCATGGCGCGAACCACACACCGCGCAGCCAGGATCACGCTTGACCCGCAGCTCGCGGAAACGCGAACCCAGCGCATCGATCAGCAACAAGCGACCGACCAATGGCTCACCGAAACCGACCAGCATCTTCAACGCTTCCAGCGCCTGAAGGCTGCCGACCAGACCAACCAGCGGTCCGACCACGCCGGCTTCGCTGCAGGTCAGTTCGGCTTCGCTGCCATGCCCGTACAAACAGTGGTAGCACGGGCTCTCGGGGCGACGCGGATCGAACACCGACAACTGGCCCTCAAGGCGGATGGCCGCGCCGCTGACCAAAGGTTTCACCGCAGCGACACAAGCCGCATTGACCGCTTCGCGCGTTGAGAAATTGTCCGAACAGTCGAGCACCAGATCCACAGCAGCCACAGCCGCGGCGAGGGAATCCTCGTCCAGCGCACGACGATGTGGGACCAGCGAAATCTCAGGATTGATCGCGCTCAGCCGTTTAAGCGCCGAGTCGACTTTGCTCATGCCGACGCTGTCGGTGTCGTGGATGATCTGGCGTTGCAGGTTGGTCAGATCGACCGTGTCGAAATCCGCCAGATGCAATTCACCGACACCCGCCGCTGCTAGATACAGCGCGACTGGCGCGCCGAGACCGCCGAGGCCGACGATCAATACTCGGCTGGCCTTGAGCTGCAACTGGCCGTCGATGTCGACGTGTTGCAGCAGAATCTGCCGGCTATAGCGCAATAATTCCTGATCACTCAGCACGGCAGGCGCCCCAGGCTGATCCGTTGATGGCCGCCCAGATCGGTGCGGCTGTGGATATCTGCGAAACCGTGGGCCTGCAACAAATCGCGCACGGCCTCGGCTTGATCATAGCCGTGCTCGAGCATCAGCCAGCCGCCAACCTCAAGATGTGCCGGCGCCTGGGCGACGATCAGACGCAAATCGTCGAGCCCGTCGATACCGGCGACCAGCGCACTTTCGGGTTCGAAACGCACATCGCCTTCGACCAGATGCGGATCGCTGGAACGAATGTACGGCGGGTTGCTGATGATCAGTTGAAAACGCTGGCCTTCGACGGCGCTGAACCAGTGACTGCTCAACACTTTGACGTTGTTCAAGTGCAGACGCTGACGATTACGTTCGGCGAGGGCCACGGCTTCAAGCACGCGATCCACCGCATTCACTTGCCAGGCCGGACGCTCGCTGGCCAAAGCCAGAGCAATCGCGCCGCTGCCGGTGCCCAGATCGAGCACTTTGGCCGGGGTTGCCGGGAGCAATTCCAGCGCAGCTTCCACTAGTAATTCGGTGTCCGGACGCGGGATCAAGGTGTGCGGCGCGACTTCCAGATCCAGCTTCCAGAAACCCTGCTGACCGAGAATGTAGGCCACCGGCTCGCCAGCGCGACGGCGTTGCAGGTACTGAGCAAAGATCAGCGCGGCCTCGGACGGCACGATGCGCTCGGGCCAGGTGTGCAGAAAACTGCGTGACTTGCCCAGCGCCGCCGCGAGGAGCAATTCGGCGTCCAAACGCGCGGTCGGCGAATCCGGCAGTTCGGCGGCGCGCAACAGGCTGGCGATGATGGTCATTTACTCACCTATCGCTGCGAGTTGATCGGCCTGGTATTCGGCGAGCAACGGCTCGATCACTGCATCTATGCCACCGGCAAGGATTTCGTCGAGGGAGTACAGGGTCAGATTGACGCGGTGGTCAGTGACCCGGCCCTGAGCAAAATTGTAGGTGCGGATGCGCTCGGAACGGTCGCCGGAACCCACCAGCAACTTACGCTCGCTGGCGATGGCGTTGGCCGCGGCTGCGGTCTGTTGATCGTTGAGCTTGGCCGACAGCCACGCCATCGCCCGTGCACGGTTCTTGTGCTGGGAACGTTCTTCCTGGCACTCGACGACGGTGCCGGTCGGCAAGTGCGTGATGCGGATCGCCGAGTCGGTGGTGTTGACGTGCTGACCACCAGACCCGGAGGAGCGGTAAGTGTCGACGCGCAAATCTGCCGGGTTGATCTCGATGGTTTCCCGCTCGTCCGGCTCGGGCAACACCGCCACGGTGCACGCGGAGGTGTGGATACGGCCTTGGGATTCGGTGGCGGGTACACGCTGTACGCGGTGCGCGCCGGATTCGAACTTCAGCTTGCCGTAAACGTTGTCGCCTTCAACGCGGGCGATGACTTCTTTATAGCCGCCGTGTTCGCCTTCGTTTGCCGACAGGATCTCGACGCGCCAGCCACGTCGCTCGGCGTAACGCGAGTACATGCGGAACAAATCGCCGGAGAAGATCGCCGCCTCGTCGCCACCGGTGCCGGCGCGGATTTCGAGGAACACGTTGCGCCCGTCGTTGGGGTCCTTGGGCAGCAGCATGCGTTGCAGACTGGCTTCGATTTCGATCAGTTGCTCTTTGGTCTCGCGGACTTCTTCCACGGCCATTTCACGCATGTCCGCGTCGCCGTCCTTGAGCAGCGCCTGGGCGCCTTCAAGATCAGCCTGGACCCTGAGCAGCTGTTTATAGGCTTGTACAACCGGCTCGAGTTCGGCGTATTCCTTGGAATAGGCGCGGAATCTGGTCTGATCGGAAATGACTTCGCCGTCGCCAAGCAGCGCGGTCAGTTCCTCGAAACGGTCCTGGAGGATGTCCAGCTTATTGAGCAGTGACGCTTTCATTGCGGTTTTTTATCCGAAAAGCTATCCGGTGAGCCCTCGAGGGCAAAGAGTTCCTGGGCCATGGCCAGCGCATCGAGGCGGCCTTCGGCAGAAAGCTTTTTCAACTGCACGCTAGGCGCGTGCAGGAGTTTATTGGTCAAGCCACGCGCCAGTTGCACCAGCACGTCTTCGGCGTTGCCGCCATTGGCCAGCAGGCGCAGGGCTTTTTGCAGTTCTTCGTCGCGCAGGCGTTCGCTTTGCTGACGATAAGCCTTGAGCACATCGACCGCCGCCAGCTCGCGCAGGCGCACCATGAAATCATCGGCGCCGGTGGCGACCATCTCTTCGGCGGCCTGGGCAGCACCCTGACGACTCTTGAGGTTTTCGGCGACCACTTCGTGCAGATCGTCGACGCTATAGAGGTAAACGTCGTCGAGTTCGCCGACTTCCGGCTCGATATCCCGAGGCACGGCGATGTCGACCATGAAAATCGGCTTGTGCTTGCGCAGCTTCAGCGCGCTTTCCACCGCGCCCTTGCCGAGAATCGGCAACTGGCTGGCGGTGGAGCTGATGACGATGTCGCTGCGCACCAGCTCGGCCGGGATGTCCGAGAGCAACACGGCGTGCGCGCCGAACTGTTCGGCGAGCAGGCTGGCGCGCTCCAGCGTGCGGTTGGCGACGACGATGCGTTTGACCCCCAGCTCATGCAGATGGCGGGCGACCAGAGTGATGGTCTCGCCGGCGCCGATCAACAAGGCCTGACTGCGTTGCAGGTCGCTGAAAATCTGCTTGGCCAGGCTGACCGCGGCAAACGCCACCGATACCGGGTTTTCGCCGATGGCGGTGTCGGTGCGCACTTGCTTGGCGGCGTTGAACGTCGCTTGAAACAGGCGCCCGAGCAACGGGCCGATGGTGCCGGCCTCACGCGCCACGGCGTAGGCGGATTTCATCTGGCCGAGAATCTGCGGTTCGCCGAGCACCAACGAGTCGAGCCCGGAGGCGACGCGCATCATGTGACGAACTGCCGCATCCTCTTCATGCACATAAGCACTCGCGCGCAGCTCTTCGAGGCTTAAATGATGGTAATCGGCGAGCCAGCGCAGCACCACGTCCGAGGACAGGTGATCCTGTTCTATATAAAGCTCGCTGCGATTGCAGGTGGAAAGGATCGCAGCTTCGCGGCTGTCGGTGAGTCGGCAGAGTTGCTGCAACGCCTCCACCAGCTGCTCAGGGGTAAACGCCACGCGCTCGCGGACGTCTACAGAAGCAGTCTTGTGGTTGATACCGAGTGCGAGGAAGGCCATTCAAGGTCGCTGATGGTGACGTGAAGCCGGCAATTGTCCTACTTCGCCAGATTCAGAACAACCACCGCTGACTATTGTCCCAATTGCTTACCCCTATAAAGGGCACAATCGAGTCTCGGTTATGTTTGGCCGAAGGCTTGTGTCATGATGATCCGACCGCAGGTTAGTCGTCCTCTTCCTATATGAATAGATCCTCCGCGTTGCTCCTTGCTTTTGTCTTCCTCAGCGGCTGCCAGGCCTTGGCTCCCGTGTCGCAGGACAGTGCCTCACCGGCCGAAGACACTACGCCAGCCCCTGAAAAGCCCAAGGTTTACAGCTCGTTCAGCGAGGAAACAGTCTTTAGCCTGTTGAGCGCTGAACTGGCCGGCCAGCGCAATCGTTTCGACATTGCCCTGGATAACTACGTGACCCAGGCCATCAATACCCAGGATCCGGGCGTCTCCGAGCGCGCGTTCCGCATTGCCGAGTACCTCGGCGCGGATCAGCCAGCGCTGGATACCGCATTGATCTGGGCGAGAAATGCGCCGGACGACCTCGAAGCGCAACGCGCCGCCGCCGTGCAACTGGCCCGCGCCGGGCGTTACGACGACTCGATGGTCTACATGGAGAAAGTCCTGCAGGGCAAGGGCGACACGCATTTCGATTTCCTTGCGCTGTCGGCTGCCGACACCGATCAGGAAACCCGCGACGGTCTGATGAAAAGTTTTGACCGTTTGTTGCAGCGCCACCCGAACAATAATCAGCTGATTTTCGGTAAAGCCTTGCTGTTGCAACAGAACGGCGACACCAAAGGTGCGCTGTCTCTACTTGAAGACAACCCGCCGGAAGACGGCGAAATCGCCCCGATCCTGCTGCGCGCGCGTCTGCTGCAAGGTCTGAACCGAGGCGACGAAGCGCTGCCGCTGTTGCAGAAAAGCATCAAAAAATACCCGGACGACAAACGTCTGCGCCTGACTTACGCGCGGATGCTGGTCGAACAGGACCGCATGGACGACGCCAAAGTCGAGTTCTCCACGCTGGTTCAGCAATACCCGGAAGATGACGAACTGCGTTATTCGCTGGCGCTGGTGTGCCTGGAAGGCAAGGCCTGGGACGAGGCCAAGGGTTATCTGGAAGATCTGATCGCCCGCGAAAGCCACGTCGATTCTGCTCACTTGAACCTGGGTCGCATCGCCGAAGAGCGCAACGACCCGCAAGGCGCGCTGATCGAGTATGCCCAGGTCGGCCCCGGCAACGACTATCTGCCGGCGCAATTGCGTCAGGCGGACATTCTGATGAGCAACGGCAAAGCCGCCGAAGCCCAAAGCAAACTGGCTGCCGAACGCGACGAGCAGCCGGATTACGCGATTCAGTTGTATCTGATCGAAGCCGAAAGCCTGTCCGCCAACAATCAAGGCGACAAGGCCTGGAAAGTCCTGCAACAAGCGTTGCTGCAATATCCGGACGATCTGAACCTGCTTTACACCCGCGCAATGCTGGCGGAAAAACGCAATGACCTGGCGCAGATGGAAAAAGATCTGCGCCTGATCATCAAGCGTGACCCGGACAACGCTATGGCGCTCAACGCTTTGGGCTACACCCTGTCCGACCGCACCACGCGCTACGCTGAAGCCAAGGCGCTGATCGAACAGGCGCACCAGATCAATCCGGAAGACCCGGCGGTGCTCGACAGCCTTGGCTGGGTGAATTACCGCTTGGGCAATCTGGAAGACGCCGAGAAATACCTGCGCCAGGCACTCGAGCGTTTCCCTGACCACGAAGTCGCCGCTCACCTCGGTGAAGTGCTGTGGACCAAGGGTAAGCAGCGCGAAGCCAAGCAAATCTGGGGCAAGTTCCTCAAGGACCAGCCCGACAGCACCATTCTGCGCAGCACCATCAAGCGCCTGACCGGATCCGAGACTCTATAACTCATGTTTTTGCGCCACGTTATTGTTTTCAGCTTCATCGCCCTGCTTGCCGGTTGCGCAGGCTTCGGCGCACGCGAATCGGTCGAGGGCCACGGCAACCCGGCGCAGTGGAACGTGCACAAACAGCAACTGAGCAGCCTTGATGGCTGGCAGATCGACGGCAAGATCGGCATTCGCGCACCGAAAGATTCCGGCAGCGGCACGCTGTTCTGGCTGCAACGTCAGGACTATTACGACATCCGCCTGTCCGGCCCGCTGGGTCGTGGCGCGGCACGTTTGACCGGGCGCCCGGGCGCGGTATCGCTGGAAGTGGCCAATCAGGGCCGCTACGAAGCGCCGACCCCGGAAGTCCTGCTCGAAGAACAGCTCGGCTGGAAACTGCCGGTGTCGCACCTGGCCTGGTGGGTGCGCGGCTTGCCAGCACCCGAGAGCAAAAGCCGTCTGACCCTGGATGCTGACAGCCGTCTGGCCAACCTGGATCAGGATGGCTGGCAGGTTGAATACCTCAGCTATGCCGAGCAGAACGGTTACTGGTTGCCCGAGCGGATCAAACTGCACGGCTCGGATCTGGACGTGACGCTGGTGATCAAGAACTGGCAACCGCGCAAACTGGGGCAATAACGCATGACCGCTCCACGCCTGACGCTGCCCTCGCCAGCCAAACTCAACCTGATGCTGCATATTCTCGGACGCCGTGAAGACGGTTATCACGAGTTGCAGACAATTTTTCAGTTCCTCGATTACGGCGATGAAATCACCTTCGCCGTGCGCGATGACGGCGTGATTCGGCTGCACACCGAATTTGCCGGCGTGCCGCACGACAGCAACCTGATCGTGCGTGCAGCGAAAAAACTTCAGGAACAATCCGGCTGTTCACTCGGGATTGATATCTGGATCGACAAGATCCTGCCAATGGGCGGCGGCATTGGTGGCGGCAGTTCGAACGCGGCGACCACGCTGCTCGGCCTCAACCATTTGTGGCAGTTGGGTTGGGATGAAGATCGGCTGGCGACACTGGGCCTTTCGCTCGGCGCAGACGTCCCGGTGTTCGTGCGTGGCCACGCGGCATTTGCCGAAGGCGTGGGCGAAAAACTCACCCCGGTCGAGCCCGCAGAACCGTGGTATGTCGTGCTCGTTCCGCAAGTCTCTGTAAGTACGGCAGAAATTTTTTCAGATCCATTGTTGACACGTAACACGCCGCCCATTAAAGTGCGCCCCGTTCCCGAGGGAAACAGTCGT
The DNA here is from genome assembly GCF_049897765.1 of Pseudomonas sp. TWP3-2. Classification (NCBI taxonomy): domain Bacteria; kingdom Pseudomonadati; phylum Pseudomonadota; class Gammaproteobacteria; order Pseudomonadales; family Pseudomonadaceae; genus Pseudomonas; species Pseudomonas sp. TWP3-2. The sequence continues at coordinate 45,700 of NZ_JAFCWW010000005.1, read as the reverse complement.
AATGACTGCTTGCCGGTGGTATCGAGGCGTTACCCAGAAGTACGTAACGCGTTGAATTTGCTAGGTAATTTTACCGAAGCGAAACTCACCGGAACTGGAAGTTGTGTGTTTGGGGGCTTCCCAAGCAAAGCTGAAGCTGATAAAGTCTCGGCCCTTCTGACAGAGACCCTTACAGGGTTTGTAGCAAAGGGAAGCAACATTTCGATGTTGCATCGCAAGCTGCAAAGTCTGCTCTAAAGGAACCAAGTGCTCGGCACTTGCAAGCAACAGATACAGGGGCGTCGCCAAGCGGTAAGGCAGCAGGTTTTGATCCTGCCATGCGTTGGTTCGAATCCAGCCGCCCCTGCCATTTTCCATACTCATCCAGGTTACCCTCAGCCTCTAGGTACTGCGCGTGTCCAAGATGATGGTCTTTACGGGGAACGCTAACCCCGATCTGGCTCGACGTGTCGTACGTCAGCTGCATATCCCTCTCGGTGACATCTCTGTCGGCAAGTTTTCCGACGGCGAAATTACTGCCGAGATCAATGAAAACGTTCGCGGTAAAGACGTTTTCATTATTCAGCCGACTTGCGCTCCGACCAACGATAACCTGATGGAACTGGTAGTGATGGCTGATGCCTTCCGCCGCTCCTCGGCTACTCGTATTACTGCTGTTATTCCTTATTTTGGTTATGCCCGTCAGGATCGCCGTCCGCGTTCCGCACGTGTAGCTATCAGCGCGAAAGTCGTTGCTGACATGCTTACCGTAGTCGGCATCGACCGTGTTCTCACGGTTGATCTGCATGCTGACCAGATTCAGGGTTTCTTCGATATTCCGGTAGATAACATCTACGGCTCCCCGGTTCTGGTGGATGACATTGAAGATCAGCGCTTCGAAAACCTGATGATCGTGTCCCCGGACATTGGTGGCGTCGTGCGTGCACGTGCCGTTGCCAAGTCCCTGGGTGTGGATCTCGGGATCATCGACAAACGCCGTGAGAAAGCCAATCACTCTGAAGTGATGCACATCATTGGTGATGTCGAAGGGCGTACCTGCATTCTGGTTGATGACATGGTCGATACCGCCGGCACTCTGTGCCACGCGGCGAAGGCCTTGAAAGAGCATGGCGCAGCCAAGGTCTTTGCCTACTGCACACACCCTGTGCTGTCGGGTCGGGCCATCGAGAATATCGAAAATTCCGTGCTGGACGAGCTGGTGGTGACTAACACCATCCCGCTGTCCGCTGCAGCACAAGCCTGTGCGCGTATCCGTCAACTGGATATCGCACCGGTAGTTGCCGAAGCGGTTCGCCGCATCAGCAACGAAGAATCGATCAGCGCGATGTTCCGTTAAGGGCCCTGCCCTTCTCGAAATGTCTCGTTGACGAAAAGCGCCCCGCCCCGGCATTCCTGCCGGGGCGGGGCTTTTTTGCCCATACCGTGTTTGGCGCTGGTCGCAAACGTCAACCCGGTCATGGCTATTTTGGAGATACACAATGAACGATTTTACTCTGAATGCTGAAGTGCGTTCCGACCTGGGGAAAGGTGCGAGCCGCCGCCTGCGTCGTCTCGCAAGCCTGGTTCCAGCTGTAGTTTACGGTGGCGACAAAGCCCCTGAATCCATCAGCATGCTGGCTAAAGAAGTTGCCAAACTGCTCGAGAACGATGCTGCTTACAGCCACGTTATCGAACTGAACGTTGGCGGCACCAAGCAGAACGTCATCATCAAAGCTCTGCAACGTCACCCAGCTAAAGGCCACGTGCTGCACGCTGACTTCGTACGCGTTGTAGCTGGTCAGAAACTGACCGCTATCGTGCCGGTTCACTTTGTTGGTGAAGAAGCTCCGATCAAGAAAGGCGGCGAAATCTCGCACGTTCTGAACGAAATCGAAGTGACCTGCCTGCCGAAAGATCTGCCTGAGTTCATCGAAGTCGACCTGTCGGCTCTGGAAATCGGCGCAATCGTTCACCTGTCCGACCTCAAAGCCCCTAAAGGCGTTGAGTTCGTTGCACTGGCTCACGGTGACGACAAAGCTGTTGCAAACGTACACGCTCCACGCGTTGCTCCAGAAGCTGAAGAAGGCGCTGCAGAGTAAATCACTCTGTATTGCCGGAGCTTGAGGAAACATCGCGGACCGAAACGTAGCGAGAAAGCGGGCGATAACGCGGCGTTTACTCTTGAGTAAATGAAGTTTTTCGTCCACTTTCGCCGCACTCGCTGACGGCGATGTTATCCACAACTCCAAAGGAAGGGCCCCTATCGTGACTGCCATCAAACTGATCGTTGGCCTGGGAAATCCAGGCGCTGAATACGAACAGACCCGGCATAACGCAGGGGCCCTTTTTGTTGAGCGCATCGCCCACGCGCAAGGTGTGAACCTTGTGGCCGATCGCAAATATTTCGGCCTGACCGGACGCTATTCGCATCAGGGTCAGGATGTTCGCCTGCTGATTCCCACCACGTACATGAACCGCAGCGGCCAGGCCGTGGCGGCACTCGCCGGATTCTTCCGCATTACGCCTGAAGAAATCCTCGTGGCGCACGACGAACTCGATCTGCCTCCGGGCGTTGCCAAGCTCAAGCAGGGCGGCGGCCATGGCGGTCACAACGGGTTGCGCGACATCATTGCGCAACTGGGCAATCAGAATACGTTTTACCGCCTGCGGCTTGGCATCGGCCACCCGGGCGTTGCCAGTATGGTTTCAAATTTCGTCCTGGGTCGTGCGCCACGCGCCGAACAGGAAAAACTCGATGCCAGCATCGACTTTGCCCTCGGCGTGCTGCCGGATATCCTCGCCGGTGAATGGAACCGTGCGATGAAAAACCTGCACAGCCAGAAGGCCTGACTTTTACCCGAAGGGGAAACACCATGGGATTCAATTGCGGCATCGTCGGCCTGCCTAACGTCGGCAAGTCCACCCTGTTCAACGCCCTGACCAAATCCGGGATCGCGGCCGAGAACTTCCCCTTCTGCACCATCGAGCCGAACAGCGGTATCGTGCCGATGCCGGATTCGCGTCTGGAAGCCCTGGCTGCCATCGTCAATCCGAAGCGCATCCTGCCGACCACCATGGAATTCGTCGACATCGCGGGCCTGGTTGCCGGCGCCTCGAAAGGTGAAGGTCTGGGCAACAAGTTCCTCGCCAACATCCGCGAAACCGATGCAATTGCTCACGTCGTGCGCTGCTTCGAAGACGAGAACGTGATCCACGTTTCGAACAGCGTCGACCCGAAACGCGACATCGAAATCATCGACCTGGAACTGATCTTCGCCGACCTCGACAGCTGCGAGAAGCAACTGCAGAAAGTCGCGCGCAACGCCAAGGGTGGTGACAAGGACGCCGTCGTTCAGAAAGCGCTGCTCGAGCAACTGATCGCGCATTTCACCGAAGGCAAACCTGCACGCAGCCTGATGAAGAACATGAGCACCGACGAAAAAGCGGTGATCAAGGGCTTCCACCTGCTGACCACCAAACCGGTCATGTACATCGCCAACGTGGCTGAAGACGGCTTCGAGAACAACCCGCTGCTCGACGTGGTCAAGGCCATCGCCGAAGAAGAAGGCGCGATCGTTGTCCCCGTCTGCAACAAGATCGAAGCGGAAATCGCCGAGCTGGATGACGGCGAAGAGAAAGACATGTTCCTCGAGGCCCTGGGCCTGGAAGAGCCTGGCCTGAACCGCGTGATCCGCGCCGGCTACGAAATGCTGCACCTGCAGACCTACTTCACCGCCGGTGTCGAAGAAGTCCGCGCCTGGACCGTCAAAGTCGGTGCCACCGCACCTCAGGCTGCCGGCGTGATCCACACCGACTTCGAGAAAGGCTTCATCCGCGCCGAAGTCATCGCCTACGACGACTTCATCCAGTACAAGGGCGAAGCCGGCACCAAAGAAGCCGGTAAATGGCGTCTGGAAGGCAAGGATTACATCGTCAAAGACGGCGACGTGATGCACTTCCGTTTCAACGTCTAAAAGCTGCACCCATGAAAAAGCCGCGTTTGATACGCGGCTTTTTTGTGCCTGAGTTTTAGCGCATCAGGCTTTCTTCGTCTTCGGCAAAAAGATCGCCAATACCCCAAACAACGGCAAGAACGAACACAGGAAGTACACGTACTCAATCCCGTGCACATCCGCCAGGTGCCCGAGCAGCGCTGCGCCAATCCCGCCAAAACCGAACATCAGACCGAAGAAAATGCCGGCAATCATTCCGACATTGCCCGGCACCAGCTCCTGCGCGTAAACCACGATTGCCGAGAACGCCGAGGCGAGGATGAAGCCAATGACCACGCTGAGCACGCTGGTCCAGAACAGATCAACATGCGGCATCAGCAAGGTGAACGGCGCCACGCCGAGGATCGAGAACCAGATCACCGCTTTACGCCCGACCTTGTCGCCAATCGGCCCACCAAAGAACGTGCCCGCCGCCACGGCACCGAGGAACAGGAACAGGTGCAGCTGCGAACTCGCCACCGACAGGTCGAACTTCTCGATCAGGTAGAAGGTGAAGTAGCTGGTGAGGCTGGCCATGTAGAAATACTTGGAGAACACCAACAGCCCGAGCACCACCAGCGCGCTGGTTACCCTGCCCTTCGACAATCCGTGGGTGGCAGCCTGGCCGGCCTTGAGCTTGAACAGGTTGAGGTGATGCGCATACCAGCGACTGATGCGGTACAGCACGAACAGCGCAAACACCGCGAACAGACCGAACCACGCCACGTGATCCTGACCGTAGGGAATGATGATCGCCGCCGCCAGCAACGGGCCGAGTGCCGAACCCGCGTTGCCGCCAACCTGGAAGGTTGATTGCGCCAGGCCAAAACGCCCGCCCGAGGCCAGTCGCGCAATTCGCGAAGCTTCCGGGTGGAAAGTCGAGGAACCAATGCCGATCAACCCCGCTGCCAACAGGATCAGCGGAAAGCTGCCGACCACCGACATCATCAAGATGCCGATCAAGGTGCACACCGTCCCCGCCGGCAACAGCCAAGGTTTTGGATGACGATCAGTGTGGTAACCGACCCACGGCTGCAACAACGATGCAGTCAATTGAAAGGTCAGGGTGATCAGGCCGATCTGGGTGAAAGTCAGGCCATAACTGGCCTTGAGCATCGGATAGATCGACGGCAACACCGATTGAATCAAGTCGTTGATCAAATGCGCCAGCGCCACCGCGCCGATGATGCGCATCACCAATGGACTGCTTTGTGAGGAAGCGGGCGCCGCCGCAGCGGCGGACTGAACGTTGCTGATAGCCATGGGAATTTCCGGACAACGGGTGGGTGCACGCAGGCAGGTGCGTCAATGTGCCATTTTTCGGTGCGGGGGCGCCATCCCCTTAGCCAGCTAACGAACGATTCACTCATCGGCGCGAAGGTGATAGCGCAACGCCATGGTCTGAATCTTGCGTTGCTTATCCGCTTGAACGCGGCCTCCTTACAAAGGGGATCGAGAATGGGAAGTTCCGCTACAGAGCCGGCCTACAGAGCGGGCGAGAGTGGACTTTCGAAGCCTTTTAGCAGGGCACAGATCGCGCACTCAACCAGCGCGGCGCACGCCGATGGTGCGTGGTGTCCAGAGGAGTCATGAGGCATGCAGGCTTTTTTATCGCCGGGGATCCGGTTACTGGGGCGTTTTGGTTTCGCGCGTAAATTCCAGCTGTTGTTTCTGCTGTTTATCCTGCCGTTGGCCGGTAGCCTGCTGATGATCGGTCAGGACTATCGCAACAAACTCGAGCTGATTTCCGGCGAGCGTGCCGGTGTGCGTCAGTTGCTTGCACTGGATGCGCTGGACAACCTGCTCGCCGCGCAACGCGACCGCGCCGCCCGCTGGCGCGCCACGGAAACCAACCGCCAACCAACGCCCGCTACCCTCGCCGCGATGGCTGCGTTCGACGCGGTGCAACCGGCGGTCGCACAAGCCACGCTGGAGCTGGGCAATGCGTTGCAGGCCGAAGGTGCCGAGGGCGCAACCCTCAGCCGCTATCAGGCGCTGCAAACCGCGTTGAATGGTCTGGATTCGAAAAGCCTGGCTGGCGTCGGTTGGTGGCCGGACGGTTATGACCGATTCACCAATGCGCTCAGCGCGCTGCAAGCGTTGCGCGAGCAGATCGCCATGGACACTCGGCTGATCCTCGCGCCGTGGCTGGAAACCTATTTGCTGACGCAGATTTCTACCCAGCATGCGCCGGACTTGATTGAACGGGTCGGCCGCCTAGCCGCAGTTGGTCAGGCCTCGGTAGTGTCCGGCCAATTCACGCTGCAAAGTCGTTTGCAGTTGCGCGACCTGCGCAGCCGGATCGGCGATGCGCGTGAGCAACTGGTGAAAACCGCCGGCCTGCTCGAAGCGCGACTCCCGCCAGCACTGCAAGGTTGGGCCGGGCAATATCACGACAGCCTCAAACAACTGGATGCGGGCCTGAAAGTGCTGGATGACGGCGTGTTCGGTGGCAGCATCAATCTCAAGCCGGAAGACTTCGAGCGCAGCCTTGATGGCTTGCTCGGTAACCTCGCAGCGCTGCGCCAGCAATCGCTGACCTCGCTCGATCAACGGCTGGATGATTACCACGCTTCGGCGATTCGTCAGTTCGTCGTCGCGGCCGCAGTCTTCGGTTGTCTGCTGCTGGCGGCGCTGTATCTGTTCGTCTGCCTGCAAGCCTCGATCCGCCGCAGCGCCAGCGGCATCACGCTGCTCGCCGAAGCGCTGCGCGACGGCAATCTGAGTCTGCAAGTGCCGGTGCAGGGCCGCGATGAACTGGCGGCGATCAGCACTTCGCTCAACGTTGCCGTGGTGCAATTGCGCACCAGTTTGCTCGGGGTCGATCACGAGACCTCGCAACTGAGCAACGCGGTGCGCAGCCTCAACGATCACTCCAGCGGCGCGCTCAACGAAGTCGAAGCGCAGCAGTTGCAGATCAGCCAAATCGCCGCTGCTGCCACGCAATTGGCCGCCACATCGCAGGGTGTGGCGCAGAGTTGCGAACAGGCTTCCGGCAGCGCCCAGCACACTCAGCGTATCGCCGCCGACAGCAGCCGCGACAGCCAGCGCACCACGGCGAGCATTCAACAGCTCAATCAGCGCCTGAACGAAACAGCGGCGGCGTTGGGTCGGGTCAGCGAGCAAGGTCAGCAGATTCAACTGGTGGTCGACACCATTCGCGGCGTCGCCGAACAGACCAATCTGCTGGCGCTCAACGCGGCCATCGAGGCTGCCCGCGCCGGCGAACAGGGTCGCGGATTCGCGGTAGTGGCCGACGAGGTGCGCAGCCTCTCGCAACGCACGCAATCGTCCACCGCGCAGATCGCCGGCACTGTCGACAGCCTGCGCAGCACGGTCAACGAAGCGGTGAGTCTGATGGAAGCGGCCTGCGGCCAGGCACAAACTGATGCCGACGCGGTGACCGGGCTGGGCGAACGTCTGGGAGAAATCGCCAGCGCCGTGCAGAGCGTCACCGACACCCTGGCGCAGATCGCCACCGCCGTCGAAGAACAGGCGAGCACCGCCGATGAGGTCAGCAGCAATATCCAGCAGGTCGATCAGGCGGCGGTACGTTTGCTCGAAGGCGCACGAGCAGTGAACCTCGCGGCGGATTCTTTGAGTCAGGGCAGCCAGGCTTTAAGCGCCAATACCGGGAGATTCCAACTGCGCTGACAGCCTCCGCGCGGTGGTTTTTCGGTGCTGGAGGTTAAGCGGTTGAAAATAAGAAGAAATATTTTAGATTTACGCTTGACGCTTTTCCATTTCAGGGGAATAATGCGCGCCACTTGGCTACATAGCTCAGTTGGTTAGAGCATAGCATTCATAATGCTGGGGTCCGGGGTTCAAGTCCCTGTGTAGCCACCAAGTACCGATTTACAGATGTCTCAGGATGTCTATAAATCAAAACAAGAAGCCCGCCTCGTGCGGGCTTTCTTGTTTCTGGCTGTCCCTCCTTGTATCCCCCTATACCTTCCCTCCGTGTATCCCGCTGTGTATCCTCGACAAATAATTGAACCGAAGGGATACAGGTCAGATGAAGCGTTCAGAGATCAAGCGCCGCCCCCTCTCCGACACCGCGTTGGCCGGGCTAGAGCCTGACACCAAAGAATATCGCGAGCTCGATGGGAACAGCCTTTATTTCCGCGTGAAAACTGACGGCCAGAAGTCCTGGCAACTTCGCTACAAGAAGCCAGACGGCAAATGGTCTTGGCTCGGACTGGGCGGTTATCCCGATGTGAGCGGGTCGGTAGCCAGGCAGAAAGCTGCCGAGCTACGCGCCGACGCTGCTGATGGAAAGAATCCGATCGTTACAAAGCAGGCTCGCAAGAAAGCGGAAAGGAGCACTGCCGCCGAAACATTCGAGCCGCTTGCAAGAGAGTGGTACACCTCAAGACTCACCAACTGGGACGCAGGCACGTCGAAGCGGATCATGGGAGCCTTCGAGCGTCATGTTTTCCCCGTGTTCGGTAAGCGCCCCTATGCAGAGATCACCCCCCTCGAATGGATGGAGTTTCTGCGAGGCATGGAGCAGCAGGGCATCCTTGAGCAGATGAGCCGAGTTCGCTCGTACTGCAGAGATGTCTACGACTTGGCCAGGGTGACCGGCCGCGCAACTCATAACCCGCTTGAAGGCCTTCAGAAATATCTCAAGTCCGGCAAGGCCGAGAACTACGCTCACGTTTCCCCTGATGAACTGCCTGGCCTGATCCGCGCCATAGCCGCTTACCCTCATGCCCACGACGTGCGCCTAGGCCTGCGCCTTCTGAGTCTCTTCGCCGTGCGCCCCAGCGAGCTACGCGAGGCGCGGTGGTCTGAGTTCGACTTTGCCAAGAAAATTTGGACTATTCCCGTCGAGCGCAAAGGTCGCAAGAAAGGCCTTGAGCATCTGGTCCCGCTTTCGTCTCAGGCGATCGAGGCGCTGGAGGAGTTGCGCAAATACACCGGCAGCTATCCCCTTCTCTTCCCAGGTCGCAGCGATCACACCAAACCGCGGAGCGACACGGTGTTCCTGATGGCACTGCGTCGGATGGGATACGAGGGTCGGCAAACTGGCCACGGGTTCCGGCATATTGCATCGACGGTGCTCAACGAAAACGGTTTCGACGAGAACCATATCGAGGCCCAGCTTTCGCACAAGAAGCCTGGCGTCGCAGGCGTTTACAACAAGGCGCAGTACCTGCCGCAGCGCACGAAGATGATGCAATGGTATGCGAACTACCTCGACGGACTGGCCGGCGGCGTGGTTGTGCAAGGAGAATTCGGACGGCAACCGAAAAAAGCGCAGCAGGAGGCAGCCCTGTGAGCAAGGCGAAGGAGTTCGACGTTTTCAGCGATAAGGTGCCGTATATGGTGCACGATCGACTTGAGGAGTTTCATGGCAGAGCGAAGTACCTCCTTCGGGGCCGAACAGTAGCCCAAATGAAAGAGGCCGGTCACACCATCACATGGATGACTGAGGAGTATTTTCGCTGGGAAAAGAGCAGCTGGATTCAGCAACAAGTCGAAAATGGAGGCCATATTCTGGGCTATCTCGATTATGAAGATCGCACCGAAGCTGGCCTTAGGCTCTTCATCGAGCACTACTCTTATCGCATGAGTGCATCCGAACTCTATTACCCAAACGAGGAGAACACTCGCCCGCTCGAGGCTTTGGAAGCAGTTCTGGAACAATTTGATCTTGACGATGAATCAATGCCGGATGCGAAGCCTTTCGAATATCTAGCAGTGCTCGCCCTTCAAGAGATCGGATATGCGGTTCGGTCATACAACGAAGACCTCGACCTACCCGAAATCCTCCGCGAAGACGTGCCGATGATTCGGCTGTCCGGGATTTCAAAAGCAATGCCCGACATCGTCGAGATTGTTTGCCGCGCGGAAGCAGTGCGGGATATGGGACGCCGTGAGGCAGACTTAATCCGCAATTTCGATAACAGTCTTCCCGCCCGCGCAGATGAGCTAGCGAAGACCAAGGTATCTCTAGCGGCGAAAAAAGCAGCCAGCATCCGGCATAGAAGCATGAATGAAAAGAAAGAAGCTGCCCTATCGGACTGGAAAGCCAATAAAGCCAGCTACCACAGCAGAGCAGATTACGTGCGCATCAATGCGAAACGGCTAGGGATCGAAAAAGAAAGAACGCTCTATACGTGGATCGCGGAGTTCGAAAAAACCAAATGAGAAGACACCTTATGCGCGCAGCCTGATACGGACTACGCGCAAACTGTACAGTGTGCGCGCTGCCCGGACTTCTCCCCCTACCCGAGCGCTTTTACTTTGTATTCCGTCTAAACCAATAGCGGAACACACGGCCATGCAACCATCTCCAGCTACTGATCACTCGCCCCACACGTTCGACCCATCGATCACCCTAATCCGCATGCCGGATCTTGAAGCAATCACCGGGCTCGCACGCCCTACCGTGTACAAGCGCCTCAAAGACGATCCGACTTTCCCGCGCCCAGTGCCTCTGAGCGACAGTAAGTCACGCGGTTCGCCGGTAGGTTTTGTCTTGGCCGAGGTACAGACCTGGGTTCGCCAGCGCATCGCCCTGCGTGGGGAGATTGCCTGATATGAGCCCAAAAAAAATGGCCGACCAACAGGCCAGCCACGAAAATACTCACGTAGAGAATACCAGCGGAACCGCTCAACGTGCTCGACTTTTGGAGCGCCTGAGAGCCGGCCCGATTGATACGTTTACCGCTATTCGCGAGCTGAACATCGTTCGCCCTGGTGCTCGCATCAACGAGCTGCGCGCGCTCGGGCACAAGATCCTCACCCATCGTCTCGACTTGACCGACGACCAAGGCCGCAAGCATCCCCGCATAGCTCTTTACTACCTGAGCACCAATCCGCCTGCCGGGGTGCCCGTATGATGGCTATGCTCATGCCAAGCGATATTCGGTCGCAAACTTCGCTTGCTCGGATGGGGCGTCAGCGCTATGGTTCAAGGGTCGCGGTAAATCCCGTGACCGACTTTGGCCGGTCGAGTATCGTTAGGCGCACAAGCGCCCACCATCCGATTGCTGGCGCTTTTTTTGCGTCCGCACAATCGTGTTATGGCGGCTGTGCGTGGGACACCTTCGGGTGTGCCGGGTTCCTAACGTCCCGGTCGGCCAACCCGCGTACAGCTGCCACCCATCTTCGCTTGGCCGCGAAAAGTGGCAGCTCCTCAACGTTAGGAGCTACACCCATGAAACACGCCATCACTCCGTCCGCAATCCGCGCTTTTGCTCATCGCTGCATAGCCCTGAGCGCTCTCCGCGCAAACTCCTCCCTGTCCAATCGACTCGCCCGGTACAACGCCAATATGGCCATCGCCCGCACCCTAGAAGCCAAAGGGGGTGTGCAATGAACACTCCTACAGAGCTGGAGGTTCCTTCGCTGCTTACGAACTCCTCGGAGTTTCATACCGTAGGCAACCGATCATTTTTCTCCGTCTCAGCCGGCATGCCTGTCGCCGATGCGCTACACGAGGCGAGCTGCTTCCTCGCGGCGGGCGATGCAATGCTGACGAAAACCATGGATAGCGGCCTTGGTGTCGACGAGGTATTTGGAATTAGGCTTTTGATGGCCGCAGCCAAGGCCTTGGTTGACTCTTCCACCGCTCCTATCCAGTTCGGCAATCGCCAAGGCGGTGCCAAATGAAAACCCCAGCTCTCTCAGCCGAAATCAGCGTTGAGGACATGCGGGACGTTCAGGAAATTCTGAAGCTGCTCGCGCTTTCCTTTGCCCTGATCGCCTCACCTTCGATCAACATAGTCGTGGCACGAGTTACTGCAGTTTTCGCTCAGCACACTGCGATGGCGTGGGCGGAACTGCTCGACGAATTGATCGCTGCGCAAGGGGGTGCCCAATGAGCAGCCTACTTTCAACTGCGATCAACGCCGAACGAGAACACGCATCTCAGTGGTGGGGTGTTCTCAATCAGTTGCGCCTTTCCAACGAGTTGCCGGACTGGGTTCGCGCCAAAGACATTGGTAGCGATACCGACTATCAGAAAGCGCTGATCGCGAGAAGCGACGTCAATCAGGCTCTGTTTGGCGTCGACGAGATCCAGCCGTCAGACGACCTAGAACCCCGCACCTACGAATGTCAGCGGCTCATTGATCTGATGGAGTTGGAGCGCACCCGCTATCTGACCTGGTGGACCATGCTCAGCGAAATGCGGGCACGTAGACAGCTACCGGATTGGGTTGTGATTAATCGCATTGGCAACGGCCCGGATCATGAGCGGTGGTCCGACAAAGCGGCGCAGGTCAACCAGCTGTTGTTTGGACAATCACGCGTCCGCCACTTGGCAACGCAGCTCCGGTTAACTGATGGGCCACCGCCCGATTCTCGCCAGCGCACTGCATCGCTGACTCCCGTGAGTTGCTGATTCAATAAAGGCTTAAGCACATGAAAATTCAAAATGGCGCGCCTGCGCCCGCGGGATCGGCTTGCCCGAAAAAAGCCACAGAGCTGTTCTATGTGACCCATCCGAAAGCGCTGAAGGCGTTGCTTGGCCCGTTCCTGACGGAGTCTGACGCCGAGTGCGGGCGCGTAGTGATGCGCAGTGCCGGCGCACAAGTGACTGCCTGCCTAGTGGAGTCAATCGACGACATCACGCACTGGCACGCCGTGAACAATGGGCGGGTTTGCCGAGTTTTCGCAGGGAGCGCCAGTCATGGATGACGCAGCGATCCTTTTCCGTGATGCGCTGCAGGCGACTTATGGACAGCTTGATTGGCTCCCTGTGCCCGATGGCAGTATTCACCGGTTCCGCGTTCCAGACGACAAGCCCGGCGCTCTCAATGGTTGGTATGTCCTGTATCTGGACGGTATCGCCTCTGGCGCCTTTGGCAGTTGGAAGTCCGGAGCTGCAAGCACCTGGTGTAGCCGCGAACCGGTAGACGCTCGCGAGGCCGCACAAATCCGCGAGCGAATTGATCAGGCTCGGCGCCAGCGCGAGGCCGAACACCAAAGGCGCCAGCAGCAAGCCGCCGAGAAGGCTAATCATTGGTGGCGCAATGCTCGGCGCGCGTCGCCTGATCACCCATACCTCACAGCCAAAGGAGTTCGCTCCCACGGTCTGCGGCAGCGCGGCGCAGATCTGCTCGTGCCGCTCTACCTCGATGGCTGCCTAGTCAATCTGCAGCGAATCGCCCCAGACGGCGCCAAACGCTTCTTGCCCGGTGGACGCGTGAAAGGCACGTACTCGCCTCTAGGCGTCATTGAGCCCGGCTCATTGCTCTGCATATGCGAAGGATGGGCGACGGGCGCCAGCCTTCACCAACACGGCGGCTATGCCGTTGCCGCTGCCATGAACGCGGGAAACTTGTTCCCGGCGGCGATGGGGCTTCGTTCGCGCTACCCGGACCAGCCATTTGTTATTGCTGGCGACGACGACCGACTCACCGACGGAAACCCAGGACGCACTGCAGCGAACGCAGCCGCGGCGGCAGTGGGCGCTCAAGTGGCTTTCCCCGAATGGCCAGAAGGTGCGCCGGCTGACCTCACTGATTTCAACGATCTCGCAAACTGGAAGCTCGCCAATGGCCAAGCCTGATACCAACGTGATCAACCTTCGGCCAGAGGCCGCGATCATCTCACCTGTTCGACCTTGTTGGGCGGTATACGAGCACTGGGTGATCAACGAGAACGGTCGCAAGCTTCGCCCGGGCGTGTACTGGCACAGCTTCAAGCGCCCCGCGGCAGATCAGGATGATGCGGAGAACGCCGCCGATCACCCGATCACTGATGAGTGGATCTCCAGTCCTGTCACGGTAGTGGCCAGAACAACCAACAGTGACGACGGCAGCGAGGGTCGACTCCTGCGATTGGTCACGGAAGGCGGTATCAAGGAGTGGATCATCGCCATGGAGGTTTTTGGCGGCAGCGGCGAGGATGCCCGGCGCGCGTTGTTCGGTATGGGTGTCATCATCGCTTTGAAGAAGCGCGGCACGTTCATGGAATACCTGCTCGACCAGCACCCCGCCGAAGTATTCGCCACCACCAGCCGGCCGGGCTGGCACGAGTCGGGCGCATTCGTTCTGCCCGGGCGAACGATCGGTGCCGCAAACGTGCGGTACCAAGCCAGCAACAAAGCCCAAGTACTTTTTAGTCAGCGTGGCGAACTGGCGCTGTGGCAGTCGGCCGTCGCCGCCAAGTGCGCGGGCAACCCAGTACTCACGCTGGCGATCGGCTGCTCGCTGGCCGGCCCGTTGTTGAGTTTGGTCGGCGTGCTGGGTGGTGGTGTTCACCTTGTGGGCGACAGCTCTAGCGGCAAATCTCTGGCCCAACTGATCGGATCGTCGGTGTGGGGTGACCCTGGCGTGTTCGCCGCCAGTTGGGACATGACCAAAGGCGGCCTTGAGATCGAGGCATCCAGTCGTAACGACACTATCCTGCCCTTGGACGAGATCAAGCGCGCCGACCCGAAGCGGGTACAGGAAATGGCCTACTCCCTCGCCAACGGTCAGGGGAAAGGCACCATGACGCGAGAGCGTGAAGGCCGTGCGAAACTGAGCTGGCGGCTTCTCACCCTCTCCAGCGGCGAGCGCTCGCTGTCCGAGCACGCCGCCATATCCGGCAACGCTGCTCATGCTGGCGCCGAACTCCGCATGGTCGACGTGAACGCCGGCACCCGCACCCATCGCGCCTTTGATGAATTGCACGGGCTTGAGGGCGCGGACTTTCACCGGCAGCTCACTGTGGCAGTCACTGCACATCACGGCCACCTCGGGCCAGCCTTCGTTGAGCACCTTGTCGCAGCAGACGATAAGCCGGGCTTACTCAGTGACTTTGACGGTATACGCGCCCAGTTCGTCGAGGACAACGCCCAGGCCGGGCGCGTGGCCGATCGGTTCGCCGTGATTGCACTTGCGGGAGAGATGGCCACCGCTTTCGGCTTGCTGCCTTGGGAACAAGGGACCGCCCTCGCCGACTGCCGTTTGCTCTATGGCGAATGGCTTGCCCGTGTCGGCGGCGGTAACGCAGAAGATCGCCAGATCCTGGCCGGCATCATCGATTTCATCGACAAGCACGGCAGCAGCCGCTTCTCCGATGTCGACGCCACTGAGGTGGATGCCAAGGTGTTCAACCGCGCCGGCTACTGGGAGCTGTTAGCGGGCAAGCGGCTCTACCTGTTCAACAAGTCCGCACTCGTCGAGGCAGCCCACGGATTCGGCCTAACCCGCGTGATCAAGGCGCTGGAAGTTGGTGGAGCCCTGGCCAAGCGCGACACCGATCGCGATAGCCGCAAAACCAAAAAGTACCGCATCCCCGCCGGCGGGTCGGCGCGCCTGTACGTCATCGATCCCGAAGCAATGGACAGCGAAGGGGGCGGCGCATGACCACCATATCCACCAAGTACGAATTCCCGAGTTCTCAGGAACCTACAAACGTGGGGAACAGGGGGAACGGGGGAACAGTCAGTAAAACCGTGGCTTGTAGCCGTTCCCCCTTATTGAATGTATGGGGAACAGGGGGAACACAAACATGTTTTTGAATAT
This sequence comes from Pseudomonas sp. TWP3-2, assembly GCF_049897765.1. NCBI lineage: Bacteria > Pseudomonadati > Pseudomonadota > Gammaproteobacteria > Pseudomonadales > Pseudomonadaceae > Pseudomonas > Pseudomonas sp. TWP3-2. Next base: position 30,258 of record NZ_JAFCWW010000005.1, on the reverse strand, counting down.
AAGCGTTTTCCCGTTTCTGAACATTTGGTTATCACTGTTCCCCACAAAAAAACGTGGGGAACAGAATCCCCCTCTGGAAGCCCCGGAAACATTGGCTGTTCCCACTGTTCCCCCGTTCCCCCGATTTTTTTTTAGAGACACATATGGGCAATGGAGCAATCAGGCCGAGGTGGCGACATGAGCCTCCTCTCCGGCCTGCTCGATCACATGCCGCCAGCGGCTACCGGTACTGACTCGAGGAAAGTGGATATTCGACCTCGCCCGCGCCTGGTGGTGGCTACTCGGATCGATCGCCCTGCTCAACTCATCACCGGCTCACACGCAAACGCCGCCACCGCTACGCCTGAGTGGCGTCACGCCCGTGATCTATACCTGAACCACATCATGGTGTGTCGAGCTTGCTACGCGCCTACCGGGCGCTATTGCACAGAGGGCGCTCATCTGCGCTCCGACTACGAGAACACACCGATGGAAGCGCACGTCTAGGTGCGCGCGACAACGAGCAATGCCACCGGGGCAATCCGCCCTACTCAGTCAAAGCCCGCCGCAAGCAGGCACTTTTTAGGAAACACATATGACTATCCCATCCACGACCAATCACCTTTCGACTCCACTTGGCATCACTGACCCATTGCTACTGCGCGTGCTGCGTGAGCACGTCAACCAGATCAATCAGATCGCAGAGGGTCGCATAACCGCCTTCTACTCTGCGCTCACCGCTGCGCCTACCAGCGGACCTTGGATGCAGGGAGACTCCGTGAAGAACTCGGCGCCGTCGGAGTTAGGCACCGCCGGCTCCAAATACGTGATCGAGGGTTGGGTGTGTGTCGTCTCGGGCACGCCAGGAACATGGGTTCAAAAGCGCTTTCTGACGGGTAACTGATGAGCAACTCAATACTGGTACTCGTTAACCAGACCTGAATAGGAGGAGCAAAACCCCGGAGCTGGGGTGCTCGCCAGCTCCGTTTGCACACTCAGGATTCGACCGATAGGACAGGACGACCGGCCTTCAAAACCACTGTTCAAATATACAGACAAGGCAAAATCTGCTAATATTAGGTTATAACCTTGCATCGGAGAATGAGTTATGAGCAACAAGACCCGAGGCCATCAAACCAAGCCAACCCGCGCAGAGATCAGCGCCGCATATGAGCGCCTGCGTCTCGCAGCGAACTCTGGAAGCGTACAAGCGAACGCCGTACTGATCGCCTTGGCGGAACGCCGTCCTCTCCTACCTATGGAGGATTTGGTCGCATGAATGAAGTCCGATCCAGTATTTCAACGGGAGACTCGAGCATGGCGATTGATCCGAATTCGATTCAGTGGGACGACGCGCCGCAGATCGACCCGGCCGGCATTATCTGGGATGACGAGCCGCAGCAACCAGTGCCAAGACAGGCGTCTCAGCAACTGCCAGTGCAACCTGTCCCACATATGGCGGGACGATTCGGCAGTAATCTGCCAAGACTTTCGCCAAACGCAGGTAAGGATTTGATGCGGGATTCCGGCAACCTGCTGGCCGGTGCGCTGCGTGGCGCCGGTAGCATTGGTGCAGGACTGGTCGCACCTTTCGATATTGTGCAGGACGCCATCGCTGGGAAAGGACTATCGCTTGAATCCAACCGACAACGCCGCGCGGACATGGATTGGGCGCTTCAGGATCTCGGAGCGAATCCTAACTCCATGGCGTACAAGGGCGGGAAACTCGCCACTGAAATTGCTGGAACCGGCGGCATGGGCGGGGCATTGGCAAAGGGCGCGGTAATGCTGCCAGGTGCGACGAGGATTGCCCCACTGATCGAATCCATCGGTTCTGGCGGCTTCCGGGTAGGCGGCATGCAGGGGCTTTCCGGGCTCGGTACACGTGTCGCTGGTGGCGCTATCACGGGCGGCGCTTCTGCGGGTTTAGTGAACCCAGAAGATGCCGGTCTAGGTGCGATAATCGGCGCAACCATCCCGGGCGCCGTCGCTCTCGGCGGGCAAACCGCGCGCGGAGTAGGCCGAGCTCTGCGCGGAGGAGAGGTTAAGCCGGCAGTCGTCGACTTGGCCAATAAAGCAAAAGACACTTATAAGATTGATATACCGGCGGACAGAATTGTTAACAGCAAGCCTTTGAACGCCGCCGCCGCATCACTGGAATACCTGCCTTTTAGCGGCCGTACTGCGACCATGTCGAAAACACAGAGCCAACTCAACCGCGCCATATCACGCTCGATTGGCCAAGACTCTGACGACGTAAACATGGCCTTAAGGCAGGCCCAGGATGATCTCGGCGCAAAGTTTGATACGACATTACAGAGCAACACGGTAAAGGTTGACCCGACGTTCACGCAGGAGCTCGCCGATCACGTGCGGCGCGCAGGCAACGAACTTGAAACAGGTCAGGCGAGCATTATCCTCAAGCAGATCGACGAAATTAAGGCCAAGGCGCCCAACGGCGCGATCGACGGTCAAGCTGCGTACAACATCAAGAAGACGCTTGATCGTATCGAGAAGCGCAATAGCCCGGAGGCGTGGTACGCGGGCGACCTAAAAAAGTCTCTGATGAGCGCGCTGAATCGCTCGATGGCTCCCGCAGATGCCGCCGAATTTGCCAAGGTTCGTCGGCAATACGGAACCATGCTAGACCTGAAGAAAATGGCGCAGAACGGCGCGGAGGGGGACATATCAATCGCCCGGCTCGCCAACATGAAAAACATCAGGAATCCTGAGCTTCAGGATCTCGCTGACATCAGTGCGCAGTTCCTGCGGTCGCGGGAAAGCCCGCACGGTGCGATGCAGCGTCTCATGTTCGGCGGACTTGGCGCTGCGGGAACCGGGCTTGCTTCCCTCCCGCTGCTTGGGGGGCTTCTTGCGGTCGGCCGGGGGGCTAATACCGCAATGAACAGCAACGCACTCAGAGACATGCTTTTGAAGCCGCCTAGCCAAGGTGGCGGCCTGCTGTCTCATGGCGCTGAGCGGGCAAACAAAGTGCTGCCGCTGCTCGCCCCTCAGGCATTCAGCGACCAGTGATTCCCTGCCAGAACCCGTAAATCATGGAAAGGACGACCAGAATGGCGCCTTTCCAGATCATGAAGTCGATCATCGTAAAATTCGAGAAATCCACCACAGACCTCTAAGCCCGCCGACGCGGGCTTTTTCGTGAGACCAAAACCCTACTGGCTACCCGAGCGGCACCCAAATCATCATTGAGTCTAGTCGTTCCGCGATGCCAAGAAGGTCAACTAGATTGACCGTTAGTCGGCCTGCATCGCGCGTGGTAACCACTAAAGGTAACCACCTCCAACGGTTACCAGCCACCGTACGAAGGATGGCGTAAACCGTCGCGAGATGGGATTACGGCGAGTTTTGCTAGGGCGCTGGAGTTGGTCAGATCGACCGCTATCCACTTTCACCGATAAAACTGAGCAACCGCCCAGCAACCAACATCCTCTACTCATCGCGATCTCTTTTAATCCTGGCGCAGGTCAGATTCCGGGGCCACTCGGCGGATAGTTGCCCCTCGCGTCCCGTTTCTTCTTGCGGTAAACCAGAACCCTCCACACCACAAACACCACTACCACAAGCGCGACCGCACACTTCAAAGCAAAAAAATTATCGGTCATACAGATCCCCTAAGTCAGCTCAAGAGCGAGCTGTTTACAGTCTGCGGATGGAGCAGTTGCTGGGTAAAGCGCCCGAGTGAAATATCGCAAGCATCATGTGAAGAAATACATTCCTCAAATCACAGCGCACAGCCCCTCAGCACGCCACGAGGAACTTGAGCAAAAGAGGTATCCACAGCTTGGCGCGGCGGTGACCAAGCGCGGTGACCAGCATCAGTGACCACCTCCGCTTTCCCTGTCATCGTCGGCACGGAGACCCGTGACTTGTTGCCACTCAGGTTGCCAGGGTATTCCGAGTTTTTGGGGGCCATAAAAAAGAAACAGGCGCCCATACCGACGCCGTGTAACAAGGCAGGCTGTTACAGCCCCTGTTACAGCAAAACACGCTGTTTCACGTAGCGCTTCACGCACAGATATCGCGCACCCGAGCCGCGTGAAAAACCACAAAGTACGCAGGCTGGTACGCGCCATAAGTACGCACTCTGGTGCCCGTGCCGATCAAGTTCGCGTTCGAGGTTCGCACCTCCAGTTCGCACCCGCCAATGCGAACCCTGCTGTCGCTAACCAGCGTGGTTACTACGAAAAGTTACCAGAAAGGTCGGTTGCCAAGCGTCATGTTTCCACCATGGTTTCCACAGAAAGTTGCCACTCAGAACTGGCAACCTTAGGTCCCACCAACATTGCTTGGTCGGCAGAATGAGACTGCTGATTAACTCTGGTGGATTACGGGTTGACCAGTGTTCCAGCGCTGGCTGTAGTAGCGAGATTGAGTATGGGTACCACACCCGTTTGAGGCATCTGTCCGAACGGCGCACCTTTGTCCATCCAAGCCCGGAAGTCTTGAATGCAGCAGTAACTAACGACTGTTGGCGTCGGCCAAGAGGCATTGAATTGAAGAGCTAGAACAGAGACCTTTTCGTGCATGCGGATTCGCAGCGACTCATATCCGGGGCTGGCGAAGTAGCTCTTGATCAATGGGAGCAATTCATCCTCCTTCCCCAGCCGGGGATGCTGAAAATACCAGCCATGATTTTTGAAGATTTGAGCTAGGCGCTCCGCCAGTCCAAAGACAAAGGATGGCAGGACAGAAAGCGCTCTGCATGCATCGCCTAAAATTTCCAACGTGAGAGGCAAGTCGCCGCTTTCAATCTTTGCCCACGCGCTCGGAGTGATTCCTACGCAGTCGGCGATCAAGCCGGGGTGAATATTACTTTCAAGACGGATCTCTCTAAGCGTGAGCAAGATTAAAGTGGTGCTGCTGGCGTTATATTGCATGGGAAGTCGGCGATCCTAGCTGAGTGGAGTGTGTCCTTACGAGAAATGTAAGCTCCTTGAGAAAACGTTCAAGATAAATCCTCCCCTCCCCGCGAAGCGTTGAGACTGGAAGGGTCACCTGGAAAATTTGGGGAGAGACACCAATTTGGGTGCCTGACTTCAATAAGGTTAAATGACTCAGGTCTGGCTGCGAAACACCACCATGTAAATGTTCGATTCATCAGTTGATCGACGCTTCAAAAACTGGGTGGTGGAAATGCCACTCTGTGGAATTTTTACCACCTCACACTGATGTGGAGTCGGCCAGAATTGATTCCTGCGCCGGCTATACACAACCCCCTTGGCATCGCTTAAACAATGGCTATACACAACCCCCCGGGCATCGAGCATTTCCAGTGACTCGGAGTGCTCGTCGGCGAGTGAGCAGTGAGCAGTGAGCAGTGAGCAGTGAGCAGTGAGCAGTGAGCAGTTTGTTTCATGCCCCCGATCGAACCATCGCTGCTACGCTTTCATTTTTCTCGAATGGAGTCGAAGCGATGCCCACCCCCGAATATTCTCTCCCAGATGTCCTAGAGCGCATGTATCACAACCAACTTGCCTTGGAAGCCTCGCTAATGGAGCTGACTCTGCTAGTCGAAAGCCAGGGGCATGCCGACGTCGGCGACAATATCCGGAGCACGCTGGAGACGATCGGCGAAAACGCCGGGCACATCAATCAAGGTTTCGCCCGACTGAAAGCACAAGAGGCGCAGTAAGCAACCCCGAGTCAGGAGTGCATATGGACGATGACTGCGAAGTGGTTTTCGTAGCAGGCCTGGGCAAGATGCTTGGCCGAACTGAGGCATCGGTCAGAGAGGGGATTCGCCGTGGCGTCGACTGGCTGCCCAAGAGCTTCAAGATGGGCTCCAGGCACTGCTGGTTAAAGGAGGATGTGCGGGAGTTTCTGCGGGAGTGCCGCGATGGGGAAAACAAGGCGCCGAAGATTGGTCGACCACGGCAGACACCGCCAACGCTGAGAGGTATCAGAAGATGACAGAAAACATCGATCGTTTTCTGCGCCTCCAGGAAGTGCTTCACATCACTGGTCTCAGTTGCGCCACGGTTTATCGCCGGATGAAGGAAGGCACGTTCCCAAAACAGGTCAGGATAGGCCCCAACTCGGTGGCCTGGCGACAGTCAGCAATCGCTAAATGGATGTTCGATTTGAGCCCAGTCGGCGATTGAAGGCCTGAAGATCGCGATGTAGGACAGAAACGAAAAGCCCGGCGCTTTGTCGGGCTCTCAACGCCAAATGCCTACGTTACTTCAGACTTTTTGGGGCATACATTGCGCCAATCTGTAACGCCTCGGCTTTGCCGCCAGTGAGCTGCGGCGCTTTTTTCAGAATGTACTCGGGAAATTTCGTGACCAGGTAATCGTATCTGAACCAGCGGCGAAATTCTGCGAGAGCGCCGTTTGGGTAGGCGCTGGCATCTTGCGGATTACTTTTTGATTGAGGATATCTGGCGGGGTAATGGTGCTGGCATGAAACTCTCTCCCCAAATATCGAGGAGTAGTTGAATTCTTTCCAATGCTTTGCCCACATGAGGCCGACGCTGATATCAGGAATCGTTTTATGATTCACGGTGAGATCGGCGTTGATCAAATCAACAATAAGACCCGTTATCTCATTGAAAATTATGAAATAACCAAGTGGGGCGGCGTTATTGAGGATTGAGACTCGCTCGTGGTGGAATTGCCATTTATCACCTGGGCTGTAGTTAAGCGACTCGTAGATGAAGCGTCGAAGACCCAGCGCCGCAAAACTCCGGTAGTTATCCGTAGCTTGCTTATTGGGCGATCTAGTTTCGAACGCGTAATACTCGAGAATTGCCATACAGACGACGTCTGGGTAGGCGTAATGCGGGCTGCCGTCTCGGACGGTCTCGATAAAGAGCGAACGATCAGTGTAGCCGCGGCCGAACAAATACTCCCTGATGAACGAGATTCGATCCTTGGACATGACTACATCATCGAAGTGCTCAACCCACTCCTGAGTAATCTCTTGGATAGCGCTTCGTGAAGCTCCAGTTACCAGTGCCAGCCCGCGCTGAGTGAAAAAAGGGATTCCGTTCTCAAGAACGCCCATTTCAATCCCATTTACATCACCTTGCACCTCCACGCCGAGATCAAGCTTGATCTGTTGAGGGGTGGCCTGCAAGCCTTTGCTTTTCATAGTCAAGTCCTTGATAAATATGATTAAAATGGCGGCCTGCTAGGGATTTATTTTAGCCTCGGACGTCTACATTTCCCCGCCACGCCAGATAGCCCCGCCCTAGCGGCGGCTAAAGCAAATGGCTATCTCAGCTATATATAACGCGAGCCAAAATGTAAACGAACAAACTGAGGAGCGCGAAAAATGCGCTATTTGACCGTCAGAAAGTTCGCCAGCGAGTCTGGATATACAGAAGCCGCCGTGAGATCGAAGATCGCTGACGGAACCTGGAGGAAAGACTACGTTTGGCGGAAGGCCCCTGATGGGCGCGTGCTGATCGACGTCGATGGCTACGAAGTTTGGGTAGAGATGGGCGCACCATCCAAGGCTTATCGCGCGAACAGGTACCGGCCGGCAACAAGCCCCGCGCCGCTGATGAACAAAGGACCAAGACCGGGAAGTCCAAAGCCGCTTGTGTGATGCCATTCGTCGGAGCGACCCATCTCATCTAATGGTCACTTTGAGCGCCTTCCTTGGCGAAGAGAAAACGGCAAAAATCCACCTAGCAGCAAGCGCCATGTATCCCCACATGTATCCCTTGCACAAAAGCAAAGACAAATAATCAATAAATACAGATCTTTAGGTACTAAGTTCAAATGTCTGTGTACCACCAAGTACTAAAAACGGCTTACCGAAAGGTAGGCCGTTTTTTTATGCCTGGAGAAAAGTATCGTCTCTCACACCTCGGGCGGTTTGCGTCCTACACGGTCGATCGATACAGTCCGTCAGATCTTTCACCCCACGGACGGAGAGCCCCGCGTGTTTTCAGCCCTGTCGCTGCAACGTTTTCGCCTGCCAGCCCTGACCCTGATTGTCAGCGCTCTCACCCTCACAGCCTGCAACGCCCCGCCCTCCTCCAGCCTGCCGCTAGCCCCGGAAATTGCTTCTGGTTATCGCTCCGACCTGCAGACACAGCAGGCCAGCAAACACATGGCCGCCGCTGCCAATCCTCTGGCCGCCGAAGCTGGGCGCGAGATGTTGCGTCAGGGTGGTTCGGCGATTGATGCAGCCATTGCGATGCAGGCGGTGCTGACGCTGGTCGAGCCGCAATCCTCCGGGATCGGTGGTGGCGCGATGATCGTGTTGTGGGATGGCAAGCAGGTGCGCACTTTTGACGGCCGCGAAACCGCCCCGGCCGGCGCCACCGAGAAGCTGTTCCTGCAAGCAGACGGTAAACCGATGTCGTTCCAGCAAGCGCAGATCGGTGGCCGCTCGGTCGGTACGCCAGGTGCAATGCGCGCGCTGGACCTGGCGCATAAAGAGCATGGCCGATTGCCGTGGGCCAAGCTGTTCGAGCCGGCGATCAAACTCGCCGAGCAAGGCTTCGAGATTTCGCCGCGCCTGTATCAGTCGCTGGTGTCCGACCCAAATGTGCGGCGCTCGTCGGACATGGCCGCTTACTTCCTCAACAACGATGGCAGCGTCAAATCGGTCGGCACTCGCTTGAAGAATCCGGCCTTGGCTGCCGTGCTCAAACGCATCGCCAAGGAAGGGCCGGACGCGCTGTACAAAGGCCCGATTGCCGAGGAAATCGTCGCCAAGGTTCAGCGCCATGCCAACCCCGGCAGCCTGTCGCTGAATGATCTTCAGCACTATCAGGCCAAGGAGCGCGCGCCGCTGTGCACCGACTACAAACGCTGGCAGGTCTGCGGCATGCCGCCGCCGTCGTCCGGTGGTATCGCAGTGGCGCAGATTCTCGGCACCTTGCAGGCGCTGGAAACCCGCGACCCGCGTCTGGCGCTGGCGCCGCTCAAACCTGGGAAGACCGATAAACCGGCCGGCATCGAACCTGCGCCCGAAGCCGTGCACCTGATCGCCGAAGCCGAACGCCTGGCCTACGCCGACCGCGCGCAATACGTGGCCGATACTGACTTCGTGCCAGTGCCGGTCAAAGGCCTGGTCGATCCGGGTTATCTGGCCAGTCGCGCCAGCCTGATCGGCGATCGCAGCATGGGCACGGCGAAACCGGGAACGCCGCCGGGCGTAGAGGTCGCCTACACGCCAGATCGCTCGCCGCTGCGCATTTCCACCTCGCAAGTTGTAGCTGTGGATGACCTGGGCGGCGCAGTCTCGATGACCACCACCATCGAAGCTGCGTTCGGCTCGCACCTGATGGTTCAGGGCTTCTTGCTGAACAATCAGATGACCGACTTCTCGTTCATCCCTGAAGAGAACGGCCAGAAAGTCGCCAACCGCGTCGAACCCGGCAAGCGCCCGCGCTCGTCGATGGCGCCGACACTGATCTTTGATCGCCACAGCGGTGAATTCGTCGCCACGGTCGGCTCTCCCGGCGGCTCGCAGATCATCGAATACGTGGCCAAATCCACCGTCGGCCTGCTGGACTGGAACCTTGACCCGCAACAAGCCATCAACCTGCCCAACTTCGGCAGCCGCAACGGCCCGACTGAACTTGAACAAGGCCAGTTCAGCCCGGCGCTGATTCAGGCGCTCAAGGACAAAGGGCACACGGTGAATGAGATCGACATGACCAGCGGCACCCAGGCCATCGTGCGGGTCAAGGATGCGCAGGGGAAGGTCTCGCTGGAAGGTGGGGCGGATCCACGGCGTGAAGGGGTTGCGTTGGGGGATTGAGGCACTACGCAAATGGAAAAGGCTTACCGCGAGGTAGGCCTTTTTTATTGACGATGAATACGCTTCCGATGTTTCACGTCGCCTTTTCCCACGCCGGAGCAATTTGATCCGGGATAAAGTCTTCGCACTGTTATTTCCAAGGCAACTCCTTCTCTGGATGCAGTGATCATCTACAGCATTCATCGATGCCGGTAACCACACATCCAGTATTCATCTATAGACTTGCAGCAGTCCCACAGCGGGACTAGGATCATCCCATGAGAATCATCGCCATCAGTCAGCTAAAGAGTTTTTGGGAGCGATATCCGGAATCAGAACAGTCTTTGCTGGCGTGGGTAGACGAAGCAAGGAAAGCGAACTGGGCGGCGCCTGCGGATATCAAGGCTCATTTTACTGGTGCGAGCATTCTGAAAAGCCGAAGAGTCGTATTCAACATCAAGGGCAATTCATATCGCCTGATCGTCGCCGTGGCATATCGCTTCGGTGCGGTGTACATCAAATTTATTGGCACGCACAAGCAGTACGATGCCATCGACGCTGACAGTGTCGAAATGGAGTAACCCATGAACATTCGTCCAATTCATAGCGAAGAAGACTACCGTGCAGCGCTCAAAGATGTGTCTGCACTTTTCGAGAACGAACCAGAACCTGGCACTGCTGAGGGTGATTACTTCGACATCATGATCACTCTGATCGAAGCGTATGAGACCAAACAGTTTCCGCTCGATTTGCCGAACCCGATTGATGCAATCAGGTTTCGCATGGAGCAGTCGGGCCTCTCGGCCGCAGACCTCGCTCCGGCTATCGGCCGTACGAATCGCGTTTATGAAGTCTTGAATGGCAAACGTGCATTAACGCTTCCAATGATCTGGAAGCTGCATGAGCTGTTCGGAATTCCTGCGGAGAGCTTGATCAAACCCATGAAGTTGATTTGATCCGTTTGAAGTAAAAGAAGGAGGCTGGCGTGCCAGCCTCCGGTTCGCTCAATAGTGAGGCATGCGCGGGGAAATCACTTGTGCATCAGGGTTCCATATTCCCCTCCGCCACACGAACCAGAAGATCCCCCGGCTGACAGTCGAGGTACTGGCAAATGGCGTCTAGCGTCGCCAGGCGCAGGCCTTTGACCTTGCCCTGCTTCAACAGCGACAGGTTGGCCTCGGTGATGCCGATGGCGGCTGCAAGGTCTTTGGATTTGACCTTGCGCCTCGCCAGCATCACGTCCAGTTGAATAACGATTGGCATCAATACCTCAAATAAACGTACGGTTTTCGCGGTCCACTTCGCTGGCCTGCGAGAGTATCCGGGCAATCACCGCAATACAGGCCGCGAGGAACAGCGCGACGAAGGATGGCGCGGTGACGCTCAAGGTGATCAGCCGTTCACCGACCGGCGCATTTTGCGTGACCCACAGGCTGAGCAACGGCTCACAGAGAAAATCCAGCAACACCCAGATCGCCACAGCGCGCCCGACTTTACCCAGATGAACCGCCGTCTCACGGGCGAAATATTCTCCCCGCGCGTAGCTCTGAAACAGCCGACGTAAATGATTCAAACCGGATGCCAGCGCCAGCAGCGGAATACTCGACAGCACGATGCCACCGAGTTTCTGCCACCACGGGAACAGCGCTGCACTATCCGCGATTTGCGAAAGCTGACGTTCTGTCAGCGCAAAACCCAGTCCCCAACCGTCTTTCCCGGCCAAGCTCGGGTAGAGCCACAACGCAGCATTGAGCAGCAGCATCACGACGATCAGCAGCAGCGTCACTGTTGCCATACGCCGACTGAAGCAGGCGAGTCCGTTATTGGTCATGGGAAAGCCTCACAGGAAAGAAAGTGACGGCCACCTTAACCCATTAAATTATCGAATAACAATAATTAATTACTGCAAGACATTAACAAAAGTCATTCACTCAGCGTCTTGCCGTCCACCGGATCACCAATCTTCAGAAAGTGCCCGCCCGCTACATGGTGCAAGGTGCGCAACTCATCATGCCCCTCGAAATGCCAACGTCCCTCGCTGAAAACCCGCTCATCAGCGTGCGCCGCAATCACCTCGGCGAGGAACAGGTCGTACTGTTCATGATTGCGCGGCTCCGGCAGCAAACGGCATTCCAGCCACGCGACACAACCGTCGAGCAGCGGCGCTTCTACCAGATCGCCGGCGAAGGTTTCCAAGCCATAGGCCTGAAATTTGTCCTTATTCTGATCGCGATTGATCTCAAGACCAGAGGTCGAGCCAACGGTCTGCACGATGTCGGCCTGACTCACGCACGGCACGTTCAGCACGAAGGTGCCGGAGGCTTCGAGCAACTGGCGCGTCCAGGTGGATTTGTCGAGCACGACAGCGACTTTCGGCGGCTCGAAATCCAGTGGCATCGCCCAGGCAGCGGCCATGATGTTGCGCTGGCCGTCGTGGGCCGCGCTCACGAGTACGGTCGGGCCGTGATTGAGCAAGCGGTAGGCTTTGTTCAGGGCAACCGGGCGGCGGTGGAAATCGCTCATGGGGATCTGCTCCGGGGAAAAGGAACAGATTGTAGCGCCAGAACTGCTGGCGAAAACCTCTGTAGGAGCTGAGGTTAAATCAAAATCAAAAGATCGCAGCCTCGTTTCACTCGACAGCTCCTACGGAGATCTGAAGGTCAGTTGGACAATTGGTTGGCGAACTGCCCTACCGCGTTCACCACTTTCTGCGCGCCGTCCTGAATCTCGACGATCACCGTGCCCGCCTCTGCCGCCAGCGCCAACCCTTGCTCGGCCTGGAGCTTGCCGTCGGTCATCAGGGCCACGGCGTTACGCGCCATGTCCTGATTCTGCCGCACTACGCTGACGATCTCTTCAGTGGCCTGGCTGGTGCGCGAAGCCAGTTGCCGTACTTCGTCGGCCACTACCGCAAAACCGCGGCCCTGCTCACCGGCACGCGCTGCTTCAATCGCGGCGTTGAGCGCCAGCAGATTGGTCTGTTCGGCAATTCCGCTGATGGTTTTGACGATGGAACCGATCACCTGCGATTGCTCGTTCAATGCTTCGATACCGTCGCCGGCAGTCTGCATATGGCGCGACAGGTCGCGCATCACTTTGACTGCTTCGGTCACCACGGTGGTCCCGCGCTGGGCGGTGCTGTCGGTCTGCAGCGAGGTGCTGTAGGCGATATTGGCGGCTTCGGCGACGGCTTGTTCCTGATTGACCTGATCGGTGATGACCGTGGCGAACTTGACCACTTTGTAGAGCTTTTCGTTGGCATCCAGCACCGGGTTGTAGGAAGCCTCCAACCACACCGTACGACCATGGCTGTCGACCCGTTTGAAGCGGCCGGCAACAAACTCACCGTTGTTCAGACGACGCCAGAAATTCTGGTATTCAGCGCTGTTGAATTCCTGCGGTTCGCAGAACTGGCGGTGATGCTTGCCCTTGATCTGCGCCAGACTGTAACCCATGCCCTGCAGGAAGCGGTCGTTGGCGGTCAGAACGTTACCGTTGAGGTCGAACTCGATCACCGCGGTCGAACGCACCAGCGCGCCGATCAGGTTTTCATGTTCGCGCGAAGCTTCGATGGTGCGGGTCAGGTCGCTGGAGAAAATCGAGAAATGCTTGATCCGACCATCCGAGGAACGCACTGGCTGCACAATCGAACGCAGCCACGCTTCTTCGCCATTGCCGCGCGACAGGCGCACTGCACCGGCAAAGTGCTCGCCTCGGGTCAGGGCAGCCTTGAAGCGATGGTGGAATTCGTCGGACTTCACATGCGCCGGCACGATGTCGTCGATGCCGCGGCCGATCAAGTCATGGCCCTTGTAGAGCATCTCGCTGAGAAAATTCTGATTGGCCGACTGAATCCGCCCGTCAGGCTCGAGAGTCAGCACCAGCATCTCGCTTTCCAGGCTTTCCTTCACTTGCACAAGGCTGGAGAGTTCTTCACGAAGAGCCGCCAGCTCTTGCTTCAGGCGTTTGTTGAACATGGGAAGGCACCGATTGACCAGGTAGAAAGCGGGTATGCAACCTAGCCATCGGCCTTGCAGGGGTTTTCTGAAGAGCGCTTTTGCGCTTGTCCTACAAAAATACTTGGGTTTCGTCGGATCAGACAGTTCCGGCCACTTGGCATTGGCCGGTGCGCGGCATGCGCGCGCCGAAATACGCTGCGCTGGCGAAACCGACCACGCCCATCACCGCGCAGAACATCACACAGATCCAAGGGCTCCACGGCATCAGACCAATCAGCAGTAGCGGTGAGACGCTCGCCCATGCCGCGTAGGCAATGTTGTAGGTGAAGGAAATGCCCGACACGCGAATACGTGCGGGGAACAGACCGACCATCACCGAAGGCACCGCGCCGACCACCCCGCAGCAAAGACCGGCCAAGGCATAAGCCAGACCGACCCAATCGCCGCCACTGATCAGGCAGCTGTAAAGCACGCCGATGCCCAATGGCAGCAGCAGGCTATAAAGCATCACCGTGCGCCAGGCACCGATGCGGTCGACCAGCCACCCGGCGATCACGCAGCCAATGTTCAGGAACACGATGCCCAATGCGCTCAGCGCGAAGGTGTGGCTGGCAGTCATGCCGAAGGATTTCTGCATCATGGTCGGGGTGATTACAACAAACACCACCACCGCCGAGGTCAGCACGCAGGTCAGCAGCATGGCCGGCAACATCGCCAGACGATGTTCGCGCAGCACCGTGCGCAGCGGCAGTTCGACCCGCACCTCGCGCTGCGCCTCCATGGCGATGAACACCGGCGTTTCGCTTAGCCAGCGACGCAGCCAGACGCCAATCACGCCGAACACGCCGCCGAGCAGGAATGGATAGCGCCAGGCGTAATCGAGGATCTCCGCAGGCGTGAACATCTGCGCGAGGAAGGTCGCAGTCAGCGCGCCGATCAAGTAACCGAAGGTCAGCCCGGCCTGCAAAAAGCCCAGCGCATAACCGCGATGCCCGGTCGGTGCATGTTCGGCGACGAACACCCAGGCGCTCGGCACTTCACCGCCCACCGCCGCGCCTTGCAGAATCCGCAGGGCCAGCAGCAACAGCGGGGCGAAGTAACCGATCTGGGCATAAGTCGGCATGATCCCGATCAGCAGGCACGGCAGCGCCATCATCAGGATGCTCAGGCTGAAGACCTTCTTGCGCCCGAGGCGATCGGCGAAATGCGCCATCAGAATCCCGCCCAGCGGCCGGGCCAGATAACCGGTGACAAAGATCCCGAAGCTTTGCAGCAAGCGCAGCCATTCGGGCATTTCCGGCGGGAAGAACAGCTGGCTCAGGGTCAGGGCGAAGAACACGAAAATGATGAAATCGTAGATCTCCAGCGCACCGCCAAGGGCCGCCAGGCCGAGGGTCTTGTAGTCGGAACGGCTGAACGGCGCCGGTCGGGCAGAGGGTTGGGCAGTCATGGCAAAGAACTCTGGCACAGGCAAAAAACCAAGGCGCACATGGTCTACGCAAATGCGCCGGTGGACAACCCGTTAGACCATAGTCACGAATCGGCAAAACGCAGTCACAAAAAAACCTCGGTTGATTTACTGTTGGCGCCTGTCTGACGGGCCTGTTGCGCCCTCAAGACCACAATAAACATAAAAATCCGAGGTACTCCCGTGGCCGTTGATATCGAAGATAGCCGCTCTGCGCGCTTTGCCTTGCGCTGTTCAAGTTTTGCCGAACGCTGGTTTCCCGATTCGTGGGTATTCGCCGCTCTGGCGGTGATCATCGTGGCGCTGGCCACCTTGGCCATGGGCGCCAAACCGACCGCTGCCGCGATGGCCTTCGGTGACGGCTTCTGGAGCCTGATCCCGTTCACCATGCAAATGGCCTTCGTGGTGATCGGCGGTTACGTGGTCGCCAGCTCGCCACCGGCCGTGAAACTCATCGACCGCCTGGCGCGCATCCCGAAAAACGGCCGCTCCGCCGTGGCTTGGGTCGCGTTGATTTCGATGGTCGCGTCGCTGTTGAACTGGGGCTTGTCGCTGGTATTCGGCGGCTTGCTGGTGCGCGCCCTTGCCCGCCGCACCGATCTGAAAATGGATTATCGCGCAGCCGGTGCCGCTGCCTATCTGGGGCTTGGCGCGGTGTGGGCGCTGGGTTTGTCGTCCTCCGCCGCGCAGTTGCAGGCCAACCCGGCCAGTCTGCCGCCATCGATTCTGTCGATCACCGGGGTGATTCCATTCACCCAGACGATTTTCCTTTGGCAGTCCGGGGTGATGCTGCTGGCGCTGGTGGTCGTGTCGATCATCATCGCTTACGCCACCGCGCCCGGCCCGAACTCGGCGCGCGATGCCAAGGCCTGTGGCATCGACCCGGCGTTCAACCTGCCGCCGCTGCAACCGCGCACGCGTCCGGGTGAGTGGCTGGAACACAGTCCGCTGCTGATCATTCTGCTGGTGCTGCTGGCAGCGGGATGGCTGTTTCATGAGTTCTCGACCAAACCGGCGATTTCAGCGATTTCCGGGCTGAACACCTACAACTTCCTGTTCATCATGCTCGGCGCACTGCTGCACTGGCGCCCGCGCAGCTTCCTCGATGCGGTGTCGCGCGCGGTGCCGACCACCACGGGCGTTCTGATCCAGTTCCCGCTGTACGGCTCGATTGCCGCGCTGATGACCACGGTCAAAGGCACTGACGCGCAGACGCTGGCGCATCACATCTCGACCTTCTTCGTCAGCATCGCCTCGCACGACACCTATGCGCTGCTGATGGGCGTGTACTCGGCGATTCTCGGCTTTTTCATTCCGTCCGGCGGCGGCAAGTGGATCATCGAAGCGCCGTACGTGATGCAGGTTGCCAACGACCTCAACTATCACCTCGGCTGGGCGGTGCAGATTTATAACGCCGCCGAAGCCCTGCCGAACCTGATCAACCCGTTCTACATGCTGCCGCTGCTTGGCGTGCTGGGGTTGAAGGCGCGGGATCTGATCGGCTTCTCGTTCGTGCAGTTGCTGGTGCACACGCCGCTGGTGTTGCTGCTGTTGTGGGCGCTGGGCACGACGTTGGCATATACGCCGCCGGTGATGCCGTAAGCAAAGGAATGGCACCTGTTCAGCAACAGGCGCCAGCCATGGCTGACGATTCTTTTCGACTCTGCCCACTAGACCGCTGCGCATCCCTGGTTTCAGTATGTACCCGCCCCGCAACCGGGACTCACGCTGAAAAGGATCTGAGCATGTTCAAACTCGCAGGACTCTCCTTGGCCGCGCTCACACTGAGCGCCGCCGCCCACGCCGATGTCGACCTGAAACTGGGCAGCACCGAGCGCGTTACCCGCCTCTTCGCGTATCCAAACAATTGCAGCGTGATCTGCTTCCGTGACTGGACGCTGGAGCAGACTGTCACGCATTACTTGAGTCAGAGCGTGCAGCGCGACGGTTACCCCGACGCGAAAGTGCTGGTGAAAACCGATAACGACCAGCTCTATGCCGAAATCACCGGCGTGCCCAAGGGCTACGAAAAACCGTTGGCCGCACTGCTGGATGCCGGGGATCTGGCCTACACCGGCGCCAGCAAACTGAATGCCGATGGCAAATGGGCCTTCAACTGGTATCTGTTCCTGCCGCTGGGCATGGCGCTGGAAAACCGCAAGAGTGTCGAACTGTTGCACTTCCCTCCGGATTACTCGCTGACTCAAGCACAGGATTATCTGCGCTCGAATACCACCGACCGCTGGGCCGATCTGCTGACCGACAACGGCATCCCGGCCGACCAGACTCCGGCCTATCAGACCATCATCGACATCGCGCCGATTGCTGCGCCTGCCAACGCGGGCAAGGATCTGGAAGGCACCTACGACTACTTCAAGGATTATCAGACCACGATGGTCAAGCAGGTCAGCCAGAACGCCAGCGGTACGGTGCTGCCGATGGTTGCGTTTGGTGCGCCGGTGCGCAACTGGATCAAGCAACAATACGGGCCGACCGTGAGCGTGCTCGGTCTGGCGACCATCAGCCCGAGCGCGGGGGTGAAAGTGCCGGTGCTCGGTTCGAACCACCCGAGTTACATCTGGTACGTCGCTGATCCTGAGAGCTATACCGGCGACGATGCCCAGGCCAAGGCTGACGCAGCCGGTTTGAAAGTGATGGGCCAGGATCTGAGCGCTGCCTGCTGGCAAGCGGGGATGGGCAGTAAACCGGGCAGCGATCCGAAAACCCTGCTGAACAGCTGCACGCAGACCTGGCAAGTGACGCAAAAGGTCAAAACCTGCGAGCTGTTCTACACCTCGATTCGTCATTCAACGGCGGTGCAGGCAGCGGCTACGTGCGCCACGCCACCCATCAAGGCCCAGCTGCAACAACTCAAGGCGCCACTGCCGGAGTCGGCAGTTCCCGCCCCGCATATCTGATACGTGACGCTGCCTTCCCGTGTCAGCTCAGGCTGACGCGGGAAGTCGTCTTTCACGCCTGTCAGATCTGACAGTAGACCGTTGATTCCGTATAGGGGATTCTTGGATCCAATAACTGTGTTGCAGGACTGACAGGACGTCAGCCTACGGAAGTCGCAACACTCCCAGGACAGGGATCGTTATGAACACTGCCGCGTTGCAAGGTCACCCACCCCCGCCTTCGGAAGGGATCTACCTATCCTCCAGGCTTCCCGTTCGCCTGGGATTTCCATCGGCCAAGGATTTCAATATCGTCCGCGATGGCCAAGGTATCGCTACGGACGTCGTCGCGTGTCGGAATTTTTTGCGCATCAGCCGCATGTGCAGGGTTTCCGGACAACTGGTGCCCTACCCCTGCCAACGCTCCCGACAAATGGCGCCGGGCGTCCACATTTACGATCCGCGCTTTTTTGGACTGTTCAGACATTCCTGCTATCCAAACGTGTTTCTCGACCTTAGCGAATTGTGGCTGTGGGCGCTGATCGACATTCACCCAGGCGACTCGCTGACCATGGACTACGCGGCAACCGAGGGCAAACTGCGATGCCAGTTCGCCTGCGGTTGCGGCGCATCATGTTGCCGCGGCTGGATCTATGGCTTTGATGAAACACCCAACGCCGAGGGCCAGCGTTTTTTGCAAGACTGGCGTAAACAGGGTTTTCGCTGAGCCGCCTGGTTACGGCGCGCCAACCGGACGCAACCGATACTGCGGCGGCAATTGCTCAGGACCACTGATCGTCGCGTTGAGGCTTTTCCAGCGCCCGTCCTTGATCCCGTAGATGCAGCCGTGGATCGACAGGCTCTGTCCGCGATGCCAGGCGTTCTGCACAATGCTGGTGTGGCCAACGTTGGCCACTTGCTGGATCACGTTGAGTTCGCACAGGCGATCAACTTGCTCCTCTTCGGTAGGCAGCTTGGCCAGCTCTTCGCGCTTCTCGTAGTACAGAT
This sequence comes from Pseudomonas sp. TWP3-2, assembly GCF_049897765.1. Classification (NCBI taxonomy): domain Bacteria; kingdom Pseudomonadati; phylum Pseudomonadota; class Gammaproteobacteria; order Pseudomonadales; family Pseudomonadaceae; genus Pseudomonas; species Pseudomonas sp. TWP3-2. The sequence goes on along the minus strand of NZ_JAFCWW010000005.1, from coordinate 11,221 downwards.
CGCGGATCGACCGCAGCCAGCCGTCGATCAGGCCGAGCTGACGATCCTGCATCGATGCACGCACGCCGCCGCAGCCGTAGTGGCCGGTGACCAGGATGTGTTTGACCTTGAGCACGTCGACTGCGTACTGAATCACCGACAGGCAATTGAGGTCGGTGTGCAGCACTACGTTGGCCACGTTACGGTGCACGAACAGATCGCCCGGCAGCATGCCGACGATTTCGTTGGCCGGCACCCGCGCATCGGAGCAGCCGATCCACAGATACTCAGGGGTCTGTTGGCGAGCCAGCTTGGAGAAAAAATCCGGATCTTCCTGCTTGATCGCCTCGGCCCAACGTTCGTTGTTATCAATCAGGTCTTGTAATTCGTTCATGCTGTGAGCCCTCAAGAAAGATGCGCAGGTATGACAGACGACCGCCCTTTGGGGTCACGCAAGGATTGTCGGTGATTTCGTTGGAATTTCTCGTGAGCCCGGTGAGTCCACCTAGTAAGGCCCACAGTATGAGGAATTGCCATGACTGATTCACGACGTCCGTACGATGCGGTGCAACCGGAACCGATCGATGATAACGAAGACCGCATGGGCTCGGTGCGGGAGCTGGATTTTGACGACGGCGATGAGTCGAGCGCGAAGATCGGCGATGAGTTACCGGAAGGTGAACGCGAGCGGTTGATGCCGGCCGAACGTGTGCGCGAAGCGGGACTCACTGGTGCATCCACTTCTGACCACGAAAATACCGACGATGATCTGAGTCCGGAAACGCTGATTCGCGAGGATGGCGCCAGAGACGCGCATGAATCCGGAGAAGACAATCCGGCAGACTGGGATTTGAGCCTGGTCGATGAAGATGACATCGGCGGCGGCAATGGCCTGGATGAAGCAGAGCTGGCGCGGCGCGAACCGTTGGACGGCAACCGCTGATCTCCAGCGCCTGATTGGACGCCATCGCGGGCTTGCCCGCGATGTTTTTAGGTCAATCGACGAGGGTGCAGGCCATGACCACGGCATCTTCGCGCCCACCCACCGCCGGATAGTAATCCCGACGCCGGCCGATCTCGTTGAAGCCATAACGCTCATACAAGCGAAACGCCGAGCGATTACTGTCACGCACTTCCAGAAAACACTCACGCGCCTCAGCCGCATAAGCGCGCGACATCAGATGTTCAAGCAACGTCAGCCCCAGCCCGCGCCCCTGATTTTCCGGTTTGACCGTGATGTTCAGCAGGTGCGCCTCATCCAGAATGATCTGCACCACGCCGTGCCCCACCTGCTGCTCGCCTTCGAACATCAGCCAGATCTGGTACTTGCCCAGTCCGTCGAGAAAGATCCCCCGCGTCCACGGATGGCTATAAGCCGCGAATTCGATCTTCAACACAGCGTCGAGGTCGGCTTCGGTCATCGGGCGGAACGTTACAGCGTCACTCATTCGATTCTTTCCAGCGCGCCATCAGCCGACGCATGGCTTGCCACACGGCGGCTTTGCGCTGTGGCTCTTCCATCAATAATTCCAGCCCCGGAACGGCCCATGCCGTACCCAGACCTTCGATCTGCAATTCATTGTTGAACGCCTCGGCGTCTACCTCGCCAGCAAAACGTACTGCGGGCAGGCCGATCAACCACAGGCAGGCGCAAGGTGCGGTTTCCATTTGTACTGAAAGGAAGCCTTGCACGAAATCCCGCGCCGCTTCCGGACCTTGATCCATGTTGCCGCGCACCAGTAATGGCCAGCGCACCGGCTCACCGACAATCTGCGGTGCATCCGGCAGACCGGCGGCGCGCAGCATGTCTTTGAGCAGCAGATAGGCAGGGTCGCGGGTCTGGAACGAATCGCCTGTGGGTAACTCCACCAGCAGCAGACATTTACCGGCGCGCAGCAACTGCAGGGCAAAACGTGGCGGCGGCACCGGCGCCGGTTTGGCGACTACGGGCGCGTCGTCCACAGACTCGACCGCTTTCGTCGGACGAGCGGTGGACGGCGTCGGACGCGGCACTTCGATCTTCGCCCGCTCCGCCGGGCGCGCGACCGGCTGCACCGGAGCTTCGGCCTGCGCAGCCGGAATCGGCGGCGCCACAACCTCAGGTTCGAGGATTTCCAGCAGCTCGGGCCGCGACGGTGCGGCGAAGGGCAATTCGGTGCGCGGCAGCCAGTTGACCACCTGCATGGCGTTCAAATAGGCGCGGCGGCGGGACTCGATAAGCAAGGGTCGGCCACTTGTGGATAACTGAAGTGCGCCGATTCTACCGCCCTTCGCTGAAGATCGCTTGCGGTTGATCGATACCTTTGACGCAAAGAAAAGCGACAGCCCGTCCCGAGAGTGAATCGCATCCTTCGTGATGCAGTACAATCGCGGCTTTTAATCGCCAACCAGCCGGCCATTCCGATGATCGAACCCAAGCGCGTCTTGCGCGCCCTCGCTGAACACTGGGCACTTCTGGAGCCACTGTGCGAGCACTTCGACCAAGGCACACTGAGCCTCAACGAACTGCGCACGCAACTGGCCGCCCAACAACTCGACAGCACGCCGCAGGACATCACCAGCCTGCTCGACGTGTGGATTCGTCTCGACATTCTGGTACCCGTGGCGAAAAGCCCGAACCGTTTCGAGCTGAACGCGCAGATTCACGACTTTCTCGCCTACCTGCGCCGCGAGCACCGTCTCGGTCTGTGCCTGGAGATTGAAGCCTACCTGCGCCATCTCGAACGTCTGGCCGGTTACATTCAGGACGCGTTCGACATCCGCGATGGCAACGATCTGGCGCGCCAGTTGCGCTTGCTCGACATGCGCGTGCGCGACGTATTGAAGAAACTCGACAACGACGAGCAGGCGCTGGTGGCCGTGGCTGAACGGGCCAAGACCAGCGACCGGCAGATCCCGCTGCGTCAGCGCTACGCTGAAGTGCTGGCGACCTGGGACGAATACGTCGAACCGATGATCGATCTGGTGAATGCCGACGGCGCCTTCGAGCAAGGCGTGCGCAAGGTCGAAAACGTGCTGCTGAAAATGCTCAGCGAACAGCAACGCCTCGGCCATCTGGTGGATGACGACATGCTGCTGCGCACCCACGCGCGCATCCTCGAAATGCAGACCAGCGCCCAGTTGACCCTGCGTCACGCCCGCGAATTGCTGCTGCCGTTGCGTGAAGAAGCGCGCCGGCACAACGCCGTGACCCGTGGCGCCGCACTGGCACTCGCGGCGATCCGCCGTAAAGGCATCGACGCCGTGCCGCAAGCTGCGATGCCGCTGTTCACCCGACCGCAAAGCACCTTCCTCGGCAGCGCCAGTCAGGTCGAAGCCTACGTCTACGCCCTTGCGCGTTTCGAGCCGAAACCGGCGCGTTTCCCCAAGGCGCACAAGACTCACAAAGGTGAAGCGCCACGCGCGCCGCGCACCGTGCGCGAGATGCTCGAGCGCTGCGAAGACGCCTTGCCGATGCCGGATTTGATGGTCTGGCTGCTGGAACAGGAACCGGACGGCGCCACCGACGAATTGCTTTATTGGTTCTCGCGCCTGTCGCGGGAAAAACGCTTCAAGCGCGAGCGTCTGGAACGCCGCGATTACCACACTCATGAGCACCAGGTCAGCCTGCGCTCCTTCGCCCTGCTCTCGGCCCGCGACACCGCCGCCGAGGATTCTGCGAGCATCCCCAATGCATCTTGATCTATCCGAACTGTCCCAACTCGCGCCGATTTTTCGCGAGCTGTTCAAGGGCTACCACGTCAGCCGCCGCGACCCGGAGCTGTACGCGCAACTGTCGAACTTCCAGGATCAGTACCGCACGCTGTTCAAGGCGCTGGGGTTTGAACTGGTCTGTGACACCCGTGGTTTCTACTACTTCGTGCCGGATCTGGCCGCTGCTGCGGTGAACAAGACTGCGCAGCGTCTGGCGCTGTTCACCTTTATCGTGGTCGAGCATCTGGCCGATCAGGGCCGCGACCCGATTGCCGTGCTCGATGGCGGCAGCCTCGGCCGCGAGGAACTGCCGTCGCTGCTGGAAAAGTACCGCGACCTGTTCATTCAGGCCGAAGTGCAGACCGTTGAAGAGTTGGAAGAAAAAATCATGCGCCGCATGACCCAGCTCGGTTTCGCTGGTGAAGAGAACGGCGTGTACCGTTTCCTGCCGCCGATGCACCGTTTCCTCGACGTGTGTCTGTCGGTGCAACAAGACCGCGATCTGGCGGCCAGCGTGCACAGCGTTCTGCCGCTGCCGGTTCCGGTGCTGATCGACGATGAAGCTGATGCTCGATTGCTGGAAACTGACGATCCGCTCGACTTGAGCGAATTTTCCGAAGAGAGCGAAGAAGACGCACTGGCCCGCGCCATTGCCGAAGAACAGGAGACCGACGCATGAGCCAGGAACGCTACGGCATCCGCCGCTTCGCCCTTTTGAACACCGCCGGTTACAGCCTCGGTCTGTTCCCGCTGGAAGAACCGCTGTCGGTTTACGGCGCGAACAACCTCGGTAAATCCGCCTCGATCAACGCCTTGCAATTCCCGATTCTGGCGCGCATGTCGGACATGAGTTTCGGCAAGTACAGCCTCGAACAATCGCGGCGCTTCTACTTTGCCTCGGATACCAGTTACATCCTGGTTGAAGTGAATCTGCCGCACGGCCCGCACGTGATCGGTGTAGTCGGTCGTGGCCCGGGCGGCGGTTTCGGCCACCAGTTCTTCGCTTACGCCGGCAAGCTCGATCTGGCGCACTATCAGAAAGACGACACCTGCCTGCGCCAAAAAGAGCTGTTCAACAACCTTGAGCGCGAAGGCCTGAAGGCCTATGAACTCAAACCTGACGAACTGCGCCGTTTGCTGGTTGGCGGCCACACTTCGATTCCGCTCGACCTGACCCTGATCCCGCTGCGCTCCACCAGCGAGCAGAGCCTGAAGACCTTCCGCGCACTGTTCATCAACCTGCTGCACATGCGCGAAATCACTGCGGCCAAGCTCAAGCAATTGTTCCTTGATGCCTTCGAGCACAGCCTGCGTTCCGGTAGCGTTGATTACATCGCCGCGTGTGAAGAAGCCTTCCGCGACGTACGACGTATGGAGCAGGACTACAACTCGCTGGTCGCTGCCGGCCCGTTGGTCGAAGCCTTGGCCAATGGCGTAAAACAGCGCGACCTGCTGCGCGGCAAACTGCATCGCCTGTCACCGCTGCTCGACTCGCTGCTCGGTACCTGGTCGGATTACGCCGGTGCGCGCAAGGAAGAGCTGACGATTCAGGCCGAGCACTACCGTGGCGAGCAGGACAGTCTGCAAAACGATCAGCGTGGCGGTACCCAGGAACTGATGCGTCTGGAGCGGGAAATCTCCGGCATCCAGCGCTGGCTCGGCGAACTGTCGGTGCTGAAGAATCGCTTCGCGCTGGTCGATGACGTCAAAGTGCTGGAGCAGCAACTGTTGGCGGCCAAGGATGCTCACGATGAACTGGCCGGTGCGCTCGCGCAGTCCCGCCAGTTCAGCGCCGAGGATCTGGAAGAGCGCCTGCGCGATCTGGAAAAACGCCTGAAGTCGGTGAAGCAGCAACTCGATCACGCCGACAACAACAGCTACGCGCATCTGCGCGAAGAGTTTTCGCAGCAGGACGTCGAGCGCCTGATGCGCCTGTTCAACAGCGCGCTGTTCAGCCTGCCGCTGGGCGAACACGGCATCACCCTCGACGAGAACGGCGAGTGGGTGAAATCCATGGAGCTGATTCTCGACGCGTTCAAAGGCGAGCGCTTCGAAGTGCCGGGGCTGTCGATCGACCTGTCGAATATCGAGCCGCCAGCTCTGCAAGCGCTGGCCGACCGTGCGGCGTTGCGCGATCAGAAAGAGCGTCTGGACAAAGAGCTCAAGCAACTGAAAACCCAGCAAGCCGTGGCTGCCGACCGCGCCGCGAGCAAGACCCAGACCGAAGCGCTGTATCAGCAGGTGCTGGATGCGCAGAAAGCCCTGGAAGACTTCCGTCGTGCGCAGACGCTGAGCGCCGAAGAAGGCGACAAACTCGAGCAACTGGCGCAGATGGAAGCCGCGCAGGACGAACTCAAGCGCTCCAGCGATGCGTTCACCGAGCGCGTCCAGCAACTGTCGGCCAAGCTGCAACTGGTCGGCCGGCAGATCGCCGACATGGAAGCCAAGCAACGGACCCTCGACGATGCACTGCGTCGTCGTCAGTTGTTGCCGGCGGATCTGCCGTTCGGTACGCCGTTCATGGATCCGGTTGACGACTCAATGGACAACCTGCTGCCGCTGCTCAACGACTACCAGGACAGCTGGCAAGGCCTGCTGCGCGCCGATGGCCAGATTGAAGCGCTGTATGCGCAGGTACGCCTTAAAGGCGTGGCCAAGTTCGACAGCGAAGATGACATGGAGCGCCGTCTGTCGCTGCTGATCAACGCTTACGCGCACCGCACCGACGAAGCCCTGACCTTGGGCAAGGCGCGGCGTGCAGCGGTCACCGATATCGCGCGCACGCTGCGCAACATCCGCAGCGACTACGACAGCCTCGAGCATCAACTGGCGCTGTTCAACCGCGAGATCAACAAGCGTCAGGTCTCGAACCTGCAAAGCTTCCGCATTGTGCTGGCGCCGAACAAGGAAGCGCTCAAGCACATTGACCAGATCATCCACAGTGCCGGTCAGTACGAAGAAGGCGAGACCCTGTCGGTGTTCGACCTGAGCCAGAGCGCGGAGCAGGACAACAAGAACGAAGAGGCCAAGGAGTATCTGGCACGACTGGTTGCGGCTAACCACAACCAGCTCGGTCTCAAAGACTTGTTCGAGCTTGCGTTCGAGATCACCAAGGTCAATGGCCAGCCGGTTATCCACACCGACATCGATGGCGCGGCGTCCAACGGCACCACCATGACGATCAAGGCGCTGACCAACATGTATTTGTTGCTGCACTTGATGGATCGCGACCTCGCCGGCCGCGTGCGCCTGCCGTACTACCTCGACGAGGCGGCGGACATCGACGAGAAAAACCAGGCAGCCTTGCTGGAAACCAGCCTGCAACTGGGCTTCGTGCCGATTCTGGCGAGCGTGAAGCCGCAGGTCTGCGCCAGTGTTGCGATTGACCTTGAAGGTGGCAGCGGTCCGGCCGGGATCTACATTGATGAGTCGGACTGGAAGTACATCCGTCGGCATGATGCGGTGAAGGCTACTGTGAATGTTGCAGCGGATGAACCGGAGCTGGATGCGGTTTAACTGACACGCGCAAAAAAAGGGCCGCGATCTGATGGGATCGCGGCCCTTTTTTATGGCTTGGGATTTGTGCTGAGTTTGAGGCCCTCATCGCTGGCAAGCCAGCTCCCACAGGTTTCGTGTCGAGCACAGGGTTTGTGTACACCGCCAATCACTGTGGGAGCTGGCTTGCCAGCGATGGCGTCCTTCCAGACGCCGAATAACCTTGAGGTTACTTACCGAGGGAGATCTTCGGCGCCCAGGTCAGCCATTCATCTTCAAACTTGTCGAACAACGGGAAGGTCTGCTCCGCGCGAGCCGGGTTACCCATGCGCTCGCCGTCCGGCGTGGCGAAGGCGATGCCGCCCTGAATCGCGGTTTCCAGAGACTCCGTACGGACCGTCAAGCCCTGGAACAGGCCGATATCGAAACCGACACCGCTGGTGTTCCAGAACCGCGTACCGCCGCGCACCAGTGGCGCGTATTTCGGCTCGATCAAAATGTGCACCAATACGCGGTCGGCAGTTTGCCCGAGTTCATAACCAGTGACTTTGCCCACAGTGATTTCGCGGTAAGTAACCGGCACGCCCGGCTTCAGCGAACCTCGACGCGCGGCGCTCAATACCAGACTCAAACCGGCTTCCTGTTTGATGACTTCCGGCGGACTGGCCAGTGCGACGAAGTTCTTCTGCGGCCCGAGGTTCTTCGCGGCTGGCTGCACTTCCAGATATTGCCCCGTGACCAGGGTTTCCAGATTCGAAGTCTTGATCAGACCCAGCTCCGGTTTGACCACCCAGAATTGACTGCCGACCCGGGCAATGCGCTCCGGCACTTCGGTGATGCGTGCAGTGAGGATCACTGATTGCAGATCGTCGGTCAGATCTACGCTTTCGATCTTGCCTACGTCGAGCCCTTTGAAGCGCACCGGCGTGCCACTGCGCAGACCGTCAGCACGATCGACCTTGATCGTGACCACGGCACCCTTTTGATTGGCTTCGTCATGATTGGCGAACAGGCGGAAGCGAGGAATACGCTTCTGCAATGGCGCCTTGGCTTCCGGCGTCTCAAAGGCGATACCACCAGCCATCAGGCTTTGCAGGGATTCGCTTTTCACCTGGATGCCGCCGGTCAAGCCGCCGGTCAGCGTAATGCCGCTGGCATTCCAGAACCGCGTCGAGGCGTTGACCAGACCTTCGTATTCTTTCTCGATGTGCACGCCGATGACCAGCTGCTTTTTGGTCCGCGAGAACTGGTAGCTCTGCACCGAACCGACCTTGACCTGCTTGTAGAGGATCGGGCTGCCAACCTCCAGCGAGCCGAGATTTTCCGTGAACAGCACCAGGTGCAGACCGGGCGAGCGCAGATCCAGCGGCGGCGCTTTCGGCCGGGCTTCGAACTCACGCTTCGGGGCAGCACCTTTGTCGCCCGGGCGCACGGCGATGTAGTTGCCTTTCACCAGAGCTTCGAGACCGGTGATACCGGCCAGGGAAATCGACGGTTTGACCACCCAGAATTGCGTGCCGTCGACCAGATAATCTTCAGCCAATGGATCAAGGGTCAACTCGGCAGTTGCGCTGTTCAGATCCGGATCGACCTTCAGCGCTTTCAGATTGCCGACCTGGATGCCTTTGTACATGACCGGTGTGCGGCCAGCTTGCAGACCTTCGAAGTCGCTGAGTTTGACCTTGATGCGGATACCGGCGGCGGCAGCGTCGAAGTCTTCGTAGAGACGGAACGGCAGGCTCGGATCGGTCGGCGGACTGTCCTTGCGATTCTCCGGCGTGGCGAAAGCAATACCGCCGGCGACGATGCTGGCCAGCGATTCGCTACGGACTTTGACGCCGGACAGGTTGGCGTCGATGCTGATGCCGCTGGCGTTCCAGAAACGCGTGTGTTTGCGCACCAGTTTGGCGTAGGTCGGCTCGATGAAGACTTTGAGTTCGACAGTGCTCTGGTCTTCCGACAGCAGATAGCTTTTCACCTGGCCGACTTTGATCTGCTTGTAGAACACCGGGCTGCCACGGTTCAGCGAACCCAGGCGATCAGCCTTGATGGTCAGGTGCAGGCCGGGCTTGGAATCAGACAGCGGTGGCTCTTCGGCCAGCGCCTTGAACTTGCGGCTCGGCTCGCCTTCGCCGGGGCTGATCGCCACATAGTTACCGGAGACAAGGGTTTCCAGACCGGTGATACCCGCGAGAGTCACGCTCGGTTTGACCAGCCAGAAACGCGTGCTGGTCTTCAGGTATTGCTCGACGTCCTTGTTCATCTCGACCGTGGCGATCACTCCTTTGGAGTTGCCTTCGTCATCGAGCTTGAGCGTTTTGACCTTGCCGACCGACATGCCTTTGTAGACCACTTCGGTCTTGTTGGCCTGGATGCCTTCACCGCTTTCGAACCGCACCTGAATCTCGATGCCGGTTTCGTTATAGGCACGCCAGCCGAGCCAGCCGCCGATGATCAGCGCAATCAGGGGCAGGACCCAAATGGCCGACCAGTTCGAGGCCGGTCGGGTTTTCGCTACAGGCAAATCAGTCATGGTCGGCATCCGACTCCGTGTTATCCCAAATCAGCCGGGGATCAAAAGTTACTGCGGCGAGCATCGTCAGAATCACCACACTGGCGAAGGCGATGGCGCCAAGATTGGCTTCGACGCTGGCAAGCCGGCCGAAGTTGACGACCGCCACCAGAATGGCGATCACAAAAATATCGAGCATCGACCAGCGGCCGATGAACTCGATGAAACGGTACATCCAGATGCGCTGGCGTGCTGACAATGGCTGACGGCGCTGCACCGAAAACAGCAGCAGCGCAATCCCCACCAGTTTGAAGGTCGGCACCACAATACTGGCGATGAATACCACGGCGGCGATCGGGATCATGCCGTGCTGCACCAACTGGATCACGCCAGACATGATGGTGCTTGGATCACCTTGCCCCAACGAGCTGACCGTCATGATCGGCAGCACGTTGGCCGGGATGTACAGAATCGCGGCGGTGATCAGCAGCGCCCAGGTGCGAACGAGACTGTTCGGGCGACGGGCGTGAACCAAGGCACCACAGCGGGTGCAGGTCTGCTCTTCGGTGCCGGCGTCCTGTTTGTTCAATTCGTGGCATTCGGTACAAATCAGAATGCCTGCATCAATCGCCCGCATGGGCATCCTCTCCTGATAACGCCTGCCAGATCTGATGCGGTGACATCACCACTTCGAGCCAGACCTGAACCAACAACAAGCCGATAAAACATGCCAGGCCGAGGCCGACAGTGATGGCTGCCATATCTGCCAGTTTGACGATCGCTACCAGCACGCCCATTAGGTAAACCTCAAGCATTCCCCAGTCTTTCATGTGGTGATAAATGCGGTAGAGCAGCAAACCGTAACTGCGGCCGACGTTGAAACGAATCGTCAGCAGGACCATCAATTGGCATAAAAGCTTGAGCAGCGGGATCGCCATGCTGCACAAGAACACGATTACTGACACACCTTGCATGCCGGTATTGAACAGCCCGACTACGCCGCTCCACACGGTGTCTTGCGACGATTGTCCGAGTAGATTGAGTTGCATGATGGGTAAAAAGTTCGCCGGCACGTACAGCAGCAGTGCCGCGATGACCAGTGCCAGACTGCGTTGCACCACGTTGTGGCGATGGGCGTATAGCTCATAGCCGCAGCGAGGGCAGAGGGCTTTCTCGCCGCGAGCAAGCTCGGGCTTGCGCATCAGCAAGTCGCACTCATGGCAGGCCACCAAGTCATCCAGCGGTAAATCTGACAGCCCAGGGGCGTCAACCGAATCTGACATAAGGGCTCAGGCTCCGAAAAAGATGGGGTCTATTCTAGTGTTCTGCTTCGAAAATAACTGTGCAATTTTGTTCGCTATTACCAGCAAAAACTTTCCCGCGCGCAAAACAAAACCCCAACTGCTTTCGCAATTGGGGTTTCGGAATTTAATCTTGACGATGACCTACTCTCACATGGGGAAACCCCACACTACCATCGGCGATGCATCGTTTCACTGCTGAGTTCGGGATGGGATCAGGTGGTTCCAATGCTCTATGGTC